>CAYOOT010000061.1:0-16574 GCA_964405665.1 uncultured Bdellovibrionales bacterium | reverse complement strand
CAGAACCAGAGCTGTACGATACGTTTCTGTCAGTACTGCCTGTTTCTAAGGTTATGTAAGGAGTTCCCCCAGTAGTATTTACAGTGACCGCTTCAGAGAAAACTACCTGGATACTTATTGTATCACCTGATTTGTAAGAACCATTAGCGGTAGAAGAAGTAACATTGGTAACAGTTGGGGCAGTAGTATCAGCATCTGTATAGTAAACTGTCATGCGCATGTGATCAACGCTGGCAGTACCACCACCTGCATCATCTCCGTATGCAGATAACACAAATCCGAAATTAGTAGCATTAATATCAGAATATAAAAAAGTAAGTCCCCAAAGATCGCTACTACTACCATAAGTAAAGTAGCTCTCAGCTGTCGTCCACTCAGTGGCAGAAGCTTTATTGTTGCCTTGTACCGTTCCACCTTTAACAAGTCTGACTGTGCTATCGGTGATCAATCCATTTGCAGATTCACGGCGTTCGATTTCAGCGACAATCCCATCAATGGTGGATGTAGTGGATAAGTTAAATCCATAGTTAGTTGTGTTGAGATAGTTACTTGTTGTTTTAGCAAGACTGGCAGTTGCTCGTGTATTGTCGCTGCTTGCTACGTTTCCAGCATTGGTCCAAGCAACAGTTCCGATACTGTTATCATTAGCGATATTTGCTGAACTATTCGGTCCAGAAGATGGGTCTAAAATATAAGGATATGGTAGGTTTTGCTGTTCATATTGATAGTTATATCTCCCAGCAGATGTTTCTACGATAACCACAGTTTCCGGAAGAGTTGTCCATTGTGTATCAGCAAGAAAGGGGTGTTCTGTGAGAAAAATTGTTTTTTTAGAATCAATATCTTCGAAATAAATGAGATTATTTTCTAATCTCTGGATAAGGTTTTTTGAAGTATCTATTGCAAATGAAAGATCGGGCAAACTCCCAGCTTTTTCTATAGTAATTGTTTTCCTGACTTTGTCTCCCACCACTTCCCAGCGTAAAGTAACCCCGTCGGCTAATTTATAAGCAACTGTATTTTCATTTTCAACAAAACCAGGAACATTAATTGCATAGGAAAGTGTAAAACTGTATCCGTCTTGTTCTTGCGTATATTCTGGGTGGTTTAAATCAATTGCAACATGAACACGATTGGGCAGCCGATTAAAAATAAACTTGTTTTCGATCTTTTTTCCAAAAGACTCAAGAGGAACCAATTTTTTATTTTCATCGAAAGTAAATATGGGAGAAGCATCGGAGGTTGTAGCATATCGACCACCTCCTAAAGAAAAAGTTGCGGTTTTTTCTGTACGTTTCTCAGGGATTTCTACAGCATCTGCCGATATATTAAATAATTTAGGATCAAGTTTGGGATCATTTTTGTTTGGAATTAGTGAATTACTATGGTTAGTTAAATAAAATTTAACGAGAAATCCCGAAATAAGGATCACAATAAAAAATTTCAAGAATTTTTTTAACAAAAAACTAGTCCTTGTGTGATCAAGGTTGATAATTATTTTCAAATAAATTTTTATTTCTTAAGCTTAAGTTATCGGATTAATTCGACTTTTTATTTAGTTTGGACAGCGATCTGCGTCTCTTATGCAACTAGCTGATTTTATTGGATTTAAATTTTCTAATTTATGAATTATGAAAATTTTTCTAAATATGCATTTTCACTCTAGGTAGTTTTATTAAATTTCAGAGTATAAGAATTAAGGAGAATTTATCTAGTTATTACACATTTTTCTGGCCGAAGTCGAAGAGGAAATTTAAATTTTCTAAATTGCAAGATCAAGAGCCTATAGTGTTGATAGGATATAAGTAAACTTTTTTCAAGGCAACTGTTATTGCAACATTTTTAAGAAAAACGTTCATAATAATTACTAAGTAGCTATGATTTATTAAAGGATCTTATGCCCGAAACAAATACTGGGGTTAAAAAGAGTAACCAAAAAACAGAAACTGTTTCTAGAGAATCACTTCAACCGATAGAGGCAAATCTTCCTGCAACAATGAAGCCAGAAAAAATTGTTGAAGCCCTAGGCAATATTTCTCAAGATATAGCTTCTGTTAATTGGATTAATGGAAAACCACAAAAAAGAGATCGCTTGTTGGTTGTGATCCAACAAATGCATAATAATGGAGCTATTGATTTAGACAAATTGAAACTATCTAAAGAAGAAAGAGCGGATCTGGAAAAACAATTCAAAGCAGTTCCTCAATGTCAAAAAGAAATTGAAAAAATCATACGACACTTTGTCGACCAGGGCGGCCTTTCTAAAGTTCATCTGGAAAATATGGATCCTAAAAAAGCAACTCAATATGCAAGTTATCCAGAGCAATTAAAAAAGTTTTCTGAATTTTATGAAAAATATCAAGTGGATTTAATAAAAGCAGGATTTCCGGTTAGAAATTCAGAAGAAACAGAAAAATTTATTGAATTAGCTAAAGCTAAAAAAATTCCTGCAAATTTCATTGAAGATCTAAGTAGATTTAGAGATTACCAAGCGCTGAGGGAAATTGTTGAAGATACAAAAAAGACGGATGGAACATATCGTGTAGTAGCGGAAGGAAAAATAAAATTAATAGGACCGGAAGATCCAATATTACATCAAGAAAACTTGGATTATGCCCTTGCCCATCCGAATACGGAAATTGATAAAGATCCAAAAGCCATGGCACTGATGAATAAAAGAGATGTTCATTATGTTAAAACTGCCGGTCAACAAAAAGAAGCAGTTTATTTGATAGTTTTAGGGAAGGGGCATAGTTTAAAAGATGAAGTTCAAGCTTGGAATAAACAAAACCCAAAGAACTTAATTAGGTTGGCAGAGGTAATACCAAAAACTGTAGAGGAAATATTCGGCAAGTAATGCTATCCAGGACATTGATAACTATAGTTCTTAAATAAAATTAAATTATTCCAATGCTTCAAAAATTTCAGCTTATACTAGAGTCTTTTTTTCATAAGCACTTGAATTACTGTAATTAAGCTTATATTCTATAACACAGCAAATCAATTTAAGTATATTATTATCTAAGGATTTGCTTTTATGAAAAGCAAATTGCGAGTTCTGATCGAAAATAACACAAAAGGTATAGCCAATTATGGTTTGCATTTTGCGATAGCGGGAGTCTTTGTTCTATATATTTTTATTCAATTCGGAAAGAATATTATTTCATATAAATTATGGAATGTTTTTAAGAATGAAATAAGATTCTTAGAAGCCGAAAGTTCATCAGAGCCTGAAGATAAGGATTCGCAAATTATTTTGGCAAGCTTATTACTTGAAGTTTCAGGTGTCGATAATGACTATTCTGAACAAGAGATTAGAATCGCTTCTCGAATTCTAGAACAGAATTTTCAAATTAACAATAAGCAGGCCGAAGAAGTTTTAAAAAAAGCCACTTATTTTAGAAATGAAAAATTTACGATCGATCAATTTTTGAATAAAAATTACAGTGCGGAAGAAAAACAACAACTCTTTTCTTCAATTTGGCAAATTATGAATGCTGATCAAAAAATTACTTTCAAAGAAAACAATCTTGCTATTAAATTTCAAAAAAGATTAGAACTTCCAAGGAAATTGGCAGAGGAAGTAAAAAGTCAAGATCGTCTATGAGCTATTTATAATTCTTTTTTAATGTTGTAAAATTTATTCTAGTGTATATTATTTAAGGGATGCTTGTTCCCAATTTCTCAAATTATTTTAGGTAAAGTATTAATCATGTCGCAATTAAACTGTGCAGTTTGCAATCAAACCTTTTTACTTGCCCCGGAAGATCTGAAATTTTATAAAAAATTAAATATTCCTGCTCCGACTTATTGCAGTGATTGCCGAGTGCAACGTCGGATGAGCTGGCGAAATGATCGGACTTTTTATACCAGGAAATCCAGTCTTTCCGGCAGCTCAATGATTTCTATTTATCCTCCGGATGCTCCTTTCCCGGTTTATCAACCTCAAGAATGGTATGGCGATGCTTGGAATCCTTTGGATTATGGTCGGGACTATGATTTTTCCAAAAGTTTTTTTGAACAATGGCAGGCGCTGATGCTGCAAGTTCCAAGATTGGGAGTTGATATTGTAAATTGTGAAAACAGCGATTATTGCAATTATTGCGGTGATGACAAGAATTGTTATTTGGATATTGCAGGGGAGAAAAATGAAGATTGTTATTACAATCTCTTTACCAAGAATTCCAGAAACTGTGTGGACTGCACCTTTGTCTACAATTCAGAACTTTGTTATGAAGCGATTAGTTGTTATCGCTGTTATAACGTAGTTTATTCTATTTATTTAGAAGATAGCTTTGACTGCTTTTTTTGTTTTGATTTAAAAGGCTGTAAAAATTGTCTCTTTTGTTCGAATCTTCGCCAAAGTCAATTTTGTATTTTTAACAAACAATATACAAAGCAGGATTATTTAGCCCAAATTGAACAACTAAAGTTAAATACTTATTCTGGTTTAACAAAGGCCAAAGAACGTTGGTGGAATGAAGTAGTAAGGAATGCAATTCATCGTGATATGTATACACTTAATTCTGAGAATTGTAGCGGTAACGATATTAAATCATCTAAAAATTGCCAGCACGTTTTCAATATTTCCGACTGTGAGGATTGTAAGTATCTCTACGATGTCTTGAATGCCAAAGATTGTTATGATCTTAATTATTCGCTTTATGATCCGGAAGTTTCCTGTGAATTGATCAGCACCTTGAATATGAAATTTTCGGCTTTTTGCATGGCCAGTCATTATTGTAATAACGTTTTTTATTGCGACCTCTGTAATCATTCCGCTAATTTATTTGGCTGCATTGGTTTGCATCGACAAGAGTATTGTATTTTGAACAAACAATATTCCAAAGAAGATTATCTTGCTCTTCGTTCGAAGATTATCGAACAAATGCAACAGGTGGGAGAGTGGGGAGAATTTTTTCCGACTAACATTTCAGCTTTTGGCTATAATGAAACTGTGGCCCAGGAATATTTCCCACTTTTTAAAGCTGAAGCTTTAAAAAGTGGATTTTTGTGGAAGGAAAAAGATGAGAAGACCACAAATAATAGCAAGAAAATCGAAATTCCTGATGGTATAGCAGAAGTTTCTAGTGATTTTATTAAACAAGTTTTCACTTGTGAGATCTCGGAAAAGCCTTATAAAATCATTGCTCAAGAATTTAATTTTTATCAAAAAATGGGTTTACCTCTGCCCCGACGTTCTCCCTATCAGCGTCATCAGGACCGCTTGGAACGTCGCAATTCGCGTAAACTTTTAGAAAGCAATTGCACTAAATGTCAGAAAAAAATCAGGACTGGCTCTTTGCCGGAAAGTGCTTATAAAATATATTGTGAAGAATGTTATAGCAAATTAGTTTATCAATAAAAGTTTTAATTTTTTTGAGACTGTAAATTAAACTGTGTAATTAATTGGAATTTCCGTATACGTAATTAAAGGCATAATACGTACGGAGCGCGGACTTTAGTCCGCTTATTTCAAAACTTTTAGTCGTTTATTAAAAGATGCTCTTAAACCAAAAGCGTCTCTTAGAGATGAAGAGGATGATTTCCCAACCTTGCCTATTAATAAAAATGCCCGAGTTGGAACTTTGGAATTAGTTAATCGACTTAGATATAATGTAGAAGATTAAAATATGTCTTTATGTTTATTGGATACTTGCCCATGCACAACATTATTTAGCTAAAAATTGAGCAACTTATCCTTTAGTAGAATTAGGAGCATTAAGAATACTTCTAAATCCGGGATATTTTAATCCACAAACAAATGTCGATTACTTTACTTCCGGACAAAAATCCCACATAAATCGAAACCAAATCCTAAAAGCATCGGCTATTTGTGAATTGATTATTACAGTAAAGGAAAAATCCTCATCCAGTGTTCCTATTTTGATATTAGAAATAATATTTACATAATTTCCGAAGAAATCAATGGCTGCCGGGGTAGAATATCCTTGAGGCATAATTTTATAATTTTTCCCCACATGTTTTAATATGGGATGAGCAGATTCTTTTATTTCATAATCAAATAGATGATAATAATTTATTTTTTTTCTTTTGGCTTCTTGGATAAATTGTGGAAAGAAATGTTTTAAGCGACTATCCATCCAGGCACCTTTTGCGCCAATAAAATAGCAATCTTCTCCCACTCTTAAAATATCTCGCATGTAATTCTTCCAACCTTCAATTCCTCGATAAATAAAAACTTCTTGTTCATGAGGAGTAGATCGATATAGAGAACGAAGATCCGGCAGGACATTTGTAAGCATCCGCTCTTTTTCATGAACAAACTCCATCAGCTTATCCGGATCTACTGCTTGATAATGATTTTCATTTTTTTGCAAGATTTCAAAAGCCAGTCCTTTTTCCAAAAGTCTTTTTAGAGAATCGTAAACGTTTCTTCTGTGGACTTTTGATTTTGTGGCAATTTTGGCAACGGAACATTCACCTTCTCGAAGTAAAGTCTCGTAAATTCTTGCTTCATTTTTTGCTAAGCCGATTTGTTCAAAAATATCTTTATACATTTTCTATAAAACTCAAATAGTTAGCTTATATTGTGGGATAGATTACCACCATAGCGTGATATTTGCCACCACTTACTAAGATGATAAAAATGCTGCAATTATTCAAATATTAAAAGGATAACTTATGTTCGTTTTAAGTGCTTTTGAAGGCTATCTGCTATTTTTTTCATTTTCCGCTTTTATAATTATTCTCGTCCGTTTATTTGTTCCACATTTAAAAGATAAAGATGAATACTTAGTTGCCAAAAGAGAAGTTTCTTCTTTAAGAGCGGCGCTTAGTATCGCAGTAAGTTGGATTTGGGCACCGGCGATTTTTGTATGTTCAATGCAAGCTTATCTAAAAGGTCTTGCCGGAATATTTTGGTTTACATTACCTAATATAATTTGTTTTTTTATTTTTATTCCTTTTGCCTTGCAACTAAGAAAACTATTTCCTTTTGGTTATACTTTGGCAGAATATGTTGGTTACCGCTTTAAAAAAAATCCGGAAGTACATCTTTCTTATCTTGTAGTTTTTTTGGGATATCAAATTTCAGCTATAGTATGTAATACCTTGGCCGGTGGTTTATTAATACATGCTTTATCAGGAGTAGATATTTCCAAAGCTATTTTGTTAATTGGGTCTGTGAGTTTGGCTTATACGATTTCAGGCGGTTTCAAAGCTTCAATATTTACAGATGTTATTCAAATGCTAATGGTTTTACTGATAGTGTTTATTATTGTGCCTTGGTGCTTTGTTGGAAGTTTAGAAGAAGTAAATATAGTAAATGTATTAGGAGGCCTCGATGGTAAACATTTAAATATTATTGAACCAAGCACTTTGCTATACTTAGCAATTCCAATGACTTTGACTTTAATTTCTGGCCCTCTTGCTGATCAAATGTTTTTTCAACGGGCTTTAGCTGTTAAAAGCAAAGATATTGTAAAAGTATTTTCTTATGGCGCCTTATTTTTTTCATTTGTACCAATTTTACTTTCTTTATTAGGTTTTATTGGAATAGGATTAGTTGAGAAAAATTTAATTAAAGTTGCAGATAATCAGTTAGTAGGAGCTTATGTTGTTTCCTATTTGCTTCCTCGCTGGGCATTGTATGGTTTTTGTTTTATGGCCTTTGGGGGATTATGTTCGACATTAGATTCTTCATTGTGTGCAATTAGTTCCATTGGCAGCATTGATATTTATAAAAAATATATTAATCCAGAGGCCAGTGATAATAAAATCCTTTTTGCTGCAAGATTCTCCATGCTCTTTTTTTTCTTAATCGGCATTACAATTTCTCTAATGCAACCGAAACTGCTTTGGGTATTTTTAATCGGAGGAGCCTTGGCCTCTTCCGCATTAGTTCCAACCTTCTTTGTGTTATTTACTAAAAACATTTCAGCCCAAGCAATTTTTAAATCATTGGCATATTCTCTATTGATTACTCTGCCTTTATCTATTTATGCCAATGTCCAGGAAGATCAAAATCTAATTCTACTGTCTTCTTTATCCGGGGTAGTTATTCCGATAATAGTAATAGGATATGATGTTATCAAAAGCTCTTTTACTTTTGATCAAAGTAGCTTAAATATAGAAACATGTCCTCAAAATCAAACACTGAATATCTAGCTATCGCTTTAAGTGCTGCAAAAATTGCAGGGCAATTTTTGAAATTACAGTTTGCTTCCAATAAAAAAGACTTTCAGCCAAAATTAGGAGATCAGGGAATAGTTACTGAGTCTGATAAAGGAAGTGAAGAAATCATTGTTGATATTTTAAAAGAAACAAAAATCGATATCTTATCTGAAGAAAATGAAAGAAATGATTTAAAAGTGTTCTTAGACACAAAGGAAAAATTTTGGATAGTAGATCCACTTGACGGCACAACAAATTTTGTAAGTGGATTGCCCTTGTTCTCTGTCTCAATTGCTTTGGTAGAAAATGGAGAGACTTCGCTGGGAGTGATTTGTAATCCGATGCAAAATGAAGTGCTTTCTGCCATTAAAGGTGAGGGCGCTTTTATTGATGATCAAAGAATTTCCATTGAAAGAGAGAAAAATCTTTCCCGACCTGTTCTTTTTATTAATTCCGGTTATGATCAGGTATCTAAGGCTTTTGCCAATAAGCAATTAGAGATATTCTGCGCTGATTTCTCCGTGCGTCGTCTAGGAGCAACTGTTCCAGAGCTTTCCTATGTCGCCCGAGGTGCGGCTTGTGGTTTTGTTTGTTCCGGAGATAAGGTTTGGGATTATGCCGCTGGAGTTTTAATCTGTACCGAGGCGGGGGCAATTGTCAGTGATTGGAAAGGGGGAAGTTGGAAATTGGAAGAAAGTTATATGATTGTTTGTAATAGAAGTATTCACCCTAGGTTGGTTCAAGGTTTATCCGGTCTGGAAATTAAGTAGGAACTTGTCAATGTATATCCCCAGAAATCTTGTGGCCAGTTATAATTTAAAAGAAAAGGAAATGCTTACGGAGCGTTGGAGTTCGCAGGAAGGAAACCATGCTTATAAAGTGGTAGTTGATCTGATCAGACATGGAGCAAACGAGGATTTTTTACTTGATCCCTTTGAAAAAGGAGAATTAAAGATCCTGGAAAATATCTGCGATCTAAAGGGGATTCAGTTAGCTGGGAAATTTATTCTTAAAGAGGGAAGTAATTTTGAAGGAATTGATTTTAGTTATTGCAAATTTTGGAATTCTGAAATAGAGAACGCCAATTTTATCGGCACTTTTCGCTTTAGCAATTTCTATAACTGTAAATTTGTTAATTGTATATTTTCATTTTCCAATTTCTTTTCCTCGCATTTTGAAAACGTAGAGTTTATTGATTGTGAATTTTTGGATAGAAATGAGATCTCCAATTGTGATTTTAAAAATGTTATTTTTAGAAATTGTTTTTTTGGAAAAAATTCCAATATCTCCGATTGTTTTTTTAACAATCAGGTGGAAATAATTAATTTACGATTTAAAGCCAATAAAAAACATGAATTTCTTCCTAACGATAGTTTAGGAGATTTCTACTCCACAATTTCTCTGGCTTATTCTGCTGGAGGAGCAAGCGTGCCGGCTGAAAACTACTACTATCAATCTCGTTCCGCAATTACTCGCTATAATACTGTTAGTTATGGAACAAAATTTCAACAATATCTGGAAGAGTGTTTAACCGGTTACGGCACGATGCCTTTTCGGGTTTTAGCAATTTTTATTATAATTTATTTCATTGCAGTTTTAGTTTATTGTCTCCAGTTGAATTTTAGCGATAGTCTGGTTTTTGCAGCAGGGGCATTGCTTACTTTTGGGGGTTTTTCTGAACATTTAAACACGATGGGGATGGGCTTTCGCTTATTTTATATTTTACTTTCTTTTTGTGGAATTTCTTTGACGGCGTTGTTTATGACTACGTTAGCAGCGAAATGGTTAAATAAGAGGTAACAGGAACTTATTTTACTGGAGCGCGGACGTCCTCGTCCGCAACCTGGGTCGTATTTCAGACAGAAGTCTCAAAGTTAACCGAAAAAGAAAATTATCATTTGCCTTGAGAATCTCTGATTTACTGTGTTCCAGGTTGCGGACGAGGACGTCCGCGCTCCAGTTATTCCAAAACCGCTTCAAAACACTCTCCGCAATAAACTATCCTTTTTGCTTGAGGATCTTGTGTAGATAAAATTTCTTTTTGACAATTATTGCATTTAGCCGGAATTATTTTTCTGGGGTTTCTTTTAGCCAATCTATCTTTGTGTCTTTGGTTAAAACATTTTGTCGGAAGGGGAATATTGTTGTTTTTGTAAAATTTAAATTCCTGGGGAATAATCTTATAATGTTTATTTGTAGTTTCACAGCTAAATATTTGTTTTGTAATATCCTCAGTTGCTTCCTGGATTGAGTCCGGCACTTGAGGGGAATTGCCTTGATATTTTATTTCAACTTCTTCCTCTTTCCATTGATAGCCTTTGGCTAAACATTCTTCTTTGGTAAGAGGATAATAGAGTTGAGCCATGCTTTCGTTGTAAGCAAAAGGGGAATGTATAATTGGGAAGAATTCTCCATATTCTCCTGTTTCTTTCATCTGAGCAATAATTTTTGGAATTAATTGTTCATATTCGTGCTTGTTATAGGATTTATTAAGAATGCAATGTTGTTTATGTCTCATCGCAAAACAGCCAAATAATGAACTGGAATGATAACAAAGTTGACTATAACTAAGATCGCTTACTTGTTCTGTGCAACTGTGACAAAATTTTATATTATTGGCATTGTATCCGACAATCGATGACTCATAAACAAGTTCTGAATTCAGTCCAAACTGATAAACGTCCATGAAATCTTTGGTGTTGTTATAAAGCTGATAGCAATAACGACCATCTCTTAAATTTGCTATATCAAAAGAATTTGTGACATTTTTGCATTCGATTAATTGATCGCCAAAACAATCTTCCGTTTGAATCATTCTTAGATTTCGGTAAGGCAAAGTTGAACAAAGTTGTTGATGTTCATTGCTGATTTTTTCTATTATCGTGTTGGAGCCAAAGTTGTTTTTTTGAAGAAAGTTTTGATATTCTTTCTTGGTATATTGTTTATTGAATATGTAAAATTCTTTTTGTACCAGATTTTTGCAAGCAATACAGTTTTTGCAGCCAATACAATCATTTAAGAAATAGCTATCATAACAATTGATACAATTTTGCGAGTATTTTAAATTGTAACATTTCTTACAATCAATACTTTGATAACAAAGTTCAGAGTCAAAAAGATTGTAACAGTCACTACTACTAGTGCAGAATTTTATGCCGTATCCATAAAAGCAGTCTCGGTTATTATCAGCATGAAAAATCAAATAGCAATCTTTATTACTGCCGGCATAATTAGTAAAATCAGAATTTTCATCTAAAAGATAATTTACTCTTCGTGCATCATGGGGCACTGCTTTTAATAGATCGGCATATTGTTCAAAAAATGGTCGGGAAAAATCATAATCTTTACCATAATCACAGGCATCCCATTCTTTGGACCACCAGGCTTTGCAGGCATAAACTTTATATGGTTTGTCGGAGGAATAATTAGAAATGATTTTTTCTCCACTCAAATCGCAAGTGCGATGATACAGATTCATTTCATTGTTACTGGCGAGTCGACGTTGTTGCCGACACTCGGGACAACACTTAGGGGGAGGAACTTTAAACTTATCCAAGAAATTATAGTCCTCATTGGTCAGAGTAAATTTATTGGAACAATTTAAACAAAGATGATTAGTGTCAGTTTTCATAGCAAAGCTTAATGAAGTATTTTTCTCTTCATGTCCATAGAGTTTGATAAAAGATGTTAGATTATTTTTATGATAATAAAATAATCACGTAATATTAGATAGTTAAGTATATTTTAAAATGACTAATATTGTTGATGAGTATTGACAAAAGCTTTGATTCTTATAAATTCGGTTTATGAATTTAGAAGAAATTACCAATTCGCTTTGCCGAATCGGTTTAACCGAGCCGGAAGCCAAGGTCTATTATTGTCTGCTTGAGCTGGGTGGAGCGTATGTCAGTCTGATAGCCAAGAGAGCTTCAGTTAATAGAACAAATTGTTACCATATTCTAAAAACTTTAAGTGAAAAGGGATATATTAGTGTTACCGAAAAAAAGAATTTAAAATATTACCTTCCGGAAAACCCGGAGCGTATTCTTTCTGATTCCAGTGAAAAATATTTGCTTGCCCAAAAAATAGTTCCAACTTTATTGGAGTTGCAAAAAAGTATTGGCGGAAAAGTTCCTAAAATCCGATCTTACGATAGCAAGGAAGGAGTGCGAACTGTATTGAATCAAATTCTTGAAAGTAAAACTACTGTTTTAAATTATACAAACCTACAGAGTTTTAAGGAAAAATATTTTACACTCTTAAAAGATTTCTGGCCGAAATTAATTAAAAAAGATCTTAGTTTTAAAATCATTTCCAACTATCATAAAGATAGCGAAAATGTTCTCCAAGATATTTTACCCAAAGAATATATTGAATCAAAAATCAATTTGCTTTTTGTAAATCCCCGGGAATTTTATTTAGAAAACCTGGTTTATATATATGACGATAATGTCAGTATCATCTCCTTAAATCCAGGCGAGCATCTGGCAGTTGTGATTAAAAGTCAGGTTTATGCTGATACTTCACGAGCTATTTTTAATCTTTCCTGGTTAGGAGCAAGCAATTTTGAGGTGAACTAATATGAAACAAAAATTTTTCTTTCTAATAATATTTCTCATTATTCAGATCATTGCTCCTTTAAAGGATTCCAAGGCAGAAGAAAAAAGGTACCCGCAGCAGAAGTTGCACATTGGCTATCTGGGATCTCTTTCCGGATTTGCCGCAAATTATGGCAATGCAGTTTTGGAGGGAGTGAATTTGGCGGTAGCTGATTTAGAAAAAGAAGGAAAAGAAATTACACTGGAAATAGAAGATGATGGTTCAGAATCTAAAAATACACTTACTGCTTACCGCAATCTGGTAGATCTAAAAAAAGTTAATTTGATTATCACCGGAAGCTGGTGGATTAAAAGTATTATAAAAATTGCGGAAAAACAAAATATTCCCATTCTTTCCTGTGAAACTTTACTTAGTGAAGGTACGGTATTTGGGGAAAATTATTTTATCATGGGCGGTGATTTAAGAGATTGGGTGAGAATTTATGAACCACTTGTCCAAGAAAAAGCATGGAAAACAGCGGCTATTGTTAGATTTGTTTCCGATTTTGGCTCAACTTTGCAATCGGCAATGGAAGAATTATTTTCCAAGGAAGGAAGAAGGTTTGTGGGAGCGATTCAATATGCCGATGTCAATGCTTCTGACGTGAATACAAATCTTTTGAAATTAAAAAGTTTAAACCCTGATGTTATTTATATTGATGCTCAGCCTAGTAGTTTAGTTAATATTTTTAAACGAATAAATAATCTAGGAATAAAAAAACCTGTTTATTTAAGTAATTCTATTGTGCAAGACTTGCTCGATCAAAAACTAATGTCAGCAAAAGACTTGCCGCAATTATATTTTACAAAAAGAGAAAATTATTCTCCAACATTTTCTCAAAGGTTCAAAGATCACTATCATAAAGCGCCGTACCTTAATGCAGATTTGGGATATGCTGCTTTGCATCTGGCAGAAAAAGCGATGCATAGTGGAAATAGCATTCAATTTTTAAAAACTTCAAAAGTAAAATTATTTGAAACAACATTGGAGTTTGATGCGCAAAATGTTTTTACAGGAATTAAACAAAATATTTGGTACTTAAATAAAAATCAGCAAGAAGTTTTGTATTAAAATTGTTTCTAGACTGATTAAATTCAGCCTTAAAAATTTTTGAATTACAGTTTGATTTATAATTTACTTAATGCTATCTTCTTATTCCCAAGGAGAAAAATTTAAGTCAATGATTCTCATTGCTTAGTTTCTCAAACTCTCCCCTAGCCAAATGGCTATAATATATAACTTAAATTGAAGGAAGTTTATGGCCTCTGTAAGAGCGACAAAGTATATTTTTGTAACAGGAGGTGTGGTTTCCTCTTTGGGTAAAGGTCTAACTGGAGCATCCCTTGGAGCATTGTTAGAGAGTAGAGGATTAAAGGTTAATATTTGCAAAATTGACCCTTATTTAAATGTTGATCCTGGAACAATGAGCCCTTTTCAACATGGAGAGGTTTTTGTAACCGATGATGGTGCTGAAACAGATTTAGATCTCGGGCATTATGAGCGCTTTCTTTCTGTGCGCATGAGCAAAGTAAACAATTTTACTGCCGGGTTGGTTTACGATACCGTAATTAAAAATGAAAGAAGAGGTGATTACTTAGGGGGCACCGTGCAGGTGATTCCTCATGTTACAGATGAAATAAAGCGTCGAATTTTACAAGCAGGTGACGGATACGATATTTTACTGGGCGAAATTGGTGGAACTGTCGGGGATATTGAAGGACTGCCTTTTCTAGAAGCAATTCGTCAAATTCGTCATGATGTCGGTAGGGAGAATGTTCTTTTCATACATCTAACACTGGTACCTTATATCGCTGCAGCGGGAGAGTTGAAAACAAAACCTACTCAACATAGCGTACATCAATTAACCAGTGTCGGGATTCAACCGGATATAATCATTTTACGTTGCGACAGACAGCTCGATCAAAAAGCTAAAGAAAAAATTGCTCTTTACTGCAACGTTGATAAGAATTGTGTGGTTACAGCAACCGATGTCACATCGATTTATGATGTTCCTTTGATGTTAAATGAAGAAGGTTTGGATGACAGGGTTTGTGAGAAGTTAAATATTTGGACTGGCACGCCGAATCTTGAAGCTTGGGAAAAAGTTTCAGAGATTATTAAGAAACCAAAAAATGGTTCTGTTTCCATAGCGATGGTTGGTAAATATGTGGATCTTAAAGAATCTTATAAGAGTTTGAATGAAGCTTTGGTGCATGGGGGCTTAAGCAATGAATGTTTAGTGGATATTCGCTACATCGATTCTGAAGCAATAGAAAAAACAGGCATTCTTCCCGAAGAGTTAAAAACTGCCGATGCGATATTGGTTCCCGGTGGATTTGGGAAACGAGGAGCTGAAGGAAAAATCCAAGCTGTGCAATATGCCAGAGAAAATAATATTCCTTATTTAGGAATTTGTTTGGGACTACAAATGGCAGTGGTGGAATTTTCCAGAAATGTACTGGGCTTAAAAGAAGCAGCTAGTGGTGAATTTGTTCCCGAGACTCCTGATGAAGTGATTCATTTGATGGAAGATCAGAAGAAAAGAGATGGGATGGGAGCAACGATGCGCTTAGGCGCCTATCCTTGTGATCTTCGTCCAGGAACAAAAGCAGAACAAATTTATAATGCTCAGCATATTTCTGAAAGACATCGACATCGTTGGGAAGTAAATAATAAATACCGTAAAGATTTAGAGGCGAAAGGAATGCTGATGTCAGGAGTGTCTCCGGATAATAATTTAGTTGAAATTGTAGAAGTTCCCTCACATCCCTGGTTTGTCGGAGTGCAATTTCATCCGGAGTTTTGTTCCCGACCACTACAACCCCATCCTTTATTTGTGAGCTACGTCACTGCCGCATTAGCTAATCGTGATACTCAGAAAAATAAAAGTAAAAAATCGATTAGCTCAAAAATAGAGGTGGACAAAGCCAAAGAAGATAAAGCCAATCTGAAAAATATAGCAGTAAAAGCAGCTAATTTGACTACTTCAATCGCAAAAAGCTAGAATATTTTCATAACTTATGCGACATTACCATGTCGCGTAAGTTATAGAAAATATCTATCCTCCGACTTGTCATCCGAAGCCTTGGCGTAGGATGAAGCTTCAAGGGATTTAAGGTATATGGAAAAAGTTTTAATTTCAAAACCGCAAGGGAAGTCGTTTATTATTGGCAAAGGAGAACCGCTCACGATTATTTGTGGTCCTTGCGTTATAGAATCAAAAGATCATGCGCTGATGATGGCAGAAAAAATTTCTGAAATCTGTCAAAAGTTGGGACTTTCGCTGATTTATAAATCTTCTTACGATAAAGCCAATCGCACGTCTAATAAAAGCTTTAGAGGGCTGGGCATTGAAGAGGGTTTGGAAATACTTACTTCAGTAAAAGAACAGGTAGGACTCCCAGTAATTACTGATATTCATTCTCCGGAAGAAGTAAGACTTGCTGCTCAAGTGGTCGATATTTTGCAAGTTCCGGCCTTTCTCTGTCGTCAAACAGATTTATTAGTTGCTGCCGCAGAAACAAATAAACCTGTTTTAGTAAAAAAAGGACAATTTTTGCATCCTGCTGATATGCAATTTGCGGCAGAAAAAATTAAAATTAATGGGAATAATCAAATTTTACTTTGTGAACGAGGGGCTTGTTTTGGTTATCGGGACTTAGTGGTGGATTTTCGTTCTTTAGTAATTATGAGAAATTTAGGATTTCCTGTTGTTTTTGATGCGACTCATTCTGTCCAAATAATGGGAGGAAGTTCTGGAAGTTCTTCGGGGAATAGGGAATATGTAAGTTATTTATCTCGTGCCGCCGTTGCTGTAGGAGTTGATGCTGTCTTTTTAG
>CAYOOT010000060.1:0-16835 GCA_964405665.1 uncultured Bdellovibrionales bacterium | reverse complement strand
AAGGCTGAGGCGGAGACTGAGAACAGAGAAATTTGTAATTGTGGGTAATAGTCAGACTTTATGGGTGCCCCTACATTGCGTTCCCTTGAATTTAACCCACAGAATTCAAAAATATCGAACTTAAATGTAAATCCTGATTAAGATTTCTTTCATGAACCATTTTTTCAGATTTGATTGTTTGTAAAATCAAATCCGCAAGTTTATTGGCATGAGCTGAGTTTTTGTTAAGCATTGCTTCTCTAAAAGAATTATTTATTATTTGCCATAGTAGTTTAGAATTCTCTTGTTCTTTAAGTTTTGTGGCTAAAACAATAGCATCTTGGATCCCAGCTTGATTAGTCAGGCTTTTTTCAATAAAGGCATTTATTTCTTTGTCGATATTTTTTGAAAAAGTAACTAATGTTTCCAGATGCTCCAATAAAGCTTTGTCTTTATTGATCTTCAAAGAAGTCGGATTGATAAATGACTGCAGTTCTAAATTGGCAAGAGAACCGGAACATATTTTTAGAAGAGCGGCAATTGTTTTAGAATCAAGTTCCAGCTTTCGATTTAGAATACTTGTTATTTCATCTTGTGTCAGTTCGCTAAAAAAAACATTTTGGCAGCGAGAAAGAATGGTTTCGGGAATTCGCTGTGCTTGGTGAGATATTAAAATGATATAACTGTCATTGCATGGTTCTTCCAGGGTCATTAAGAGTGCATTAAAAGCCGATAGATTCATTGACTGCGCATTGTCAATAATTGCCACTGAGCAACTGGGATAATAAGGTTTTAATTTTATTTTGTTACAAACTTCTCTAATGATATCAACTGAAAGATCTTTCTTGTCTTCAGCTTTGTAAACAAAATGTAAATCAGGATGATTGCCCGCTTTGATTAAATTAATAATTTCTTCGCTATTTTCAAGAGTTCCGTTTTTAGTAATTAAGGATGAAGCCAGTGCTTGGGCAATGGTTCTTTTACCTACTCCTTCGGGGCCAGAGAATAAAAGAGCATGAGGGGTTTTGCTATTTTTAAGGGCAGTGTTAATTTGCTCAATACTGTTTTTATGACCTGAAATATTTTTCCAAAGCGAATTCATTTTAGAAATTCCAATGCACTTTGATAAGCAGCTTGCGCAATGTCTTCCGGAGAATCAAGAGCATTAAGGATTTTAAAATTTGCAGCCGGATCTTCAGCTAATTTTAGGAAACCATTGCGAACTCTGGTGTGATAAGCAAGATCTTGTTCCTCGAATTTATTCCAACTTTGAGTGCAGTCGGGAGAATTTAAGGAACCTGATGCTTTTCTTGTACGCATTGCCGCCCTTTTTAATCCTTCCTCTGCTGGCAAGTCTAACAACAAAACCAGATCGGGTTTAAGACCCTTGGTAACAAAATTATTAATTGCCAAAAGTTGATTCATTTCCAAACCACTGCCATATCCTTGATAAGCTAAAGTAGAATGAATATAGCGATCACAAAGAACAATCGCCCCACGGTTCAATGCGGGAACAATTAATTCTTCCAGATGTTGTGCTCGATCGGCGGCAAAGAGCATCAGCTCGGCAATATTGGAAGTATTTTTTAAATTGGAATCCAAAATAATACTGCGGATCTGTTGTCCCAGATTTGTCGCTCCCGGTTCCCTGGTAATAATGATTTCTTTTTTTAGCGAGCTTAATAATTCAGGAAGTCTGGTTCTAAGAGTAGATTTCCCTGCACCTTCAATGCCTTCAATTGTAATAAACATAGAATATGATTTTTAATTTTAAACAAAAAAGTAATATCTCATTAAGTTAAAAGATATGCAATCCTGGGAGCCGATCTCAAAACGGGCACCCCTACTTGGCTATTACTCTTGTAGGGGCGCCCTTTATCGGTGCCAGAGAAAAAGTACTTAATTTTTTTCTCCAATTATTAGATAATTTGGCCAGCTCATTAAATCTTTTTGCAAGGGGCAGCCTAAAATTTTCTCTGAATGATGCTTAGCACCCAGCGTTATTTCATGGGCAATTAGTTGAGAATTATTGTTACTGCCAATTATTGCTTCTGGGCAGAAATTTAAATCTTCTTTTTCTATTTCAATTTTTCCTTTCGCCGAATAAATCAGTAGCGAAGAATTTTTAGAATTTTGATTGCTAATTTTTTTAATATTAATGTTTTCAGCAACGATAATTTCAATGCGGGAGTTTTCTGCTTGAGAAATTAAAAGTTCATTTTTTATTTCCAAATTGCCTAGCACTAACAAAGTAAGCTTGTTTGCCTCAGAAAAAGAAATTTTTAATTGATCTAGAGAAAGTATACTTTTAAAACCGGTACTTTTTGTAATAGTCATTGATCTTTCTGGCGGAGTAATGATTAATCCGTTTTTTAAAAGATTCTGATAATCCGGCTTGGGAAAGCGACTGTTATTTTTATTGACAAGAATTAATTGATATCTACTGAAAACAAATTGATCTTCTGTTTTTTGAGTAAGATAAGTAAAATTTGAATTGCTTAGCAAAACTTGTTCTGTGCTTAATTCATTAATAGTTTTATTTTTAAGTTCCAACTGATTTTTGATGATTTTTTGTTTGATTTTAAGATGATGATAGCGATCTTGGTTTGCGACAAATAAAAAAGCAATCAAACCAAGAGAAATTGAAAATAAATAAAGCAATGTAAGATAAATATATCCTTGATTTTTCATTACTAGAGGACCAAATCATAGTAGCTGCCGTTGGGCTTTTCAATAAAAGAAAATTCTTTACTTAGCTCAATAGTTTCTTGCGGATTTCCTTGTTCCAGAACAAGGAAAATTGTAATTTTATTTATCTCTTCTTCAACTTTAGAAGCTATTTTCAAGGAGGATATTTTCGTCAATAATGGTTGATTTTCTCCAGTTAGAACGGAAAATCTCCTTAAAGTTTTGTTATTGTCCAGATAAAAAGTGAAACTTTCTTCAATGGGAAAAACCATTAAGGGAGTGCCGAGAGGATTTTTATCGCTAAAAACAGACCGGGGGAAATTGTTAAGTTCAAAATTGTAAAGATAATTATCTGGGCAATCTTCTGATTTTTTATTGATCTTTTTTATTTTACCTTTTACTTCTGTTTGGGCATCAAGATAAAGTGCATAAAAATAATCGTAGTCATTAAGTTCTCGTTTTTTATTCTCATCAAAATGAGGATTAGCAAGACAGAGTTCCAACTTTTCTTGTTGCTGATTAATATTGGTATTTTCTAATGCCGCGTCCGTATTTAAGATTAAAAAAGAAATCGCATCGGCCTGAGAATTAATCCTAATTTTCGGACTGGATTTTCCGATAGCAAGAGGATTGTTATTTTGGTCTAAAATTTTTGATTGCCGGTGAATTTTTTGTCCTTGAATATTATATAAGATTTTAGTCTGTTGAAAGTAATTTTCCAAAAGTTGAAAGAAAAAAGCGGCTTTGCCTCTAGCTTCTTTATCTTGCTCAATAATCTTCTTTAAATAAAGATGATTACGCAGGATATTAAAGCCGGCCAGGGAGATGATGGTGCTGAGAAGCAAACAAAAAATAATTTCCAGCAGGCTGGAACCATTTTGTTTTTGAATTACCATTTCTTTTTCCATAAAAACAATTCTCTATTTTCTCTTTTACAAATAAAAAAATTATAAGCGGAAAATGGATTTTGATTTAATTCTTTGCAAGGGATGGAAAAGGGTGTTTCCAGATTTTGTTCATCATTACTTAAATTAATTTGAGCGGACAGATTGTCCAGAATATTTAGCTGTCTAGCGGCTTGATTATATTTATTTGTTTGAAAGAAAATGACCTGGCTCAAATGCAGAATTACCCCCAAAAATAAAAGTGAAAATAAAATTTCAATGATTGAAAATCCTTTCATCGGTGCAAATTAGTTACAAATTAATGTTATTAATCCTCTTAAACTTTGTTTGATCGTGCAGCGTTTTTTTCCTTGGCTTAGCATCATCGTTCCCGGACTGCAGCTGCCTGCCGGATAGAAATTGATTTCGTAATCTTTGTTTTTAATATTTCCGAAGTTAAAATCTTCAATATCGATGGAGGAAGGAAGCTGATAAATTTTTTTTGTAATAATTGAATTTTCCAATTCAGTAATTTTAAAAAAGCGTTTTGTTTGCTTTTGATAAAATAATTGCTTTTTTTGTTTACTGGCGATGGTTTCTAAAGCTGTTTGTTGTAAGATTAAACTTAAATCTTTGCTGCTCTGTCGAAGTGAAGTTTGAGCCAGACTTTTGAAATCGAGGTAATTAAAACAAATACCGCTGATTAGAAAAAATATTAATAATTCAATATAAGAATAGCCTTTGTTCATTTTTTCCTCTGTTTGATTGATATTATCGTTATTTGGAGAGGAGATTCTCAAAAGAGCAGGAGAAAAATGTATTATTATTGGACTTGAAGATTCTTTCTATTTTCGATAAGAACTCTTTAATTTATAGCATTTTTCAAAAGTTATGTCCGGATACTAGAGATATAGCTTTTAGAAAAAGCTTTATAACCTTTGGAGCCTGGGTAATAGGATCTTTTCAATTTCAGAATGTAGGACATTAATAATAATGAAAAAAATAATATTGATAACATTTATAGCTTTAGCAATTTTAACAAATAATTCTGCATATTCAGCAGAGACAAATAAGGGAGGAGCCAAAGTGGTACAAACCGATAAACCTAAAAAAGGGGATACTATTGCCATAATCAAAACTAATCAGGGAGAAATGAAAGCGATAATTTTTACTTCATTAGTGCCCACAGCTGCCAATAATTTTATTGAATTAGCTAAACAAGGAAAATATACAAATGTTCCCTTTCATAGAGTGATTCATGACTTTATGATTCAAGGTGGAGATTTTACAAATAAGAATGGTACAGGTGGTTATGCTTCTAAAGGACCTGGTACGAATATTGGAGATGAATATGTTCCTGAATTAACTCACATCCGTGGTGCACTTTCTTGGGCAAAGACTTCGATGCCTAATAGTATTGGTTCACAGTTTTACATCGTGCATCCTCAGAAAGGAGCACATTTTCTTGATCACAAAACAGGTGCCGGGCCAGCTGACGGCTATACGGTTTTTGGTCAAGTTTACGAAGGTTTCGATGTGATTGATAAAATAGCGACTACCGACACCGATCCTAGTGATAAGCCTCTGACACCGCAAATGATTGAATCGGTGAAGATTGAAGTGGTGCAGTAAATTCTCTTCTCCCCTTTTTCCCACATTGGGAAGATTTTAGTACTAGAATATATGCAGCGTGGGAAAAAGGGGAGAATTCATGAACAATCTTTCTCAAGAAAAAAGTCCTTACCTCAAGCAGCATCAAAACAATCCTGTTAATTGGTTTGCTTGGTCGGAAGAAGCTTTTGAAAAAAGTAGAATAGAAAATAAACCCATTCTTTTATCCATCGGCTATTCCACTTGTTACTGGTGTCATGTGATGGAAAAAGAAAGTTTTGAAAATCCCGATGTTGCCTTAGTCTTAAATCGGGAGTTTGTTTGTATTAAGCTCGATCGAGAAGAACGTCCTGATGTTGATGGCATCTATATGGATGTTTTAATGCGTCTAACCGGCCAAGGCGGTTGGCCTCTTAATGTATTTTTAACTCCGGAACTTAAAGCCTTTTTCGGAGGAACTTATTTTAAAAAAGAACAATTTATTGATATTGCCAGTCAAATTGCCCAAGCCTGGAAACAGCATCGTGCCTCTGTAGAACAAACTGCCAATGAATTATTTTTAGAATTAAAACAAACTCAAAATTTTTCGGGCGGAGAAAAAATTTCTCCGGAAATTTTTTTTACAGCAACAGATAATTTTAAAAAAAGTTATGACCATGAAGATGGTGGTTTCGGGATTGCTCCAAAATTTCCAGCCAGTTTTAGTTTAATGTATTTACTTCGTTATTATCAGCATTCTAAAGATCAGCAGGTTTTAGAAATTATTAATAATACTTTGGAAAAAATGGCTCGCGGAGGAATCTTCGATCATTTGGGAGGAGGTTTTCATCGTTATTCTACAGACAAGCATTGGCTTGCTCCTCATTTTGAAAAGATGCTTTATGATAATGCTTTATTAAGTTTTACTTATCTTGAAGCATTTCAAGTAACAAAAAATGAAATGTTTGCCGCTGTGGCCAGAGAAACATTAAATTACGTTTTAAGAGATTTAGCGGATTCTCAAGGTGGAATTTATTCGGCCGAAGATGCCGGAGATCCGGGCAAGGAAGGAGAGTTCTACGTTTGGAAACAACAGGAAGTTGTTTCCTGCTTAACGGAAGAAGAATTAGTAGAGATCAAGAAAGTTTATGGAGTAACAACTTTAGGTAATTTTCATAATAAAGAAAATATTTTAAATCTTCAGGAATCTTATGATTGGTCTATAAAAAAATCCAAGTTGCTTGAAAGTGCCCAACAAAAATTACTTGAATATAGAAATAAGAGAAAACGACCGCATTTGGATAATAAGGTCTTAACTTCCTGGAACGGGTTGATCATTGCTTCTTTAGCAAAAGGCTATCAAGTGTTGGGAGAGAGTGTTTATCTGGAAGCGGCCATTAAATGCGCTGATTTCATTAAGAATAATTTATATAAGAAGAATGTTTTGTATCATCGCTATTGTGAGGGGGATATCAAGCAAGAAGGTCTTTTGGATGATTATGCTTTTTTAATTTATGGTTTATTGAATTTAACTGAAGTTAGTTTTGATTATTCCTGGCTGGATTGGGCGATTGAATTGCAAGAACAGCAAGATAATCTTTTTTGGGATGAAAAAGATGCCGGCTATTTTGAAAGTTTGGCCTCAGATAAAAATTTAATTCTCAGAAAGAAACAATATCATGACGGAGCGGAGCCCTCGGGCAATGGAGTTTCAGCATTAAATCTAATAAAGCTTAGAGACTTTACTCTGGAAAGCAAATATGAAGAAAACTTTTTGAAATTACTTTCTTCTTTCGCCGCAGCTTTCAATCAATATCCTAATGCTTTTGCTTTTGCGTTAATGGCCAATGATTATTATCTGAAAAAATCAAACCAGCTTGTGGTTGTTGAGGCAGAAAATGATTCCGAGCTTGTTCAGAATTTAAAAGAATTATCCAAAGAATTTCGACCTTATCAAATTTTATTAAGAAGTGCGAAAGGAAAGGATAATAAAAATTTGCAAAAACATTTTGCCGAGAAGAAGTTGTTGAACAATAAAACTACATTTTATTCTTGCCAATATGGCAGTTGCCAGAGTCCGACGAATACGCTTGTTAGTTAGTGTTGGCTGACTTCACATTTTAAAAAAAGAATGCTATTCTCCCCTTTTTTGCGCGCTGCATATATCTTAGTACTACTTATAGTTTTATGCGCAAAAAAGGGGAGAATGGAGGATTATGTTAAATACTTTAAAAAATCGTATTGCCATTGTAACAGGTGCCAGTGCCGGGATTGGTCAAGCTGTAGTTAGAGATCTTGTTAGTTGCGGAGTGAAAGTTATTGCCAATGCCAGACGCCAAGAAAAATTGGATTCCTTGGAAAAAGAACTGAACAATAAAGGCGAAGGACAAGTGATCGCAGTGGCAGGAGATGCGGCAGATGATGCTGTAATTGAAAAAATGTTTTCAATAGCTCTTAGCAAATTTGGGCGCTCTGCGGATTTAGTTGTTGTTAATGCTGGAAAAGGTTTAGCGGGAAGTATTGTTAATAGTAATCCCGAAGAATGGGAAGAGATGATTCGCACGAATATCACCGGAGCTTTTAAATTAATGCGTAAAGCAGGAACTGTAATGTTGGAAGGTATTAAAACTCCATTGGAAAAACCTTTAGATATCGTTGTCATTGGTTCCTGTGTGGGCAGAAATGTTATCCCGGGAGTTTATAGTGCGACCAAATTTGCTGTTAATGCGGCAGCTGAAGGCTTGCGTCGGGAACTAGGTGCAAAAGGAATCAGAGTAACTTTAATGGAACCAGGAATAGTAGAAACTGAATTTCATCAAGTTGCAAAATATGGCGATGATTTTTATAAAAAAGTTGCAAGTGAAACGTGCGGCGGTAAATTAATCGGACCAGAAGATATTTCCAGAGGAATCTGTTTTGCCGTAAGCCAACCAGCCCATGTCCACGTCCATGATCTTTCAATCAGACCGGTTGGACAAAGCTATCCCTAGATCTAGATTACTGCTTCAAAGCTCTGGATGTTCCTGAAAAAATCTAAACTTTGAACGGCTGGCTCGCCCATTCTCCCCTTTTTCGCGCGCTGCATATATTCTAGTACTACTTATAGTTGGATGCGCGAAAAAGGGGAGAACGGAGAGGGTGGGATTCGAACCCACGGAGCCCGTGAGAGCTCGCTGGTTTTCAAGACCAGTGCGATAGACCAACTCTGCCACCTCTCCATAAAAAAATTCAGTCGAAGACTGAATTTTTTTATGGACCCTGAGCGAGCGAAGCGAGTCGAACGGGTCCATAAATATCAAATAAATATTAATGCCCTTCGACTCGCTTCGCTCGCTCAGGGCGTTTTTTTAACTCACCAGAGGTGAGTTAAAAAAACGGAGGGGGGGGGATTCGAACCCCCGGTACAGCTTTTGACCGTACGACGGTTTAGCAAACCGTTGCCTTAAGCCACTCGGCCACCCCTCCAAATATTCTCCCCTTTTTGCCATAATGCTAATATCCTATTATTCAATATATTGCAGCATGGCAAAAAGGGGAGAATGCACCTATAGCTTTTAGAAATGTCTTAATCAAGTCATTTGATGTTACTTTTTAGTATATTTGTGTGTGCAAAGAGCAAGGTTGATTAAAAATCTTGATGTGATGGGTATAAAACTTGATTCTTGAGGAACAAAAGTATATTTCATCAAACCTATCTCTATGCACCCGTAGCTCAGCTGGATAGAGCAACTGGCTACGAACTAGTAGGTCGGGCGTTCGAATCGCTCCGGGTGCATTCTCCCCTTTTTCGCGCATTGAACTATAAGTGGTAATAGAATATATACAGCGCGCGAAAAAGGGGAGAATGAATATATCCGAATACTTAAATTTCATGAAAGAAGCGCTTGCAGAAGCTAAAAAAGCTCTTGCTTCCCAGGAAGTTCCCATTGGCGCAATAGTTGTCAAAGAAGGAAAAATAATAGGCAGAGGACATAATTTAGTTGAAACTGAAAAAGATGCCAGCCGCCATGCAGAAATAATTGCAATGCAAGAAGCTGCAAAATATTTGGGAGATTGGCGATTGAATGACTGCTCACTTTTTGTGACTTTAGAACCTTGTTCGATGTGTATTGGAGCGATGATTTTATCAAGGATCAAAAACCTTTATTTCGCTGCTTATGATCAAAGGCAAGGCGCAGTAGGATCGGTTTTTGATTTATCTGCTCATTCTGGGTTGCCTCATCAAATTAAAGTTTATCCGGAAGTGCTGGCTAAAGAAGCTGAGGAATTATTGAAAGAATTTTTTCAAGAGAGAAGAAAGAAATAAACTAGGGGCCAAATGTAGGGGGGATCTTTCTTAGTTGTCGCAATATTTTCAAAAAGAGCTATATATAAAAGCATAATACGTACGGAGCGCGTATACGGATGTTGGAAATTACACAGTTTAATTTACAGTCTTCACTTTATCAGTGCCCCTACATCGTGTTTCAATTAAAAAATAATTGTAATAACCTAAGACTTATCCGCTTCGGCAACTAATTTCTCTACTTTTGCCAATTCCGGACTGCGAAAATGATTTAAGGTCAAGGCCAATTTCAGGTAAGCTTTTTCTGCTTGATCAATTATTTTTCCACTATATTTACTAAGCCTCTGGACCAGAGCTTGTTCTCCATTTTTTTGTTCTTCAGTTATTTTTTTAAAACTATCTAAACCAATAAACACACGAGAATTGCTTCCTTCCTTTTTGCAATATTCGGCAGAAGAAGTTTTTGTAGCAGAAAGGGCAAAATTGCTAGGAGCTGATAGCGGATTAGTTTCAGGTTTTTTATCTTCGACTGATAAGTTCTTTGCTTTAAATAAATTTATGATGTTTTGAAAAGTACTCTTTACTAGATTTGCCGCTTTTTCAACCAAGGACTCTAATCCAAAAAATTTAACAGTTTTCAAGAAAAAATCAGAGCCAGTTTCTTTAATGCTTTTTAAAAATTTCAAAGGAATATTTTCGGTGGTGATTACTACTACAGCAGGTAAGAGCGCTGAAAAACTTAATTTGGAATAATTAGAAATCTGCTCTTTAACAAGGCTGAGATCGCTTTTTTTGATGGAAGGCAAGACTAAAGAGTGAAGGCTCGTAGTCTTAAACTTACTTCCCTCTATTGGGGCAGGCTGAACTTTATTTAAATCTAAATTCATAAATTCTTATCCTATATATATTATGCTTTAGCCTTATCAAAGGGTGACAAAAGAAAATCAATTAAATATCTAATAATATAGGCTTGTTATCCAATAAAGAAAAGCTTGCTAAAAATTGCCGAATCTAAAATTATGGGAACAATTATTATTACTGAGGTTTTTCCAATATGAACCACCTAAAATTTTTACTTTATAGCTTATTATTTTTTATTGCGAGTATTACCCGGGCTGATAATTCCCCTGCCGCAAAAATTACCTGGCTCAATAATTTTGATCAATCAACCTATGATCAAGCTAAAAAAGAAAAAAAATTAATTATTTTAGATCTAGAGGCAATTTGGTGTCATTGGTGCCATGTAATGGAAGAACAAACATATAGTGCCGATCCGATTATTGAAATAATAAACAAAAAATATCTTCCTTTGCGAATCGACCAGGATTCCCGACCCGATTTGGGAAATCTTTATAAAGACTATGGTTGGCCGGCTACAATAATCTTTAACGAAAAAGGCGAAGAATTAGAAAAACTCACCGGCTTTGTTGAGCCTTTACAGATGGAGCAAATTTTAAAAGAATTAGCAAGCGATCCCACTCCCCGAAAAACCGAAAGAAAATTGGAGTTTTCTACGAATAGTAATTTATCTCCAGAATTAAAAGAAGAGCTAAAGGCACGTTATCAACGTTCCGCCGACAAAGAAAAAGGCGGATTAAAAACAGGCCATCGTTACATTGATTCCGATACATTGGAATATGCGATAAAACTTGCCAAGCAGGATCGAGAAAGCGCTGATTTTGCAAAATTAACTCTTAAAGAAAATACTAAAATTATCGATGGGGTCTGGGGCGGAGTTTATCAATATTCAACCGGAGGAGTCTGGACTAATCCTCATTTTGAAAAAATAACAGTCAAGCAAGCCGAGAATTTAAAAATTTATGCATTAGGTTATGCTTTATGGAAAGAGCCAATTTATAAATTGGCAATAGATAATATTTATTCTTACATGAATAATTTTTTAAAAGATCCGGCAGGAGTATTTTATACCAGCCAAGATGCCGATTTAATTAAAGGCGAACATGGAGATGAATATTTTAGGCTTTCCGATGAGAACAGAAGAAAACAAGGAATACCGGCAATTGATCAACATATTTATGCCAACGAAAATGGCAGGATGATTTCCGCCTTAACTGCAATTTATGCCGCTACAACCGATGAAAAATATTTACAGGATGCTATTGGAGTTGCTGAGTGGTTGCTTAAAAATCGCTCTTTTAAGGATGGTGGATTTAAACACGGGGAAAATGATAGCAGCGGACCGTACTTAACTGATTCGCTCTACGTGGGACAAGCGTTTTTAAATATTTATACGGTTACTGCCGATAGAAAGTGGCTTGCTTTAGCAGAACAAGTTGTGCCGTTTATAAAAAACAATTTTTCACCCCTGGAAGAAAGTCCTGGATATATTAGTGCAAAATCAGCAGTGATTAAAACTAAACCGCTTGTAGGAGAAAATATTGTTTTAGTTCGTTTCCTCTCTTCTTTAGCTAATTATACGGGTAAAGAAGAATATAAAGAATTAGCAAAACCGGCGATGCGCTTATTAGCTACAAAAGATTTGATTACAGAAAATATTACCGAACCTGGAGTATTGCTTGCTGATGAAGAATTGAATTCATTGCCGATGCATTTAACTGTAGTGGGGGCTAAATCAGATGAAGTGGCAAAAAAACTTTTTTTAGAAATTTTAAAATATCCTGCATCCTATAAACGCACAGAATGGTGGGATAAGGCTGAAGGTCCAATGCCCAATCCTGATGTGCAATATCCACCGCTGCCTAAAGCTGCGGCATTTGTTTGTACAAATAAAAGATGTTCTCTCCCTATTTTTAAAGTAGAAGATCTAGAACCAACAATTAAAAAGTTATCTGGGAATTAATATATGGAAGTTGTGAATAATATTCTTGATTTGATCGGTAATACTCCAGTTGTAAAAGTTACGAGGATTGATACCGGAAAATGTGAATTATTTTTGAAATTGGAAAACCAAAATCCTGGCGGTTCAATTAAAGATAGAATTGCTTTAAAAATGATTGAGGTTGCAGAAAAGGAGGGCAAACTTAAACCTGGCGGAACAATTATTGAAGCGACGGCTGGAAATACGGGGTTGGGACTGGCCTTGGTAGCTTCACAAAAAGGATATAAATTAATTTTAGTTATTCCCGATAAGATGAGCAGAGAAAAAACTCAGCATTTAAAAGCAATGGGAGCAGAGATTGTCCAAACCCGCTCTGATGTGGGCAAAGGGCATCCGGAGTATTATCATGATTTGGCAGCTCGTATTGCCAAAGAAAAAGGAGCTTTTTATATCAATCAATTTGCCAATGCGGCAAATCCCTTGGCTCACGAAACTACTACCGGCCCCGAAATTTGGAAACAAATGGCTGGGAACTTAGATACAATAGTCTGCGCCGTAGGTTCCAGTGGAACAATCACCGGTTTAAGTAAATATTTTGCGAAAATTGCGCCCAAAGTGGAAATCATTTTAGCAGATCCCGTAGGTTCCATTTTAGTGCATTATATTAAAACAGGGGAAGTTTTAAAAGAATCCGGTTCTTGGCTTGTGGAAGGAATTGGGGAAGATTATCTTCCGGAAATTTCAGATTTTTCCCGAATAAAAAATGGTTATTCAATCAGTGATGCCGAAAGTTTTGCGGCGGCAAGAGAATTGTTGCTCAAAGAAGGAATTTATGGAGGTTCTTCCACCGGAACATTGTTAGCTGCCGCACTAAAATATTGTCGTGAACAAAGTACAGCGAAGCGAGTATTGACGTTTGTTTGTGATTCCGGAAACAAATATCTCTCGAAAATGTTCAATGACTATTGGATGATTGATCAAGGATTTATCAAAAAACCAAAAGTTGGAGATTTAAGAGATTTAATTTCCAGAAAGTATGAAGAAGGTGGTCTGGTTATTGTCGGGCCTGAAGATACCATTGCCACAACAATTGCCCGCATGAAACTTTATGATATTTCTCAACTGCCGGTAATTAGTGGCGATAAAATTGTCGGACTTGTAGATGAATCTGATCTTTTAATTTCCTTGTCTAACAACAAGGCAAATTTAAAAGTGAAGATCAATCAAGTAATGGCGAAAAAGCTGGAAAAAGTTTCTCCGACGGCCAGTCTAGAATCCTTAAATGCAATTTTTCAAAAAGGCTATGTGGTAATCGTCGAAGATCAAGGCAAATTTATTGGCTTAATTACTCAGATGGATATGATCAATCATCTGCGACAAACATTAAATATGTAATGAAAATTGAATTATTGGTTTCAGCGGTAATTTTTATATCTTCAAGTTTTTTAGGATTATATACTTACAGGGATATCAGAACTATTAATCAGCCCAATAGTTTTAGTATTCAAGGAATAAATTTAGGGAAAAATCATTATGCGATTAGAAAAAATAATCAGTGTTTAGCCTGGTTTAACACTGATTTTAGTATGCAACCGGAAATGACTTTGGCCTATAGTGGAGCTTTTAAATTTAATTTTAAAGATCAAGAATATTTAAGCAGAGTAAAAGGCTGGGCTTTTTTTAATGCTTTTGAACAGCTGGTGCATGCGGAATTAAACGTTGATTTTGCTGATCTGAGAATCGAAGTTCAAACTAAAAACACTAATCCTGTAGATGTATCTTTATTAATGACTTCTAATCAAGAAGAAATAAAAAAGAGCTTTCAAGTCCCTGGACCAATAATGATCAAAAAAGATAATTTTGGAAAATATTTTGTGGATTTAAATTTTGTTGCCAGTATTTTTCCAGCCGTTCAATCAGCGATGTTAAACTATCCGACGATGATCAATCAAGATTTTGAGGTTTTAAACAATAATAATTTTTGTAATCAACCGCAGGATTTAGAAAAAACATGGGAAATATATAATTTAAATATTTTTCCTTTTAATATAATACAATGATTACAATAAAAAACTTATCTAAAAAATATGCAGACCATTGGGCGGTGCGAGAACTTAATTTGGAAGTTAAAGAAGCTGAAATTTTTGCCCTTCTTGGTGTGAATGGCGCAGGAAAAACTACTATTCTAAAAATGCTTACCGGAGTTTTAAAGCCCACTAGCGGTTCGATTCAAATCGCTGGTTTTGATTTGCATAAAGATCCGGAGAAAGTAAAAGCGCTAATCGGTTATGTTCCTGATCGGCCATATTTATATAATAAATTAACCGGCAGGGAATTTTTATATTTTATTGCGGATTTGCATTCAATGAATGAAGTTTTGGCAGAAGAGCAAATTACGGAACTTTTAAAAAAGTATGCTTTAATTAATTGGCAAGATGAGTTGATCGAAAGTTATTCGCATGGAATGAAGCAACGTTTGGCTTTATGTTCCGGTTTATTACATCAACCAAAGGTTTTAATTGTAGATGAACCAATCGTTGGATTGGATCCACATGGAGCCAAACTCCTTAAAGAATCTTTTAGAGATTATGCAGAAAAAGGCATGGCAATTCTACTTTCTACTCATTCGTTGAATATTGCAGAAGAACTTGCTGATCGTTTGGCCATTATCAGCCAAGGAAAAATTATTGCTTCTGGAACAGTCGCGGAAATTAAAGCTTTGGTGGGTGGAGAAAATAAAAAGCTGGAGGAGGTTTTCTTGCAGCTTACTTGGGAATCTTTGGAAGTTGCGGAGTTATAAAAATGTATTTTGTAACTTTTAAACCAAAAATTTGGGGATTTCTTAACTATTGGAAAAAAAATAAAACTGATCAGGGGAGATTAATTCGGGATTCTGTAATTTTGCTTTTCGGCGTAGCGATAATGTATGGAATTTTTTATGGAATTCTTTGGGTTTTGGGGAAAGGGGAGGAGGGAAAGAGTTATGTTTATTTTCATCCTTTTTTAATCTTTGGTTTGATTTTTCTTTATCTTTTTTTAATGCTCATTTTTTCCAATATGAGCTCGGTTATTTCCATTTTTTATTCCAGCAATGATTTGGATTTGATTCTATCTTCTCCGATTAAATCTTTTAGATTTTTTTGCGGCAAGTTCCTGGAAGCCTTATTTGAATCTTCTTGGATTACGATGATCTTTATTTTCCCAATGGTCTATTCTGTCGCTAAATTCTATCAAGCAAAACCAATATATTATTTTTCAGTTTTTTTTCTTTTGCTGCCTTATTTGATCATTCCCACTGCTCTTGCTTTTATACTTTCTACTTTATATTTGGCATTTGTTTCTCCGGCATTGAGCCGAGTTTTATCAAGAATAGTTTTTATGTTGTTTGTCTTTGGAGCAATTTGGGCTCTTTATTATTTATTTTTTAAGGAGCAGTATTTTTCTTTTAAAAATCCTAATGATATTTTAAAAATTCTAGCAATATTTTCTTTGCCTAATGTAACTTATTTGCCATCTTTTTGGTTGGCCAAGATTTTGTCAAAAAGTTTGCTTGGTAACATGTATTTTATTTGGCAATATGTTTTTCTCTTGTTCTCTGCTGCGCTCTCATTATTCTCATTTTCTTTTATCTTATTTCATTTAGTTTATTTTTCTGCCTATTCTAGAATTCAAGAACTAAGAAGTAAAAAAATGTTTGATAGTATCAATTCCCAAAAATTTTACAAAAAGGCTTTATTCTTTGTTAAGCAGACCAAAAGAGGAATGTTTGCCAAAGAATTTAAAACATTATCTCGAGATTCTTCGCAAATAATGCAGGCTCTTTTGCTGGCAGTAATTTGTATTTTATATTTTTACAATTTTCATTTCTTAAACGGATTACAACAGCAATTGCCCCTGGACTCTAGAGGTTGGTGGCAAAAATTTATTTTTTTAATTAACAGTTATATTGAGACATTTCTGATTACGGCTGTTGGCACAAGATTTGTTTTTCAAAGCGTATCTTTGGAAGGAACCTCTTTTTGGTTATTGCAAACAGCACCGCTTTCTTTAAAGAATTTTTTACTGGCTAAATTTCAATTCTGGCTGTTATTGGTCTCGACGATTATGGGATTTATTTTTGGTTTGGGTTCATTTCTCTCCGGCGCCAGCTATTTAATGATTATTCTAAAATTGATTTCTTGTTTTATTATTTCATATGGGGTTGTTGGTTTAGGTATCGGTTTGGGGGCTTATTATGCAAAGTTTGATTGGGAACATACCTCTCAATTAATCGCCAGTTTTGGGAGTTTGGTTTATATGCTTTGTTCGGTAGTGCTGGTAACAGTTGATTTAGCCATAATTACTTTAATGCTTGCTTTTCAGTCTTTAATGGATAAAAATGTCTCTACTCAATTGCCAATATTGGCAATTTTTTCTTCCTTTTTTTTACTTTTGTTTTTAAATATTAAAGTTAAGCGCAGAGCGCTACGAATTGGGGTGAATGAATTAGAAAGGAGAAAAGTTTAATTTGTAGGGGCAGGTCTTCATAAACACTAACCAATGTTAGTGTTTATACTGCCCGGAATTACCGAAGATAATAGTTAAACGGGCACCCATAAAGTCTGACTAT
>CAYOOT010000059.1:4182-17594 GCA_964405665.1 uncultured Bdellovibrionales bacterium | reverse complement strand
TTTCTGATTTCTGATTTCTGAAATCCGATAGCACAATAATTGGCGGATAGCTAGCACTTCTTTTATTAGTAACTAGTCTATGCTAAAAGAAAAGCTTAGAGGAAAAACATATGATAATGAACAAAGCAATTTTTAGAGAATACGATATCCGAGGAGTAGTAGGAAAAGATTTTGATGCTGCATTTGCAGAACGTCTTGGTTATGCCTATGCCCTTAAATTAAAATCTGAAGTAAAGGATTTTACAAATTTAAAAGTGGTTGTCGGTTACGACTGTCGGCTTACTAGCGAGGAATTAAGGACGGCCTTAACTAAAGGTTTGTTGAGAGCGGGTGTTGGAGTAGTGAATTCTGGAATGGGACCTACTCCTCAACTTTATTATGCTGTTTATACATTCCCCGGAAATTTTGGAGGGATTCAAGTTACCGGAAGTCATAATCCAGGTGATCAAAACGGTTTTAAAATGATGCTCAATGGTCGGACCTTAAGTGGTCAAGAGATCCAAAGCATTCGAGAAATAATTGAAGCGGACAAGACTTTTGAACAAAACACTAAAGCCTTGGCTGAGGTAGAGATTTTTGATGCCCGATCTGTTTATACAAAAGAATTAATTAGTAGATCCAAAGAGCAAATTGGTCCAAGAAAGATTAAAGTTGTTCTTGATGGAGGTAGTGGAGTTGGTGGTTTGGTTGGTCCGGCTGTTTTAAGAGCACTTGGTTGTGAAGTAATAGAATTATTTACTGAACCCGATGGAAGATTCCCCTATCATCATCCCGATCCGACAGTAGTAGAAAATTTGGAAGATATTAAAAGAGAAGTAATTAAACAACAAGCAGACTTGGGAATTGCTTGGGACGGAGATGCCGATCGAATTGGAGTTGTGGATGAAAATGGAACTCCAATTTTTGGCGATATGCTTTTGGTTCTTTATGGCAGACAACTTTTAAAAGAAGTAAAAAGTCCTACTATTATTGGGGATGTTAAATGTTCTGAATTGATGTTTAGTGATTTAACAAAAAGAGGGGCAAAAGCTGTAATGTCTAAAACCGGCCATAGTTTAATTAAAGCAAAGCTCAAAGAATTACATGCGGAGTTAGCCGGGGAAATGAGCGGCCATATGTTTTTTGCTCATCGTTACTATGGTTTTGATGATGCTCTTCATGCTTCCGCGCGCTTAATTGAAATCATGACAAATTCTACACAGAAGATAAGCGAGATGCTGGCAGATTTGCCTAAGACATATTCTACGCCGGAAATCAGAGTGGATTGTCCGGAAGAATTAAAATTTAAAATCGCTGAAGAAGCAAAAAATGCTTTTCCTGAGTATAAGGTAAATACTACTGACGGAGTGAGAGTAACTTTCCCTGAAGGTTGGGGCTTAGTAAGGGCTTCCAATACTCAACCTGTTTTAGTAATGCGTTTTGAGGCGACTTCTGAAAAGAAATTGGAAGAATATCGAACTTTAGTGGAAAACCGGATCAAAAAAATTCAAGGATAATCCAGATTCTCATGCAAGAAATAGTTGTTCATTCAGCAAGTGCTAATAATTTGCAGAATGTCAGCGCAAATATCCCTAAAAATTGTTTAATTGCTGTTGCTGGTCCTTCCGGTTCTGGAAAGAGCAGCTTTGTTTTTGAAGTTTTAGCAAAACAAATAAAAAGAAAGTTTTTAGCTCCTTTCCTGGAGGAAAATTATTGGGATTTGAGGGAAAATGCTGAAATCAAGGGAGCGCCATTTCCTCTGGAAGTGATCTTGGATTCCCAGAGAATTAATGCAAAACAAAATTTATTGCAGTATCTGAAATTAGAAACTGAAATAAATAATTTCTTACAAGAAGAGGGCATACTTTATTGTAAAAATTGTTCCAAGCCGCACAAAATTTATTCTTCGCAGGACTTGCTCGCTGAAATAAAAGAAAATGTTTCCCCCGTAATAGAAATTTTATTGCACTTTTCTAAACCGAATAAACTTTTAATCGATAAAATTTTAAGAGGGGGATTAAATCGGGTTTTTTTAGAAGGAGATTTTTTAGAGTTTGAAAAAATCATTCCGGCAATTGAAAATAAGGAGTTGGAAAATTTTTATTTATCAATTACTGCTTTTTCTTCTAATCAGCAAAATTTGGAGAAAAGATTTTATAGTGCATGGGAAATTATCAAGGAGCTGAACGCTAATGCTGTTTTTCTGAAAGTTGAGAATCAACTCAAGGAATTTGCTATTGGCAATTATTGCCTTTATTGCCGAAGTTTTATTGATCCCTCCAAAGAAAATTTAAGATTTCAAGGCAAGTCCTTTAAGGAAATTTCCGAATTGAATTTTTGTCAATTAGAGGAATTGTTTTTTAAGAGCAATAAGATTTTAGAAAAATTGTCACAATATGATTATGGAAATCTTAAAACTCTGCAGCTAAGTCGTGATTTGCAGACACTTTCTCTTTCAGAATTTAAAATGTTATCTCTTCTTCGATGCTTTAGTTCTGATTTCCAAAATATGCTTCTTCTTTTTGATGAACCGGGGGCAATGTTAACCAAAGAAGAAGTGCAGGATGTTTCTAAGATCCTCAAGAAATTATCCCTTAATAACACAGTGATTATTATTGAACATAATTTAGATCTTATTTCTCAGGCTGATTATTTAATCGAATTTGGGCCGGGTTCAGGGCACTTGGGGGGAAGAATTACTTATGCCGGCAATGTTGCAGAGTATCTAAAAACCAAGAAATACTTGGTGAGCAAAAGCAATTTGAAAAAGTTTTCAACTTTTGATCGGAAAATTGATATCAAACAAGAAGCATTCACGGTAATTTCCGGCAAAATGGGCTCGGGAAAAACCACTTTACTTTCTTTTATTGCGCAGTCCTTAAAAAACAAATCTGACAAATACGAAATTACTGGTTTAAAAACGATAAAAAACATCTATCATCTTTCTGATTTCTCTAGAATCAATAATATCTCTTCTACTGTAGCCAGTGTCTCCGGGATTTATCCTGAACTAATCGAGATTTTTTCTAAAACCAATGAGGCTAAATTTAGAGGCTTAAAAAAGGAACATTTTAATTATAATAAAAAGCAAGGTGCTTGTTTGAGTTGTGGAGGGACTGGTTTGGAAGAAATTAAAAGTAAAGATTTGCAGGAAAGACTTTCCAATGTTTGTAGTTTTTGTCAAGGATCGAGGTTAAATCAAAAAGTGCAAGATATTTGCTACAAAGGGTACACGTTTTTGCAAATATTAAATTTAAGTATTGCTGAGCTTTTAGAGAAATTTCGTTTCAATGAAAAATTAATGAGAAAGGTGGAGTTGATCAGAAAAATCGGCCTTAGTCATCTTGTTCTAAAGCAACGTGTCTTAACTTTATCTACAGGAGAAAAACATCGGCTAAGACTTACCGAGCTTTTGTCTAAAAGTAATTATCAAAATACACTGATTCTTATTGATGGACTTTCTTCTGGGATTACTAGTTCCGAGTTGGAAATAGTTTTGGATTTATTAGATAGTTTTATTTCTCAAGGTGCGACAATCGTTGTTGCTGATAATAATGAATTGGTTCAACAAAGAGCAGAGCAAGTGTATCTATCCGAAGTCTGAATTCTGATATCGGAAATCTGAAATCGGAATTCCGATATCTGACATCTGACATCCGAAATCAGAATGCAGAGATCAGATCTCTTACCTCAGATTTCAGTAATCAGCATCTTTTAAGGCAATCCGATATCGTCAATATCTTCAAGTTCTTCTTTTTCTGGTATTTCATTAAAAGGAATTAGTATTAAGGGTAATGAACCAGATTCCACAGGAACGAATCCCGGCCTTTCGTAAAGAAAGTTACTAACTAGCCAATCTAAATCTGGATCTTCAATTTCGTGTGGATAAAAAGGTCTTCCCATAAATTAACCAAATACACTCATTCCATGAGCTATTAAAACCTGATATAAAATAATAAATAACACTATATTCTGATAATTCGGCTGTAGGAATAGATAACTTTAGACTTTAATGCTGTATATTACTAGATAATTATTTCTATAAATTTCAATAAGTTACTAATGAGAACTAATATGGATAATGTAAAATTATTATCATCTGAATTAATTTACTCGGGAAATGTACTGAAATTATATAAAGAAGAGTTCCAATATGGAAACTCTATTAAAATTAGAGAAACAGTTAAGCATCCTGGTGCCATTGTCGTCATTCCTCAATTGGCTAATGGCAATCTTTTACTAATTAAGCAGTATCGTAGTTCAATTAATCAACAAATTTTGGAATTTCCTGCCGGAACTTTGGAAAAAGGGGAAAGTCCCTTAGCTTGTGTGAAACGAGAAGTGAAGGAGGAAGTTTCGATGGAAGCTCAGGAATTTATTGAGCTAGGTAAACTTGTTCCTACGCCGGGTTTTTGCGATGAAATTCAATATTGCTATCTCGCCAGAAAACTTCAGCCCTGTAATTGTTCTCCGGAAGAGGATGAGATAATAGAAGTGCAAGAAATGAGCGTAGCTGAGGTCAAAGATCAAATTAAAAAAAATAATCTCTTTGATGCAAAAAGCATAGCTATTTTTACTAAGGCTTTACTTTTGGGTTTAATAGAATGAATTCTAGCAACAAACATGTGCATTTTATCGGTATCGGCGGAGTGGGTATGGCCGGGATTGCAGAAGTGTTGATTACTAAAGGCTATAATGTTAGCGGTTCTGATTTAAAATCTTCCAATTTAACGAATCATTTAAAAGATTTATCAGCAAAGATTTTTATCGGACATCAGGCTGATAACATACCGCAAGAAACTACAATAGTGGTTTATTCCTCAGCGGTAACTTTTGATAATGTTGAATTTCTTGAAGCCAAGAAAAGACAGTTACTGATTATCTCTCGAGCAGAAATGCTTGCAGAAGTAATGAGAATGAAATTTGGGATAGTAGTCGCCGGTTCTCATGGAAAAACCACTACGACTTCGATGACAGGGAAAATTCTTCAACACTGTGGTCTGGATCCGACCATTATCGTTGGTGGAAGAATTTTATCTCAGAATAGCGGGGCAAGTATCGGCACTGGTGATTATATTGTGGCTGAATCTGATGAGAGTGATGGCAGCTTTTGTTTGTTAAAGCCCAGGATTGCCATTGTCACCAATATTGACAGGGAACACCTTTCATTTTATGGATCTTTTGGCGAATTGGAAAAAGCTTTTTTAAAGTTTATGCAAGCTGTTCCCTTTGATGGTTTAATCGTTGCTTGTTTTGATGATCCAGTAGTAGCAACGCTTGCGCGTAAATCAAATAGACGTGTTTTGTCTTATGGTTTTTCTCCTCAAGCAGATTTGTATGCCAGTGAAATTGAATTAAAAGCTCCGGCCAATAAATATAGTTTGAATTTTAAAGGTCAAAAAATTGGAGAAATTAGTCTTCCTCTGATTGGTAAGCATATGATCTCTAATTCACTGGCGGCAATTGCCGTTGCTTTGGAATTAGGAATTGAGATCAAAGATATCAAACAAGCTTTAGCAACTTTCCCCGGTGTGGCCAGACGTTGTGAGCTCGTTTCCCATACAGCTGATATTTTGGTGCTTGATGATTATGCCCATCATCCTACAGAAATCCAGGCTACATTGTTGGGAATCAGTAAAAGTTGGAAAAAATCTGCTAATTCAGAAAATGATCGAGGACGTTTAATTGTTGTTTTTCAACCCCATCGTTACACTAGAACTCGTGATTTGTTTTCTGAATTCATTACTTGTTTCAATGATGCCGATCTGGTGATTATTAGTGATATTTATGCCGCTTCTGAACCAGAAATTCCTGGTATTAGCGCGGAGAAATTGGCTTTAGCCCTACAACATCCCGCCGTGCAATATATTCCCAAGATTGAAGATATTCCTGCCAAATTACTTTCGATTATTAAACCAAATGATATTGTTGTTTCCATGGGAGCGGGCAATATTTGGCAAGTTTCTCGGGAATTGGCCAAAGCATTAAGCGTTTCTGGTATAAAAAATGTCGCTACTAACTGAAATAAAAAAAGAATTTAAAGAAAGTATTATTCTAAAAGAGAATGTTTCGGCTGCTGCTATTACTACTTTTGCTTTAGGTGGCAAAATAGATTTATTGTTAGAACCAGGAGATTTAAAAAGTCTTTCTTCTTTAATTGAATTTTTTTTTGAAAAGAAAATTAATTATAAAATTGTTGGCAATGGCTCAAATGTTTTAATTTCTGATCAGGGCCTCAAGGCACCACTGCTCCGACTAGGAAAAGGTTTTAATAAATGCAGTTATCAGGAAGTCGACAATTTTTTTTCTTCATTTTCAAAGTTTGATTTTAAATTGGCTGAAAAATATCGCTTTTTGGTGCAAGGGGGCAGCTCCTTAATGAATCTGAGCAAACAATTTACCAGTCTTGGCTTTTCCGGATTAGAATTTGCGGCAGGAATTCCGGCAACACTTGCCGGGGCAGTTTTTATGAATGCAGGAGCTCATGGACATTGTATTTCCGAGGTTATTACCAAAGTATATCTTTTGCTGGGCAATGGTCAGAAAAAAGAATTGGAAATTTCAGATTTGGAATTCCAATACCGCAAATCAAATTTGCCAAAAAATTCTATAGTTTATGCTGTCGAACTGGAACTTTCTTTTCTGGAAAAAGAATTGATTAATCAAAAAAGATCCAGCTCGCTGGAATATAGAAAAAAAACACAACCTTTACAATTCCCTTCAGCCGGCTCGGTCTTTAAAAATCCCTCGCCAGAAGAACTGGCTCTTAGTAGAATAGAGAAGCTTGAAGGGAAAATCGCTGCTGCTGAGTTATTAGAAAACCTTGGTCTGAAAGGATATCGACATGGTGGAGTGTGTTTTTCTGAAAAGCATGCCAATTGGTTAATTAAGGCGGCGGATCAGGCAGAGGCTTCGGATGTGCTTTATTTAATAAAGTATGCGCAAGCGCAGGTTGAACAAGAGTTTAACTTGGTATTATCCCCAGAGATAATTCTTTGGTAAGACCAAAGTTACATTAGGACTTCGTAGCATGAGATTCATTTTAATAGTTATTTTTTTGTTTCCTCTGTATGTAGCTCAAGCTGAAGATGTAATTACCGCTGTGCCAATTGTTTTAAACTCCTCAACAAATTTTATTAGCGATCAAGGAAACATTATCGATTTACAGAAGAATAAATTCAGTTCTGAACCAAAAATTTATTCTTTTTTTAAGTCTCAAAAACTTCTAAAGAAATTTATCAAATGGGAAAATAATTTATTAAAATATAATAAAATTGAAATTACCGGCCTTAAGAAATTATCTAAAGATTTAATTTTTCAAGAAATTTTTCCGGAAGGAAATCCCTGGATTTGGGGCTTAAGCACTGCCAAGTTAAAACAACAAATTTCTAATTTGCCCTGGGTGGAAAACGTTGAGATCAGAAACACTTTATATCCTGCTAGATTATTTTTAAATATTAAGGAAGTTCAACCTTGGTTAATTGCGGATTTTGGAAAAACTTCTTGGCTTGTTTCCGATCAAGGTAAATTAATACAGAGTTTAGATTCGATTAAAAATCCTAAGCTGATTTTCCTTACTTTAGACTTGCCACGATTAACAACTACTGCTTTTAATTCCGGTAACGAACTTACTCCGAATAATTCCAGTTTAAACACGGCGATTAATCAAATTAAACTTCTGGAATGGGCAGGTGGTTTCGGCTTTAATGTAGAAAATTATAGTTTACTTAAAGATTCAAGCCTGAAGATAATAGCTAGGAGCCAAGAACATTTACCCGATATTTATTTCACAGCTACAAATCTGGAAGAAGCAAAAATGGCAGTAAAACGTTTTAAAAATGTAATGCTCGATCTCAATAAGAGAAAGCATTTTCCTAAAAAAATTGACTTGCGCTTTGAGCGACAAGTCTTAGTAGAATAGCGCACCTAAATCCTCAGGTATTATTTTTTCGTTTTTGATTGAATTTGATTTTCAGATAATATACTTTAGGGCACTTGAAGTCGATGAGGATTATGTTGTTATGACAAACCTCAGTAAGTAGTTCAATAAATTTTTCAATGGACCATGAGTTTACAATATTAATAATTTCTCAAAAAGGAAGTAGTAGTGGCTTACAATAAACAAGATATTATAGTTGGACTTGATATTGGAACAACCAAAATAGCTGTCATTGTCGCACAGCTTACACCTGATCAAAAGGTAGACATAATTGGAATTGGAACTCATCCTTCCAATGGCTTACGAAAAGGAGTCGTAATTAATATTGAAGCGACAGTGAATTCAATTAAGCAAGCGATTGAAGAAGCAGAGCTAATGGCCGGCTGTAAGATTAGTTCAGTCTATGCCGGTATTGCCGGCTCTCATATTAAAGGTTTCAACAGTCATGGTATTGTTGCTGTAAAAAATAAAGAAGTAACTTCCAAAGATGTTGAACGAGTAATCGATGCAGCAAAAGCTGTAGCGATTCCCATGGATCGAGAGGTGCTGCATATTCTTCCGCAAGAATATATTGTCGATGAACAAGATGGAATTCGTGAACCATTGGGAATGTCCGGGGTGCGTCTGGAAGCAAAAGTACATATTGTAACGGGTGCCGTTTCCAGTGCTCAAAATATAGTTAAAAGCGCCAATCGAGTAGGTTTAAGTGTTGCCGATATCGTGCTGGAACCGATTGCTTCCGCAGAAGCAGTGCTTTCTGCCGAGGAAAAAGAACTTGGTGTTGCAATGATCGATATCGGTGGTGGGACAACTGATATTACAATTTTTCACGCCGGAGCGATTAAACATACAGCGGTTCTTCCACTTGGTGGAAATCATTTAACTAATGATGTTGCTGCAGGATTGAGAACTCCCGCATCCGCTGCAGAAGATTTAAAACGACGTTATGGTTGCGCACTTTCTAGTTTGGTTTCCAGTTCGGAAACTATTGAAGTTCCTTCTACCGGAGGAAGAGAACCAAGGGTGGTTTCCAGAACATTGCTAGCAGAAATTATTCAGCCAAGAGTGGAAGAGATTTTTAACTTAGTTCATCGCGAGTTAATAAAATCGGGTTTTGATGAATTCCTAACCGGCGGCGTTGTTTTAACGGGTGGATCAGTTTTACTTTCTGGAATTGTTGAATTGGGAGAACAAATTTTTTCCATGCCTGTTCGAGTGGGCTATCCTACGGGAGTTGGTGGTTTGGTTGATGTTGTTAATTCTCCGGCTTTTGCTACCGGTGTAGGCCTGGTGTTATATGGTGCCAAAGACACTGAGCAAAAAGGCCTGAATATTCAAACTCAAAACAACAACATGTTCAATTTCAATATGGAAATTATTGGAAAGATGAAGACAAGAATGAGTACTTGGCTGTCTGAGCATTTTTAGAGACTGTAAATTAAACTGTGTAATTTCCAACATATATAATCCAATATACGTACGGAGCGCGGACTTCAGTCCGCTTATTTCCAAATATTTTAGTATAGCAGAATAAAAGTTTGGTATTAAGCGGACTGAAGTCCGCGCTCCGTACGTTTTATGCTTTTAATTATGGATACGGAATTTCCATAATTAATTACACAGTTTAATTTTACAGTCTCCATTTTTAATTGTAAACGTTCATCATTTTCTGTATTTGGATATTTCAGTTAATGAAACACAGAGCAAGCAGGGTAACGCTTAATTAAATTTTTCATGAGAGATTAATGCCTACTAAAACAAATTTTTCCTGTTTAGCAATTCTAATCTCTCTTTTTTTAACCTTAGGAATTTCTTTTTATAGAGATCTAAATTGCACTTCTTCTCTTTGTCGTGGAGATTTTCCGGCATTCTATGCCGCAGCAAAAATTGTTTCTCAAGGGAAAATAAATGAACTTTATTCGGTGGACCTTCAAGCCAAGTTGGAACACCTTTATTGGCCCAGTTTAAGAGACTCTTATCTGCAATTCTCTTATCCGCCTTATGTTGCCATTTTATTGAGTCCACTTGCAAATTTTACACCGCCTGTGGCCAAAGTAATTTGGATTTGTTTATCGTTAATATTTTTATTTTGTGCTTTGAGATTAAGTGTCGAAGGGGATAGTAATTTAAGGAAAAATAGCCTTTTAATATTTACACTTTTGATTTGTTTCCCCAGCAATTTTTTGGCGATTATTGCTGGACAAATGCTTGCTTTAAATATTTTATTATTTACCTTACTTGCTTATTATTTGAGCAATGAAAAACCAGTTTACCCCCGCTTCTTTTTTGGGGTCAGCTTAGGCTTTTTTCTTTTTAAGCCCAATTTTTTTTTATTGCTGTTTATTTTTCTTTTGCCACTCTTTAGCATTCAGCTCTTAATTGGCCTGATTCTGATAGGCAGTTTGTTTTTTCTACTCGCAGCAACAGGCCTTAATTTATTTTGGCCAATCGCCTGGATACAAGAGGTAAAAGAATTTGCAAAAATTGAATCTTTAACTAATGGTTTTCAAAGTATTTCTCTTATCGAAGTCAATAGTTATTTTCGAGAATATTTTGGGGAAAATAACATTTATCAGCCAATGATTCTGGTATTGCTCTCTTTTGTTTTGCTGCTGATTTTTATCAATACAAGCAATAGTGTTTTTATTTTTATAAAAAAGAAAGAAGCAAAAAAAAAAATTATTATCGATTATTTAATCTTAATGTTAGCAAGCGCTTGCTTGCTGTTAAATGTTCATGCTTTATTTTATGAATTGGGAATTTTAGTTCTTCCCGCATTAAAAATAATTTTTAGAAACAAAACAGTTTGGACCAGGGCTGATTTTGCAAAAATATTTTTCTTTTACTTCTTAGTTTTGTTGGCGATAGTTTTTAAGGAAAAGCTTTTTATTCAAGCACTAATTTCCTTACCTTTATTGTTGAACTTTTATTTGGGGGGGCATTTTCGTAGATTTTTCCATTTAAGAAAAGTTCAATGATTTTGTTTTGCTAAAATTCACTTAAAATGGCAACTAGCTATAAATATTATGTCCTTATTGTCTGAATCCTATCTAGACTTAGAAACGAAGAAACGAGATTCGCATTATAAATGCCGAACAGAGAAATACTATAAGTAACTTGAAGTTTTTATTCATTCTGCTATAAGTTTTAATTCGATTTTAAAGCTCTATTTTTTAGCTGAGCAATTAGACTTTTAATTTTTTTTGAGATATTTTTTGTGGGGAAAAAGAAAAAAAATAAACTGCGTTTTGAAGCTAATTCTGCTTGGTCGCCTCAAGCGGTTCAAACCAGTTTAAATATTCCTTCATTCGAAAAAACAGATTTTAATGATGTAGTAACAATTAAGGAGAGTATAGAAATGTCTGAAAACAAAAATAATAAACCAACTGGACAAGAAGAAAGCACAAGATTAAATGGTTCAGACACTTCAGGCAGTGGTAGGGATTTTAAAACAGAACCATTAGGCGCAAGAATTAAAGTGATTGGTATTGGTGGTGGTGGAAATAACGCTGTCAACAACATGATGCGCAGTGGTTTAAAGGGAGTTGAATTTATTACTGCCAATACAGATGCTCAGGCATTGCGCTCAACAGAAGCTGCAACAAGAATTCAATTAGGTTTGGAATTGACAAAAGGTTTAGGGGCAGGAGCCAATCCAGAAATTGGTGAAGGTGCTGCCAGAGAAAGTGCTGATGAAATTCGCGCTGCTTTGGAAGGAGCTGATATGGTTTTTGTAACTGCCGGAATGGGTGGTGGAACAGGTGGTGGAGGGGCTGCAGTTGTTGCCAATATTGCAAAAGAACTTGGAGCGTTAACAGTTGGTGTTGTAACAAAGCCTTTTTTATTTGAAGGCAAAAAAAGAATGAACAATGCCGATAGCGGAATTGAAGCTTTAAAACGTCAGGTAGACACCTTAATTACTATTCCTAATCAAAGATTACTGGCTATTGCCGGAAGAAACACGACATTACTTGATACTTTTAGAAAAGCCGATGATGTTCTTTATCAAGCTGTAAAAGGAATTTCTGATTTAATTTTATTTGAAGGTTTAGTTAACGTCGACTTTGCCGATGTCAGAGCAGTGATGAGTGAGATGGGTATGGCGATGATGGGATCTGGTGAAGGTACTGGTGAAAATCGAGCAATTGAAGCGGCAGAAAAAGCAATCTCCAGTCCGTTGTTAGAAGATGTTTCCATTAGTGGGGCAAGAGGGGTGTTAATCAATGTTACTGCTGGACCTGATGTAACATTACAAGAAATTAATGAAGCTGCAGAGTTAATTCATTCTGAAGCGCATGATGAAGCAAATATTATTTGGGGTATGGTTATTGATCCTCAAATGTCAGACAACGTAAGAGTGACAGTGATTGCTACTGGTTTTGGAGATAGAGATTCTAGAGCAGTATCAATTGCTACAGCTTCTTCTCAGGCACCAAAAATTGATCCCCTTTCTTATGAAAAAAATTTAGAAATTCCGGCCTTTGCCAGAAATAAGAAAAATAACGAAGCTGCGGTAGAAACAGTAAAACTAAAAAAGATTTCTGTTTTATCCAGCACTGAAGATGAAGATAAATACGAAATCCCAACTTTTCTTAGAAGACAGGTTGATTAAATTACAAGACGGGCGCCCATAAAGGGCGCCCCTACAGTTTAATTTTTTTTGTAGGGGCACCCTTCATGGGTGCCCGCTTATTTATATATTATGAAACACATAATCGCAGTAGCCAGTGGAAAAGGTGGAGTAGGAAAATCCACTGTAGCAGCAAATCTAGCAGTTGCTCTTGCCAGTAAACCTCATTTGAAAAATAAAGTTGCTTTAGTTGATGTGGATTTTTATGGTCCAAGCATTCCTACATTAATGGGTGGGGGAGAAATTAAGGTTGATCATCAGCAAAAATTTATTCCGGCACTTCGTTGGGGTGTAAAGTATATTTCAATTGCTTTCTTTTTAAAAAATCCTGATGATCCTGTTGTTTGGCGGGGACCGATGTTTGGAAAAGCAATTACTCAGCTTTTTCAAGATGTGAATTGGGGAGAAGTAGAAATTTGCGTAGTTGATATGCCTCCAGGAACAGGGGATGCGCAATTATCTTTAGCGCAATTAGTTAAATTAGATGGTGCCTTGGTAGTGACCACTCCCCAAGAAGTTGCCTTAGCCGATGTGCGAAGAGCAATCAATATGTTTGCTAAAGTAAATGTTCCCGTAATTGGTGTTGTAGAGAATATGGCTGGATTTATTACACCCAGTGGAGAAAGGTTTGATATTTTTGGAAGTGGGGGTGGAGTGGAATTAGCAAATAGATATTCGCTTCCGCTATTAGCCAGCTTGCCGATTGATATGGCTATACGAGAAGGAGGAGATCAGGGAGCACCTATTTCAGGTAATCCAGAAAATTCTAATTCCAAGCTAATATTTGATAAATTAGCAGATGATGTTTATGACAGATTACAAGCAAAAAGTAGTCAAACAGAAGCGATTCAAATAGTTAACTGA
>CAYOOT010000059.1:0-4082 GCA_964405665.1 uncultured Bdellovibrionales bacterium | reverse complement strand
ATGACTGATACAATTTTTCATAAAATAATCAATAAAGAAATCCCGGCGAAGATTGTATATGAGGATGAACTATGCCTGGCAATGAGAGATATTAATCCTGTTTCTCCGACGCATGTCTTAATTATTCCTAAAAAAACTATTCCTACTTTGAAAGAGGTTCAAGCCAATGACAAAGAGTTGTTGGGACATCTGCTTTGTGTGGCCAGTGAAATAGCAAAAAAGGAAAATATTTCCGAAGACGGTTATCGGGTAGTGATTAATTGTGGAGCCAATGCTTGTCAGAGCGTTTTTCAATTGCATTTGCATCTTTTAGGGGGCAGGAGTTTTTCCTGGCCACCAGGTTAGTATTGAGTCAAGCTATGAAAAATTTTAATTTTTTATCACTGGAAGAACTTGATAAAACTTTAATCATTAAAATCAACAGAGAGCAACAGCTCAATGCACTCAATCTTGAGTTGATCAAAGAACTCCATGAATTAGTGGAGTTTCTCCACTCACTTTGCTTCACAGAAAACGCTTATCAAAAATATCATACTGTTTTGCTTACCGGTTGCGGAGAAAAAGCTTTTGTTGCTGGAGCAGATATTAAGTACATGAGTACTGCCAGTGCTAAACAATTAAAAGAATTTATTTCTTTAGGTCAGAGATTAATGCTTGCAATTGAAAACTTGCCTTTAATAGTTGTGGCAATGGTAAATGGTTTTGCCATTGGCGGTGGTTTGGAATTAGCCCTAGCCTGTGATTTTATTATCGCTTCCGATCGGGCCCAACTGGGACTTGCCGAATTAAAACTTGGTTTAATTCCTGGTTTTGGAGGGACTCAGCGACTTTGTTCCAGAGTAGGTATTGCCCAGGCAAAAAGAATTATTTTTTCAGCTAATAATATTAGTGCCCTGGAAGCAAAAGAGCTGGGAATAGTTGATCAGCTTTTTGAGCATTCCCAGTTGAGAGAAAAAAGTATAGAATTTATCAAGTTGTTTCAGGACAAGTCTCCTTTAGCAATAGCTGCTGCAAAAAGAGCAATTAATAAATTTTCTATAGCTGCAAAAACATTTGGTCTTAAAACAGAGGTTTCTGAATTTATTAATCTTTTTCAGTCAGAAGATGCAAAAGAAGGGATTAAAGCATTTTTGGAAAAAAGAAAGGCACAATTTCAGGCAAGGTAATTAATGAATGCAATTGAAATAGAATTAAATGAAGAACAAAAATTAGTTCGGCAAACTGCCCAGGATTTTGCAAATGAAGTTGTAAAACCGCTTGCTCGAAAAATTGATCAACAACATTATTTCCCCAGTGAGTTAATTCCTAAATTGGGAGATTTAGGTTTTTTAGGAATTAATATTCAGCATGATTTTGGAGGTTCTGGTTTAGATGCCGTATCCTATGCTTTAATCATTGAAGAACTGTCTAGAGTTTGTGCTTCTACCAGCGTGATTGTTAGTGCTCATAATTCGCTTTGTATTTATCCGATTCAGGAATTTGGAACTAGCGAACAAAAGAAAAAATATTTGCCAAAACTGGCAACTGGAGAATTAATTGGTTGCTTTGCCTTAAGTGAACCCGGAACAGGAAGTGATGCCGCAAGACAAACTTGTATGGCAAAAAAGATGGGCGATCAATGGCAAATAAATGGAGTAAAAAATTGGATTACCAATGCTCCTGTTGCTGATGTTTGTGTGCTTTTTACAATGGAAAAGCCCGAAGCAAAACATAAAGGAATAAATTGTTTTATTATTGAATTAAAAAATACTCCCGGAGTTTCCATTGGCAAAAAAGAAGAAAAATTAGGGATCTGCGGTTCTCCTACGGCCAGTATTACTTTTACGGATACAGTAGTGGAAAATGCTCAATTATTGGGAGTTCCCGGTGATGGTTTTAAAATTGCCATGAAAACTTTAGATGGTGGCAGAATTGGAATTGCCGCTCAAGCGGTAGGAATTGCCCGAGCGGCTTTGGAAGATGCTCTAGAATATTCCAAGCAGCGAGAAACTTTTGGCAAGCAAATTGCGCAGCATCAAAGCATTCAAAATTATCTAGCGGATATGTCTTGTCGAATTGATGCGGCAAGATTACTGACAATTCATGCTGCAAAATTAAAAAGTGCCGGTTTAAAATATTCCAGGCAAGCTGCTGAAGCAAAACTCTTTGCCTCGGAAACAGCCATGTATTGTGCCAATAAAGGCATACAGATTCATGGCGGTTATGGTTATGTCAAAGATTTTAATGCTGAGCGCTATCTACGAGATGCAAAAATTACTGAAATTTATGAAGGAACAAGCGAAATCCAACGTTTGGTTATTGCCGCAAGTCTATTAGAATAAATAATGAAAAAAGATCAACTAAAAAATTGGAAGATCAATAAATATTCCAAACAGCAAGAACGTTTAAAAGATTATTCAACAATTAGTAATTTAAAAATCAAAGAGCTTTATACAAAAGAAGATCTTGATTCTTGGAAGGTCGAGGAGAAACTTGGTTTCCCCGGAGAATTTCCTTTTACCAGAGGTGTTCAGGCTTCGATGTATCGCGGCAGACTCTGGACAATGCGGCAATTTGCCGGCTTTGGCAGTCCTGAAGATACAAATTCCCGATTTAAATATCTTCTTGCTCAAGGTCAGACCGGACTTTCTACGGCTTTTGATATGCCGACGCTGATGGGTTATGATCCCGATCACTCGATGTCCGAAGGAGAAGTAGGCAAGGAAGGAGTGAATGTTTCTCATATCGAGGATATGGAAACTCTTTTTTCGGGAATTGATTTAACAAAGGTCACTACCTCAATGACGATCAATTGTACTGCGGCACCGGTGCTGGCGATGTATCTTGCCTTAGCCAGAAGAAGGGGAAATGATCTTAATGAACTAGGCGGCACAATTCAAAATGATATTTTGAAGGAATATATAGCCCAAAAAGAATGGATTTCTCCTCCCGCTTCTGGTGTGCGGATCGTTTGTGATGTCATTGAGTTTTGTGCGAATCATGTAAAAAAATTTAATCCGATCAGTGTTTCCGGTTATCATATCAGAGAAGCAGGTTCTACGGCGGCACAAGAATTAGCTTTTACTATTTATGATGGGATAACTTATGTGGAAGAGTGTTTAAGAAGAGGAAGTGATATCGATCAATTTGCCCCCAGACTTTCTTTTTTCTTTGATGTGCATAATGATTTTTTTGAAGAAATAGCAAAATTCAGAGCAGCTAGAAGAATTTGGGCCCATTTAATGAAAGACAGGTTTAAAGCCAAATCTGAAAATTCAATGAAACTAAGAACTCATGCTCAAACTGCAGGAGTGAGCTTAACCGCACAACAACCAATGAATAATGTTTCACGTGTGGCTCTACAAGCATTAGCTGCCGTATTAGGTGGCACTCAATCTTTACACACCAATTCAATGGATGAGAGTTATGCACTTCCGACAGAAGAAGCAGTTACTTTGGCTTTAAGAACACAGCAGATTATTGCCGAAGAAACCGGAGTTACCAATACCGTAGATCCTTTAGCCGGTTCGTACTTTGTGGAAAGCTTAACAGACCAAATGGAAAGTTTGGCTTGGGAGTATATTAACAAACTGGATAAGATGGGTGGGATGCTTCGGGCAATCGAAAACGGATTTCCCCAAAAAGAGATTGCAGAGGCTGCATATAGTTATCAAAAAAGTTTGGAAACTGCAGAAAAGATAATTGTTGGAATTAACAAATATCAAGAAGCAACCGATAAAAACGAAATTCCTACCTTAAAGATTAAGGAAGAAGTAGAAATTTTACAAAAGAAAAAATTAGCTTCTTTTAAGGCAAAAAGAAATACTGAAAATGTTATCAGTAAAATGAGCGTACTTAGGGATTGTTGCAAAACCACTCAGAATATTATGCCCGCTCTGATTGAAGCGGTGGATGTGGGAGTGACCATTGGCGAAGTGTCTGATATTTATCGGGAGGTTTTTGGAGTTTATCGTGATCCGGGGTTGATTTAAGTTAAGAAAAGCTGAAAAACAGAAAATTGATTATTGACAACAAGCTTTAAAGATCCATTTCTGATTTCTGATTTCTGATTTCTGATTTCTGATTTCTGATTTCTGATTTCT
>CAYOOT010000058.1:7051-17667 GCA_964405665.1 uncultured Bdellovibrionales bacterium | reverse complement strand
CAGTTGAACTAAGCTGGGCTTCCAGCTCCAACCTTTTTCTTCTCAGGCTTAAAACTTCTTTCGCTAAAATTTCCGGGTTATTGTAAGAAATTGATTTTGCCAGTTCAATTTTCTTATGGAAGTTTGAGATTATTTCCGCAGGAGAATTGCTTGTCGATTTTTTTTGAAAAGTTGAAGATTTAATTATTTCCTTTAGTTGCTTTTCCAGATCCATTCTCATTTGCAGATCTTCAGGGCTATCTGGTTTATAAACATTGTCTGCATAGAGATTTTTTAAAACTTCAACCTCTGAGGCGGCATTGGAATCCCCCTCTTTCAAACTTGCCAGTTCTGATTTCAAGTCAATCAGATCGTCAACTTCTGCAATTTTTGAAACCTTTTCTTTGGTCTGATTGAGTTTGTTTTGAGAAATGACATTTTTAGTTTTTAAAATTGGCAATTGCTGTTCAAATTGTTTGATTTCCAGACTTAATTGTTCCTGGGGAATAAAGGAATTTAAAAGTTGTTCTTTGGTAATTGCTTTTACTTCCGTCGCGGCAATTTCCCCGTCAACGCTAATTAGAAAAAAACTGTAATATAATTCTTGATCTTCTTCGGAAAAAACTTCCTGAGGAACAACTACGGCGACATCCAATGTTCCCTCATCTTCCGGATTGGCAACGATTGTCCCGTGAATTCTCTTAATCAATCGCCAATTACTAGCGCTAAGTTTCTGCGCAACTAAGGCATAAGTGCTGGTCGGTTTAAAGCTAACGGCAATTGTTTGTTCGATTATTCCAAAATCTTCCGCTAAAACGGGATTAAGCGAAAATAATAAAAGATTTAATATATAAATTATTCTCAACATAATATTATTCAAAGATATTCCACCAATCGTTCCCTTTTTCTTTCTCATGCTCTTTAGCGGAGTTTTTTGTCTTGGCTTTAGGTAATAAGGAAGGAGCAGGATTCTGATTTTCTTCGGAGTCTAACTGCCCGGTGTCTAAATTTGTATCGCTTCCTTGAGTAAGTTTTTGTTCCAGTTGGGCAATTTTATTTTCTTCTTCGCGAATATTCTGCTTGAGCTGTTCGATTTCTAAAGCTTTTTTATAATTTTCATTTAACTTTTCTAAATTGATGTTTTCTTGTTCGGCAAGTTGTTCTTCCAGAACTGCCGGATTGGCGACATTGCCCCAGCTGATGTTAAAAAAATCATTTTCTTTGGTCGAGATCCTTCTGGCAATTTCTGCAGCTTGTCCCCGTTTGCTCATCTGATTTAACAAATATAAATCGTTGAGCGATTGTTTAATTTGTTGAGTGATTTGTTTTCTTTCTTCGGCAACTTTATTTATTTCGGAAGAGATGGAGTCACGTTTAGTTTTGGCTTTATCTTTTAAAATTTGACCGTCTTCATCTACGAATTTACTTAATTTCTGAAATTTATTTTCTTGTTCCTGTAAATTGGAGAGAATAGTATTTACTTCATTCGATAATTTTTTTTGTATTGTTCTTAAGTGAAGCCATTCTTTTAAATCGAAGTCGGGATCGCCAGTTAATTTTAGCTTGTCAATGCTGATACTTTCCAGGGACCAATTTCCTTTTTCTCCATGACTGGATAAAACCTCTCCTGAAAAGTTATTTTTGTTTTTTTGTCCATAAAGAAGAAAAGAACTTTCCGTATTGGAAATATCGATCGGCGCAAAAGAGGTTTCTAATGAGCTATAATCGCCAAGAAGAGAATTTGATTTTAAAGAAATAACTTGTGGTTTCCATTTTGAGGAAAATATTACAACTAATAAATTATTTACTCCGTTGAATTTTTCAATATAAAAGGGAAATTCTTCGGAAGAATCCTGGCTGAGGCCGCTGATTGTTCCGACATATGTTCCTCCGGGAAGATCGGGAAATGAATTCTCATTTTTGCTTCTAAAAAGGAAATATCCGCTGGTAGTTAAGGCAATAAGAACAAAAAGTAAAAGTAATGATTTGCTAAGAGAAAGAGACACAGTCCTCCGAAGTTGCATTCTCCCCTTTTTCGCGCGCTGCATATATTCTAGTACTACTTATAGTCTGATGCGCGGAAAAGGGGAGAATTATAATTCCTTGGCTTTAACTAAAGTTTTTTCCAAAGTATCGTATTCATCTGCTCTTTGCACCAGGAAATTTACAACGGCTGAGTGTTTATTGATTGCTTCGTCAATTTGCGAATCGGAGCCTTTTTTATAAGCACCAAGAGAAATTAAATCTTTATTTTCTTCGTAAATCGCCCAAAGTTTTCTTAGCTTCTCTGCAACATCCTTATGCTCTGAAGAGATAATATTATTCATTACTCTACTATTACTCTTCAGGATGTCAACTGCGGGAAAATGTTGGGAATAACTTAATTTTTGGCTAAGATAAATATGTCCGTCAAGTGTTGCTCTGATTTCTTCTCCCAGAGGATCTTCAATTTGTTCGGAAGAAAGTAGGATGGTGTAAAGAGCGGTGATACTTCCTTTATCGGTATTGCCGGCGCGTTCCAATAATTCAGGTAGGGCAGCAAAAACTGAAGGAGGATAACCTTGTCTTGCCGGAGGTTCTCCCACACTGAGGGCAATTTCTCTTAAAGCTCGCGCAAAGCGTGTTACGGAATCCATTAAGAGCATTACTCGTTTTCCTTGATCGCGAAAATATTCGGCAATGGCAGTTGCCGTATAGGCGGCTAAAATTCTTCTAAGAGCAGGTTCGTCACTTGTCGAAACTACAACCACAGAACGGCTCAGGCCTTCTACTCCTAAGTTGTCCGCTAAAAATTCAAGAACTTCTCGACCTCGTTCGCCAACAAGGGCAACAACATTTACGTCAGCTTCTGTATTTCGAGCAATCATTCCCAGGAGACTGGATTTGCCCACGCCGGCACTGGAGAAAACTCCCATTCTTTGGCCTTCGCCAATTGTATTTAGCGTATCGATTGCTCTTATTCCTACAGGAAGAATTTTATCTATTCTTTTTCGAGAGAATGCTTCAGGTGCTTTGTGTTTTACAGGATAGAATTGCTTAAAGTTTATTGGGCCCTTGTTGTCAATCGGTTCTCCCAGACAATTGATGACTCTTCCCAGTAATTGGGGACCGACACCAACTTTTAAAAATCTTCCTCTACTAATCACCGGAGTTTTCGGACTGACTTCTTCCAGAGAGTCCAGTGGAGTTAAAAAAACATCTTCATCATCGAAACCCACAACTTGCGCCAAGATTGAATCTTTTCCAGCCGGTTCGATGCTGCAAATTTCTCCCAGTTTGGCATTCGGCAAACGAGCTTTAACAATCAAACCGCTGATTCGAATAATCCTTCCTTTGGATAAAACAGGAAGGCTTTGATCATTTTCCAATTTGCTGTAGATATTTTTTAAATCAAAATTTAAATCTAAAAAAAATTCTTTTTTTTCTAGAAATGTGCTTCTGGGAGAATCTTGTGTCATTTGTCATTAATCCCCAAACGATCAGCCATGCCCTTAATCAAAGAAGGGATCAGCGCATCTACTTCGCCAAAATCTGTTTTTACAATACAACCGCCCCTTTGAATTTCCAAATCCGTTTCAATAAAAATCGTCGCGCCTCCGGCAAGTTTTGTTAAAGATTCTTTTGCGGATTCAAGAATTTTTTTGTCTTCGGGATTGATTACAAAAATTACTTTGTCTCCCAGCACTGATTGAGAGAGAGCTTTTTGGGCAATGGAATTAATAAAATCAGGTTTTATTTTTACTTGTTCGGAAATGATTTTACTGCAAATGGCAATTGCCAATTTGGCGGCTTCTTCACTTAATTGTTGATTGACGTGTGAAGTTTGTTCAATAAAACGCACTGCGGTTTTTGAAGCTTCGGAAAGTCCCTGATTGAAGCCCTCGACAAATCCTTTTCTTTTGGATTCTTCAAAAGCAGTTTGGGAGGCAAGATTCAAATCAGCAGCTCTTTTTTCGGCAGCTTCAATAATGCGTTGTGCTTCCTTGAGGACGGAAGCAAGGCTCTTTCGACTGTTTTCTTCAGTTTTTTCCACACTCATATTTTCAACATATCCTTAGACTAATTTAGATGCAAAAGTATGGAGAATGATTCAGTAATTTAATTAAGATTTTCTTTTTAAACGAGACATTTTTCAAACTTCAACGAAGATAAAGATTGCTGGCACATTGGTTGCAACAAGTTTGTTGTGAACAAGAAAGTTCTGGCATTAAAAATTATTAATTCAAAGGTGAATTATGGAATCAACTTCAGCAATTACTTCAAACAGCACAATTAATCCGCTAAATACACTTGAAAACATTACTGATTCTTCAACAGTTAAGACCCAAGATGTAAAAAATGAACCTACAACTACTACTCCACCCGAAGTAAAATCGGATGAATTTTCTAGCTTTTTAATGAAACAACTATCCAGAACTAGTACAGATCAGGTCAGCGAAGAGGAATTATTTTCCGCCATAATCGGGCAGCGATTAAATAAAGAAAGTGCTGAGGCAGGTGATTTTTATAATCAACAGGTAAAAAGCTTATCAGTTTCTATGGCCCGATCCGATGGGTATGTTCCTGTAGAAGATGTGGCTAAAGAAGCTTTAAAAGCAACAGTTGATGCTGGAAAAATTACTAAAGACAAAGCAGAAATCATAAATGCCAGTGCTTTTGAAGGAGCACAAATCGATGACAACAAAGAATGTCTTTTTGATAATCGAGGAACCACAAAAGCAGTGGCCACGATGGAAGAAATGATGTTTAAAATTAAGAGCATGATGGATGATATTGATTCCGGTAAAAAAACAGTTACCGCTCGTTCTTTGGATATCGCTTCCAATCAAGGGATGACACCCGGCACAATGATTTCTTTAGGATTGGGTTCGCAAGTGGAAAAATCAGCCGAAGGTGTGGAGGCTGCCGAAGGTGAAGGCTCAGAAAAACAAATAAGATTTACTTGGAAGCATGAAGCCAGCGATGGAAACTTAGCAGTATTACTACCAACAAGATTGACAGATATCGACAAAGTAGAACTTTTCAAGGATGGAGAACTTATTGAGAAAGGACACTATTCCAAAAGAACAGGAGATGATCGAGCGGTATTTAGATTTGATGAACCGGGCAAAGAATACGGCAAGGATATAGATGTAAAAATCTCCATGGATAATGGCGATACCTTTACCTACAACGTAGGAGACGGAGGTAAGAGAACTTACGTGCCACAAGATGATTACGAAGAGAAGAAGAATAAGAGTTAAAAATATTTGCAAAAATCTTTGTCGTAAGAACTGCACGTACGGAGCGCGGACTTTAGTCCGCTTACCCCCAGATACCTTAGAGAGAGACAATAATAAAAGTTTGGTATTAAGCGGACTAAAGTCCGCGCTCCGTACGGTTTACAGGGTTACTCCAATCTATCCCTAAACAAAAAATATCTCAGAGCAGCAGACAAACAATAAAGCAGTGAACAAATAATAATAATGCTCGGTCCTGTAGGAATATCTAAGTCATAAACAGAAGAAAGCTGAAAACTGATAATAATCCCTGAAGTAATGGAAATCGCTGAAATCAAAGCAGTCATTAACATCATTTTTTTTAATGTTTGACACCAGCTACGAGAAATTACTGCCGGAGTAGTAAGCAAGGCGATTGTAAGAATTGCTCCCACTACTTTTAAGAGTATTACCACCGCCACTGCAATTAAAATTAAGATAAAATTAAAAATCAAACCTACTGGCAAACCGTTAATTTCAGCAAATTCTTCATCAAAAGTTACTGCTTGCAGTTCTTTAAAAAAAAGGAACAAAGCTAAAATTAAAATTACATTAAAAGAGATCACAAAATAAAAATATTGGTCAGGAACAAAAGCAATACTGCCAAACAAGTAGGAAGAAATATCCGGCGTATAGCCTGGTTTTAAAGAAATTAATAACATTCCTAAAGCCATACTCAAAGACCAGAGCATGGAAACGTAAGTTTCCAAAGCAAACTTTTTTTTGCGATAAATTCTTCCTAAGAATAAAGCGCTAAGCACGCAGACAAAAAACGCTCCTAAAAAAGGATCGTAGTTTAAAAAAAATCCTAAACCCACTCCGCCAAAGGCTACGTGAGCCAGTCCGCCAGAAATGCTGCTAATTTTTTTTACAACAATTAAACTGCCAATTACACCGCAAGTAAAACTGACAATCAGACCAATAATAATTGTTCTTTGAATTAAAGGAGAGCCGATTATTTCTAATAAATTCATAATTATTTATCTTGATGATCTTTGCAGTCGTGAGGAGGTAAAACGCGATGAGCATGAGAGTGCCCGTGTGTGATTAATTCTATCGGGCAACCATAGACTTCATGAATAACCTCCGAAGTAATTTTTTTGTCATGATGATAATGTAAATTGCGATTTAAACAAGCAATGGTTTTTACATAGCTAGAAATCGAGCCAACATCATGAGAAACAAGAATAATGCTGATTTCCGAAGAAAGTTCGGCTAAAAACTCAAAAACATCTTTTCCAACTCTAGAGTCCAAACTGGCCGTTGGCTCATCAAGCAGTAATATTTTGGGTTCTGCGGCAAGCGCCCGAGCAATCAAGACTCGTTGTAACTGTCCTCCTGATAATTTCCCGATTTCTTTTAAAGACAAATCTTCTAATTCCAATTTTTTCAAAAAAGTATGGGCGATATCCAGATCTTCAGGACTAAACTTTCTTAAAATATTTTTTTGTTTGATTCTTCCCATTAAAACTACATCTAAAACATTTATTGGAAAGCTAGCATCGAAACTGGCAAACTGCGGCACATAACTGATTAGACCTCCCGCTTTTTTAGGGGAATGCCCGTAAATTTTTATTTCTCCGCAAGTCGGTTTAATCAAACCAAGAATTGTTTTTAAGAAAACTGTTTTGCCCGCACCATTCGGGCCGATTAGTCCCACAAAATCTCCTTCTTCCAAAGTGAAATTGATATTTTCCAGAATAAATTTCCCTTTGCTGATTAAAGAAAGATTTTTTATTTCAATTGCTAATTTATTCATTGTATTTTGCTAAAAGCTTCTAACAGTGTTTGAGTAAGTTTTTTTTGATTTTCCAGCCAATCATACTCCTGGGCGTTGATCACGACAGCTTTGAAACTAATATAATCTTTAAGAAACCTTAATTTTTCTTCTTGCTCCGGGTTTTCCAGGATAATTAGATTGGCTTTTTCTGCCTTCATTTTAGTCAGTAACTTATTTTGTTGGGCAAGACTGGGTTCTTTTCCTTCCGTTTCGATATGGGCATTTGTCAAATGAAAATCTGCCGCAAAATAGGCCCAACTTTTATGATAACTATAAAAAGTTTTTCCCGGAAATGATTTTAATAATTCTTGGGAATTTAAATTTGATTGATCAATTTCTTCTAAAAATATCTTCAGGTTATTTTGCAGTGTTAGGCTCTGTTCGGGAAGGATTTGTTGCAATCCGCTTAAAATATTCTTGGAAATTAATTTTACTTTAGAAGGAGAAGTCCAGAGATGAGGATCTTCTGCGGTAAGTTCTATTCCTTTGCTGGAATCAAGAAGAATTGTTTTATTATTGGGTAGATCTTTTAAATGCTTTTCTAATTTTTTTTCAAAGTTGAAATAATTGGAGTTAATTGTAATATATAAATTGGACTGGGCAACTTTGGATATTTTAGCTAAACCCGGTTCGTAAGTTTCATGATCGGCATGGGTCGGTATGAGAGTATAGATTTCCACCAAATCGCCGGCTATTTTTTTTACAAAAAAATCGTAGGGACTCATGCTGACAGTAACTGGTATTTTTTTATTTTCTACAGCAAAGGAATTGGAAACACGGCAAGATAAGATAAAAAAGACAAAAATAAATAATAATTTGAAATGCCTATTCATTATATTGAAAAAATCAATTAGTTCTAAAATAAAGTATAAAAATTATAATACATTAAAATTCTTATGTATAGCGAAGCTAAAGTGTTTAAATTTAATAAGTTTTATGCTAAAAAAGCAATCTGAATTATTCACTATATTTTTCATGAGCAAATAATGAAAAAAGCAAATGTTACTGGTTCTCAAAATTTAGCGGATGCCTTCCGTCGTTGGGGCTATTTGCAAGCTGATCTTGATCCTCTGGGTTTTAAAAAACGTTTTAATCATTTGGAAATAGACAATTTAAGTGGACCGGAAGCCGAGCAATACAGAAAAATTTACTGCTCTAAGGTAGGGGCAGAATTTATGTATTTACCCTATCCTGAAAAAGCTCAATGGATTGCCGATAAGTTGGAGAATTATCAAGCAGACATTGATCGGCAATTTATATTAAAAAGATTAGTTTCTGCAGAAGCATTCGAACAATTCATTCACAGCAAATATGTTGGAAGCAAATGGTTTTCTTTGGAAGGTCTTACTTCCTTAATCCCATTGGTCGATACAATTCTTAATCAAGCTGCCGATCAGGGTTTTGAAGTTGTCATTATTGGAATGGCTCATCGTGGTCGTTTGAGTATGCTTCATCATTGCACTTGTGCCGAAGCATCAGGAATTTTTGCCTGTTTTGAAGATATTGATCCCAAGAGTTCTCTCGGTGGGGGAGATACAAAATATCATCGAGGTGCCACAAATCCCTACATTACTAAAAATGGCAAGGAAATCAGAGTGCACCTTAGTTCTAATCCTAGCCATTTAGAAGCAGTTAATCCAGTGGTGATGGGCAGGGTAAAAGCAAAACAGTTAAGAGCAAAAGATTTCAAAGGAAAAAAGATTTTAGCAATGCTCCTTCATGGAGATGCCGCTTTTGCAGGACAAGGTTGTGCTGCTGAGTCTCTAAATTTTGAAGGATTGGAAGGCTATTCCATTGGTGGCACGGTGCATATCATTACTAATAATCTTATTGGTTTTACCGCTCGTCCCAAAGCGACTGTTGCTGAAATGTTTAGTTCTGATGTGGCCAAACGCAGTAATATGCCGATCTTTCATGTTAATGCCGAAAGCCCTGATGATGTGGTTCGGATCGGGCAAATTGCTATGGATTATCGTTCAACTTTTTCTGCCGACGTATTAATTGATTTAATTCGTTATCGTCGTTTTGGACATAATGAGATGGATGATGCCACTACAACTTCTCCAGTACTTTATGAAAAAATAAAAAATCATCCTCGACTTCCTTACATTTATGCAAAACAAATTGGAGTAACTTCTAAAGAAGTAGAGGCACTGGCCGCTGAAAAAACAGCGGAGTTGGTCAAGGAATTAGAAGTGGCACGTTCTATGACCAAACAAGTTTTAATGTTTGGTCATCTCCCGGAATATTGGTCTAACTATCGGGGCGGTCTTTACGATCCGAGCTTTGAAGTAGAAACTGCCGTTTCTGCAGAGTTGATCAAAGAAGTCGTAGAAAATGTAACTAAATTCCCCGATGGCTTTAATCTTCATCCCAAAGTGGGAAAGGCCTATGAACAGCGTTTGGAAATGGGTTTAGGAAAACGGCCGATTGATTGGGGCTCAGCGGAAATGCTGGCCTTTGGAACTTTATTGTTACAAGGCACACCAGTGCGAATTACCGGACAAGATGCCCGGCGCGCCACATTTAATCAAAGAATGGCCGTGCTTTATGATACCAAGACAGAAGAGATAGTAATTCCTTTAAGTAAGCTTTGTCGCAATAACGCTTTTTTTGAGGTTTACGATACCCAGCTTTCTGAAGCTGGGTGCGTTGGTTTTGAATATGGGTTTGCCCGAGATTATCCCGAAGCTTTGATTTGTTGGGAAGCGCAATTCGGGGATTTTTTTAACGGAGCACAAATTTATATTGATCAATTCATTAGCGCCGGTGAGGACAAGTGGGGGTTACTTTCTGCGGTAACGATGTTACTGCCCCATGGTTATGAAGGAATGGGACCGGAACATTCCAGCGCTCGAATTGAAAGATTTTTGCAACTTTGCGCTGAGGATAACATTCAAGTCTGTTATCCTTCCACTGCCGCTCAATATTTTCATTTGTTAAGAAGACAAGCTTTGCAGAAATGGAGAAAACCCTTAATCGTTTTTACTCCCAAGAGTATGTTGAGAATTCCCGCGGCTGCGGCCAAGTTGGAAGATTTAACTCAAGGGAAATTCCAGCGTGTAATAGATGATCTTCCTGAATATGCCAATGCTACACGAATTCTTCTGGCCTCAGGAAAAATTGTGCATGAATTGCGGGCCGAGAGAGCAAAAGGCAATCATTCCAATACGGCGATTATCACGATTGAACAGTTTTATCCTTTCCCGGAAAAGGAACTTACTGAAGCAATTAATAAATATCAAGATGCCCAGACGCTTGTTTGGGTTCAAGAAGAACCGGCAAATATGGGAGCACTTTTCTTTGTGAAGCCATTTTTAGATCAGATTGCCAATGGCAAAAGAGTAAGTAGTGTAAAGCGTTCTGCCAGTGCCAGTCCTTCTACAGGATCACATAAGGCTCATGTGATTGAACAAGAGGCTCTTTTAAAGTTGGCATTTGCCGAGTTTAAATAAAACCGATTTTTAATTGTGGGGAAAAGATATGAATATTTCTTATTCGGTGCTCAGTTGTCCTTTAGGTAAACTCTATCTTTTCGATAAGCAAAAATCCTTTTATTTTTCTTGTTTTGAAGAAGAACTGCCTTATTGGAAGAAAAA
>CAYOOT010000058.1:0-6951 GCA_964405665.1 uncultured Bdellovibrionales bacterium | reverse complement strand
GTAAGAGCTGTAGCAACAGCTTGCGGCAAAAATCCTTTTATTCTTTTTGTGCCTTGTCACCGCGTTGTTGGCAAAAATGGTTTAGGTGGTTTTAGTGCTGGAATTTGGAGGAAGGAATATTTACTAAAATTAGAGACCGTGTAAAATTATTCTCCGCTATACTTTTCGGATAAAGTGCCGTCTTCCAATCTTTTTTTAATTTTTCTGCTCCTTTGGAAATCAGCTTTTCTTTTTTCGTCTTCTTCCCGACGTCCCTTATAATAATTATTGTGGTTATTATATTGATCGATATCATCGGTGATGGTTACTGCATCTTGTCCATATTCCGGCTTATTTCTAGTTTCAATTTTTTTTTCACAGGCAGTACAGAAAGTAATTAAAATTAATGAGCTTACTGCAATAAGAATATCTATTATTTTATTGGAAATGTTCATTGACTTAACCTAACTTCTAAAAACCTATTTTATCTATTATACAATAGTCGGCTTATTTAAAGAAAAAATAAATTATTCAATGAAGTTAGGGATATACTGGTCATATTCTCCCCTTTTTCGCGCGCAGCAGATATTCTTGTACTTCTTATAGTTTGATGCGCGCGAAAGGGGAGAATTAAAACGGGATATCATCATCTTCAAAAGAAATAGCTTCTCCGGCTTTAGCTAGGGGCATGTCAGTATTGCTGCTAGATTTCTTGCTGCTAGTAGGGCTGGATACTCTTTCCACTTCCATGGAAGACTCTCCACTTTTTGCTTTATTGCCGACAAATTGTACTGTGTTGGCGACGATTTCTGTCCAAAAACAGTCTTTGCCATCTTTATCTTGGTATTTTCTGGTTTGGATTTTTCCTTCAATCAAACATTGACTGCCTTTTTGTAAGAACTTTCCGCAATTTTCAGCAGTTTTATCAAAGGCAATAACATTGTGCCATTCGGTGTGCTCGGCCCATTGACCGTCTTGCCCCTTTTTTCTTTCATTGGTAGCAATTTTCAAACTGCAAATTGGCATTTGTGATTGAGAATAACGAATTTCCGGATCTGCTCCCAATCTTCCCAGTAATAGAACACGGTTAAAGCTCATAATAAATACCTCCCATAAAGTTTAACGAATTTATAGTAAAATTTTTTGTAAAAGTCAGTACCATTGAAAGTTATTTTCGAAAAATTAAAGAGAAATGACTTATACTTTCAGAATTTCTAATAGTTTTTTATGAAGCTGTTTATTGCAAGCAAGCATTCCTGTTGCATATAAATCATCGGGAATTTTTGAAGTCGGATCAAATCCATCAAGAGTATCAATAACTCCGCCCGCTTCTTTTAGAATTAAAGCCCCCGCAGCCATGTCCCAAGGTTTTACATCTTCATAGTAGGCATCCAATCTGCCGCAGGCAACCCAACAAAGATCCAGACTGCAGGCCCCCAGCCTTCGCACATCTTGGCAATGGATTAAAATATTATTTAGCCTTTTTAAAATCACTGATAAATTGTCCCGTAAATACGGAAAGCCGGTAACTACTAAAGCATTTTCCAGTTCAGAGTAATTTGCCGGCTGAATTTTTTTAGAATTAAGATATGCTCCTCCGCCTTTAACTGCCGTAAAAACTTCTTCCTGAAAGGGAGCATTTACTATACCGACTAAAACCTTGCCTTCCTCGGCGTAGGCGATAGATATTCCCACATTCGAATGTCCTCTGGCAAAGTTTGTTGTTCCGTCCACAGGATCGATAATCCATAATTTGCCACTGTAGTCTTGTTCTTCAGGATTGCTTTCTTCAGAAAGAAAGCGATGATCGGGAAAAGTTTCTTTGATCTGTTTAATTATTATTTCATTAGCACCCAAATCAGCAGCGGTGACCATGTCTCTTGCTCTTTTGTATTGAAGTCCGATTTCTCCGGAAGCGCGAATGCTTTTAACAAATTCTCCCGCTTCAAGAGCGGCGGCTTTTGCTATGTCTAGGATTTTATTGAGGTCAGTCATAATTTTTTGTAGGGGCACCCTTTAGGGGTGCCCGGTTGACCAAATATATTTTGGAATTCCGGGCACCCCTAAAGGGTGCCCCTACATCTATTTTACATTAATAAAAATATTTTCTTTAAGACCTTTCAATGCCTTAGTTTTCTCACTTACTTGAGCTTGCAAATTCTTTAATTCAGAAACTGCCAGCGTTCTCTCTTGATCAAGTTCTTTGGCGATGGGATTAAATTCTTTTTTTAAATTTTTAAGATCTAAAGTCCCGGATTTTATTTTATCAGCAGTACTTTTATAGGCGTCTCGAAAAGCTTTTCCTGCTTTTACTTCATTAAAAGCATCATAAGTAGCATATAAATCCACGGTCATAGCCTTTTCCAGATTTTCTTTATTTACAGTAAAAGAATTAATTGTTTCGAAAAACATTGCCAGGCAAGAATGAAGATGTTTAGTGCCCCGGACCAAAGGTTCTTTGGTGTATTGAAAATCTCTGTGATAACTGGAAGGAAGCTTGGCAATAATCCAATTGAGTTCAGTTTCTGCTGCTCTGATTTTTCCTGCTTTTCCCCGAAGAAGTTCTAAAACATCGGGATTCTTTTTTTGGGGCATAATTGAGGAGCCGGTTGTTAATTCTGTGGGCAGAGAAAAAAAGCCGTATTCTCTTGTGCTAAAAAGAATCAAATCAATTGAAAATTTTTCAATTAAAGAGGCAACATCCGTAGAAAATCTTAAAAATTTTAATTCATAACAACCCCTGCTGTTTTGTACGGCAATCGGGTTTCTTTGCGTCCTGTTGAAATTTAAAAGCTTGGTGCTTAGTTTGCGGTCTAGAGATAAGTTTGTTCCAAAACCGGAAGCTGCGCCCAAGGGATTGCAGTCAATTATTTTAGAGAGAGCAAGTCCTTCTCCAATTAATTCCAGGGCCGTTTCCCCAAAAGCTTGAAGCCACATGGCCACGCTAGAGGGCATTGCCGGTTGAAAATGAGTATAGCCAGGCATCGGGAGATGCCCAAATTTGCTTGCTTTGGAAAAAAGCAATTCGGCGCAATTAGATAAAGAGTTTAAAACTAAAAAAAGCTGTTCTTTTAAATATAATCTTACAGCGACCATTACCTGATCGTTTCGGGAACGGCCAGTATGGATTCTTTTCCCCGCTTCTCCCAGTTTGGCACTTAAATGACTTTCGATCGCCGTATGGCAATCTTCCAGTTCGCGGGGAATGTTAAATTTACCTTGATCCTGAAGTTTTAAAATATTTTTTAAGCCATTAAGAAGTTTGTTGCAGTCAGCTTTGCTTAGAAGTTTTTTAGAATAAAGCATTTTGGCGTGAGCTGCTGAAGCTACTAAATCCCAACTTACAATTTCCAGGTCAGTCAGCGGATCGTCTCCCACGGTAAACTCATGAACCTTCTTGTTGATGTTCTCGCCCTTATCCCAAAGTCTTTTTGCCATTTTCGTGTCCGCATTATTTTCAAAGAGTTTAGGTTGTTAGCATATTTTTTGCTTATTTGCTATAGGAAGTGGCGGCGAACTTTGTGAGTTGATGGTAATACTACGATCCGCCTTTGCCGTTTCAACGCTCAAGCTTTTAGAAAAAGACTATATGCGATTTGATGTTTTAACAATTTTTCCGGAATTAATTTCTGAATATTCGCGAATTGGCCTGTTGGGAAAGGCGGTAGCTAGCGATCTGCTTAAAATTAATCCGATTCAACTTCGTGATTACGCCGTTAATGATTATGGGCAAATTGATGATTCTCCGTATGGCGGTGGTTCAGGAATGGTGCTTAAGCCCGAGCCTGCTCTAGCGGCGATTACTGCTGCAAAAAAACAAAATCCAAATTCCAAAGTGATTCTGTTTACTCCGCGCGGTCAGGTTTTTAATCAAACCCTAGCTAAGAAATTTGTCAAAGAACATTTAGAAACGGGGGAAAATTATATTTTGCTATGTTGTCGCTATGAAGGAGTAGATGAGAGAGTCGTGCAATCTGGCGTTGATTATGAAATCTCCTTGGGAGATTTTGTGTTGATGGGAGCAGAGCTTGCTTCGATGGTTTTTATGGAGACTTTATCCCGTTTACTTCCCGGTGTTTTGGGTAATCCAGATTCAATTAAAGACGAATCTTTTGAAAATAATTTTTTGGAATATCCACAATATACAAAACCTGCTGAATTCCAAGGGAAGAAAGTGCCTGATGTTCTTCTCTCCGGTCATCACCAGGAAATAGAAAAATGGCGAAGAAATAAATCTTATCAAGATACCTTAGAACGTCGTCCGGATTTATTTGAATTTAAGCATTTGCCCAAAGCAGAAATCAACGTCGCCTTAATTCATTATCCTGTTTTAAATAAAAGAGGAGAGGTCATTGCTTCTTCCATTACAACTATTGATGTTCATGATATTTCTAGATCGGCGGCAACTTATGGAATTGCTAATTATTATGTGGTGCATCCGACTAAAGTTCTAAGAATGCTCAATGAAAAAATCTGTAAGCATTGGCAAACAGGTTATGGTTCAACATATAATCCCAATCGAAAAGAAGCTTTGGCCCATCTTAAAATTTTAGCTGATTTAGACGATGTCATTTTTGATATTGAGCAACGAACAGGGAAATTGCCAAAAATAATTACTACCTCAGCTAAAGATAGCGAGAGAAGTATTCGTTTCCTGGAACTAAAGAAAAAACTTTATTTGGAAGAAGGACCTTTCTTAATTTTATTAGGAACCGGTTGGGGAATGACGGAAGAATTATTAAACCGAGCGGATTATCATTTAGAGCCGATTAAAGGTTTGACTGAATATAATCATCTCTCAGTTCGTTCAGCGGCAGCAATTATTTTTGATAGGTTGTTGGGGAAGGTTTGAACCAGATCTTTGTAGGAGCAGCTTTTATTTAGAGACTGTAAATTAAACTGCGTAATGAATTATTTGGAAATTCCATATAAGTAATTAAAAGCATAAAAACGTACGGAGCGCGGACTTTAGAGATGCCCTAAAGTCCGCGCTCCGTACGTTCCGTTTTTAGTAACGATCTACGACTTATGCTGTGGTTCGCAGGCTGATGATACTAGACGAGAATTTACAGAACTTAGCGCCCGGGCCATATCTTCAATTAGTTTTAAGACGGTTTCCGGTCTTGTATAGATCAAGTATTTAAAATGCTCCCGGGGAATCACTGCCACCATGCAATCTGTATTGGCAATTACAGAGGAAGAACGACTTTGTCCGGTCAAACCAGCTACTGTTCCAAAAACTTCATCTGCCTGAACTTTTCCAACTTGTGAGCCATCAATAAAAACATCGGCTCGTCCATCCATCAGAGTATAAATTTCTTCTGAAATACATCCTTGCTGGGAAATCACTTCTCCTGGTGAAAAGAATCGCACTTCCGGAACATATCCTTCTTGATCGTTTACAAATATGGAAACAAGAATAGAATAAAGTCGGAATTGGTGAACACTGTATTCGCACCAAAGTTTAGCCAAAGAAGAATCTTTATTTATTTTTTCTAAAAAAGACTCAACTGGATATTCGTCAACAACTACGGCAAAGTCGCTAGAAAGATTTACTTCAATCGGAGGAAAAAGAGTTTCTAATCCGACTAAGTCACCTTCGTTATAGTAAAAAAGTAATCTGCCATTTCTTCTGCAAGCAAGCATGCCATCGCGAAGAACATAAACTTTCCCTTTCCTGGCGGCATTGGTGTACCAAGATTCAATAGCAGGAATTGTAATTCCTTTTTGCAGTGGAACAATTTGTTCAACAATCTGACTGATAATTGTTTTGCTGGATTGATCAGCAATTGCAAATTCAGCTGGAACTTTATGATCGGTATGCATTATTTTGTAGCCTATAAAGTTTCTCGAACTTCAGTCCTATTCTGATGCCCCTCGTCAGAAACAGTTTTCAATAAATTTCAACTTTTGTTTCTAGCATTAAATTAAAGCTTAATAAACATATAAAGTTATCGGTTTTATCAAATATATCTTAATTATTTGCTGATTATTAAATTTTTTAGCATAAAAATAATCAATAATATCAATGGTCCTCCTGGAATTCTTGAAGTTTTAAAGAAAATAATATATAGAGTTGCACTCCTTAATTAAGGAATTTTTTTAATTTTTTAAATATTTTAGATAATGGCAAAAACAAGCAAAATCGTTAAAAACAACCAAAGAAAAATGACAGTTAAAAAGTATGCGGCAAAACGTGCCGAATTAACTGAAATTGTTAGAAGCTCCAAGAGTTCTTACGAAGATAAACAAGAAGCGATGAAAAAAATTCGTAAACTCCCCAAAGATTCCAGTCGTATTCGTATTGTCAATCGTTGCCATTTAACTGGCAGACCCAGAGCTTTTTACAGAAAGTTTGGACTTTGTAGATTGGAACTAAGAAGAAAAGCAATGTTTGGCGAATTGCCCGGTGTTACAAAGGCAAGTTGGTAATAGAGCAGAAATTTTAAATTAAGGAACAGGTGTTATGAAAGAAGGAATTCATCCAGAAGATTATCGAGAAGTTATTTTCCAAGACAGTGTTACCGGAACAACTTTCAAAACTCGTTCCACGGTTAAGACGGAAAAAACTATGAAGTGGGAAGATGGAAAAGAATATCCACTTTTTCAATTGGTTGTTTCCAGCTATTCACATCCTTTTTTCACCGGAGAAGAAAGACTGGTTGATACTCAGGGTCGAGTCGATAAGTTCAAAAAACGCTATAGCAAAAATAAATAACAATTATCTAAACTAAAAATTATTGGCCAAAGTAAGAACTCTCATCTTATTGGTTCTGTTAGGTAGTTTGTAACAAACAACTGTTTCTTACAAACATTTTATTTTGGCTATTAACAATGTAGGGGTACCCATAAAGGCTGACTATTACCCACAAGTATAAATTTTCTTGTTCTCAGTCTCAGCCTTCATCTCAGCCTCTGTCTTGGTCATGGTCATGGTCAATAATCTAAGTTCTCTTTTCTATAGTCATATAG
>CAYOOT010000057.1:0-18571 GCA_964405665.1 uncultured Bdellovibrionales bacterium | reverse complement strand
GGAAGAAACGGCGTAGGAAAAACAACTCTTTTAAAAACCATCATGGGCCTATTGGCAGAAAAAAGTGGTTCAATTCATTTTGTAAGCACTAAACTCAATGATCAATCTGCTTATCAGCGTGCCCGCTTAGGAATCGGTTATGTGCCTCAAGGCCGTGAAATTTTTTCACAACTCACCGTCGAAGAAAATTTACTTATTACATTATCTTTAGGAAAAAATAAACGAAACAAAATTCCAGAACAAATTTTTGAAATATTTCCTTGCTTAAAAGATATGCTTTGGCGCCGTGGTGGTGATCTTTCCGGGGGATTGCAACAACAATTGGCCATCGCCCGGGCTTTGGTATTTAAACCCTCTCTCCTAATTCTCGATGAACCAACAGAGGGCATTCAACCGAATCTTGTTCAAGAAATTTGTAAAACAATCATTGATCTTAAAAATCGTGAAAAATTAACTTTTTTATTGGTAGAACAAAAACTTAATTTCGCCCGCAAAGCTGCAGATTATTTTTGTTTGATGGAAAGGGGTAGTATTGTTGCCAGCGGTCCGATTGCGGCGCTGGATAATAACCTTGCTCAGCAGTATTTGGCATTATGAGAATTGAACTGTAGGGGCACCCTTCATGGGTGCCCGGAATTCCAAAACATATTTGGTCAACCGGGCACTCATAAAGGGTGCCCCTACACTACCCCAAAATCTCCAACCAATACGCCAGCAAACTATCCAAACTGGCTTCTCTTTCCACTCTTGGTTTCCAGCCAAAGTCCTTATTTGCTTTTTGATAGCTGCCGTACAAATCTGAAATATCCACTAGGCGCACTCGTGAATCATCAACTAAAACTTCCGCTTCAATTTCAGCAAGCTTAATCAGCATTTGCAAAACATCACCAATTTTTAAACTTTCCCCGGAGCAAACATTATATACCTCTCCCGCTTTGCCGTTTAAAATTGCCTCTCGGTAACAACGAACAACATCGAGAACATCTGTATAATCTCTTTTTACTTCCAGGTTTCCCACATTGATCACCGGCTTTGCTTTTCCCAATTTTATTAAAGCAACTTGCTTAGCAAAACTAGAAATTGCAAAAGTATCGGCCTGTCCCGGCCCGATATGAGGGAATGGTCTTACTCTTACAGTATGTAAACCATTGCGATAAAAATATTTGTAACTCAATAAGTCTGCGGAAGCTTTGGTCACTCCGTAAGAACTGATTGGCCTAATTTCAGAACTTTCTGTAAGGGGCAAACCTCCGGGCCTTGGTTCTCCGTAAACTTCAGCTGAACTGACAAATAGAAATCTTGTTTGATTGGAGTGTTCGCTAATAGCATCTAAAACATTAAGTGTCCCGAATGTATTAATTGCAAATACTTGTTCTGGCGCCGCTTCACCATCAGGAACATAGGCCATAGCCGCCAGATGATAAACAACATCTGGTTGCAGTAACTTAATCACCTCAGAAACAGCTTCTCGATCTTTAATATCCAAACCCAAAGTCTGTGCTGATTGAGGAATAGCAATTTTATTGTCTTTTTCTGCAGGCCCAATTCCGCCATTTTCCAATTTAATAGGCAGATAAGTTACGGCAACATCATCTCCGCACTTAACTAAATGCTGAGCCAAATGTCTGCCCACAAAACCATAACCGCCGATAACTAATGCTCTCATATTAATCTGTCTTTTCCAATCCTATGCAAATAATAGTTCAATCATTCAATCCAAAAAATCTAAAAGCAATTTAAGATCAACTCTTTAATCCTTTTTTATCTTTTTCCAATCTTTCCAAATCGGAATTAACCATCATTTTTATCAATTCAGTAAAACTAACTTCTGGTTGCCAACCTAATTTTTTCTTGGCTTTACTACAATCCCCAATCAACAAATCAACTTCGGCAGGACGAATAAATTTTTCATCCAATTTCACATATTTTTGCCATTCCAATCCCACATGAGAAAATGCTATTTCGATAAACTCCTGAACTCGATGAGTTTCGCCGGTAGATATTACAAAATCATCGGCATTTTCTTGCTGCAACATCAGCCACATTGCTTTAACATAATCACCGGCAAAACCCCAGTCGCGTTTGGCTTCGAGATTTCCCATGCGCAACTCTGTTGATAAGCCCAATTTTATTTTAGCTACGCCATCAGAGATTTTCCTGGTAACAAATTCCAAACCTCTGCGGGGTGATTCGTGATTAAATAATATTCCGGATACGGCAAACATCTTATAACTTTCTCGATAATTGATAGTCATATAATGTCCATAACACTTAGCAACTCCATAAGGAGATCGAGGATATAAGGTAGTTGTTTCAGTCTGCGGAACTTCTTGTACCTTGCCAAACATTTCAGAACTGGAAGCTTGATAAAATCTGATGCCGGGATTGATTAAACGGATTGCTTCTAAAACTCTGGTTACGCCTAAAGCCGTAAATTCTGAAGTTAAAACTGGTTGTTCCCAACTTGCAGGCACAAAACTCTGGGCTGCCAAGTTATAGATTTCTGTTGGTTGAACTTCCTTAATTAAAGATATCAGGGAACTCTGATCGAGCAGGTCCCCTTGACGAATATCAATATCTTTTTTTATATGTTCAATTCTGGGAAATTTTTCGGTTGATGCCCTTCTAACCATTCCCACAACATGATAATTTTTAGAAAGTAAAAACTCTGCCAAATAAGATCCATCCTGGCCGGTAACTCCGGTAATTAAAGCAACTTTTTTTGACATTTAAAAACACTCCTTTCTTTATTACTAACGGTCTTATCAATACGGGCACCCATAAAGGGCGCCCCTACCTATAATAAATCATTTTTATTTCGTTCTTTTAAAAGATCGACAATCTTTTTAACATCCTGGGCCTTTCCTCGCTTGCATATCAAAATTGCATCATCAGTTTCAACTATTATTAAATCTTCAATTCCCACACCGGCTATTAACTTAGGAGTTTTAATATACTTTTTACTTAAAATTGCCGTATTTTTTGAGTCAATTAAAATAGCATCGGCATCGATAAAATTACCTTCTTCGGAAAAATTATTTTTCTCAATATCTACCCAAGAACTCCAGGAACCGACATCACTCCAACTAAACGACTCTTCACAGACAAACATTCTTACATTGTCTGCCTTCTCCATTATCGCATAATCAATGGAAATTGATTCAAATTGCAAATATATTTCTTTTACTTTTGTATATTTTTCATCTTCACTAAGATCAGAGCTTATTATTTCTTGAATTTGTTTCAGACCCTTTGCTAAAGAAGGGAGATATTTTTCAAATGCCGCAAGCAAAACACTTGGTCGCCAAATAAACATTCCGGCATTCCAAAAAAATTGTTCGGAGTTTAAGTATTCTTGTGCTATTTCGTAGTTGGGTTTTTCAACAAATTTTTCCACTTTAAAACAATTTTTACTGATCGCATCTGCTTTTTTGATATAACCATAACCAGTTTCAGGATGTGTCGGTTTGATTCCAATTGTTATTAAGACATCTTCATTAGCAGCTAATTCTATGGCATCTCGATAAATTTTATTTAGTTCCTCTTCGCCCCAAACCATATGATCTGCTGGCACACAAATCATCGGCAAATCTCCCACCGTGCTTAGGGCCAGAGCTGCCGCATAACCCAAACAAGCAGCTGTATTTCTTGCAGATGGTTCGGATAGAATTGCCATATCCGGCAATTGCTCTCGCACCAAATGATGTTGATTCTCAGCAGTAACTACCAACATTGCGGCAGTTCCCAGTAACAGATCAAGTCGATCGGCTGTAGCTTGAATTAAGCTTCTTCCTGTTCCAGTTAAATTTAAAAACTGCTTGGGATATGATTTGCGACTCAGTGGCCAGAATCTTGTGCCACTGCCTCCCGCCATAATCACACCGATAGCTTTTAAATTATCCGCTAAATTTCCGTGAAATACTTTTTTCATTCTAACTATTTAAACTTAAGTGTTTTTTAATTCCTTCCTGCCAACTGATACATGATTCTCCTAAAAATTTCTCTAACTTACTGACATTAAATGCAGAAAAAAATGGTCTTGGGGCAGGACGATTGGCCGAGGCAGAACTTTGCGGTAAAACTTCTACTTTTAAATGAGCTTGTCTAAAAATTTCTTGAGCTTGCTCAAATCTACTTACATATCCCGCCGCAGAAGCATGGAAGATTCCTTCAGCATTTTTTTTCATCATTTTTAAAATTACTTCTGCCAGCCACCCAGTCCAAGTTGGAGTTCCCACCTGATCATCAACAACACTTATGGTCTTTCTCTCTTTTCCCAGCTTCAGCATCGTATCCACAAAATTTGGTCCATTGACTCCATGCAACCAACTTGTTCTTAGAATTAAAGCATTAGGCAAATTTTTTAAAACCAATTCTTCTCCATATCTTTTACTATGACCATAAATACCGCAAGGAGAAAGAAAATCGTCTTCCAAATAGGGCCTTTTTTCAAAATTTTTATCAAAGCTAGCCCCAAAAACATAATCTGTAGAAATATGAAGTAATCGCGCATTAATTTCAAAAGCAGCTTGAGCTAAATATCCCGGACCATCGGCATTAACGGCAAATGCTCGATCGTAATCCTTTTCTGCATCATCAACCTTAGTATAAGCAGCACAATTAATAATCCAATCAGGCTGAACTTCTTTGAGGAACGAAGTAACTTGTTCCGGATCAATGATATCAAGTTTCTGAATTTCTATCGGGCCACGCTTGCCGGTAGCATGACCTGTTGCAATAATTTTTGCTTGGGCTTTTTCTAAAACTGGATAAAGATCTGCTGCCAACATTCCATTACCACCAGTAATTAAAATCTTTTTAGGGAAAAAACTCATAGCCAATTACAAATTACCCATGGATTTGAGGCGTTCACCATAATAAAGATCGTAGAATTTTTGATATTCGCCTGATTTAACAGCTTGCCACCAACTTTCATGATCAATATACCATTGAACTGTCTGCTTAATTCCTTCAGTAAAATTTATTTCCGGTTTCCAGCCCAGTTCTTTATTGATTTTTGAATAATCAACGGCATAACGCCTGTCATGACCTTTGCGATCTTCTACTCTTTTAATTAAACTCTCAGGCTTGTTTAAAATCTTTAAAATTTCCCTTGTAACATCAGAATTTTCTTTTTCCGACTCGGGAGCGCCGCCAATATTATAAACTTCGCCGAATTTGCCATTTTGCAAAACCATCATGATTGCTCGGGAATGATCATCAACATGCAACCAGCTGCGAATATTTTTACCATCTCCATAAAGAGGTAAATTTTTATCGGCCAAGGCATTGGTTATGAAAAGTGGAATCAGTTTTTCCGGAAATTGATAAGGACCATAGTTATTGGAGCAGCGAGTTACTAAACAAGGGAAGTGATGAGTACGATTTGCCGCAATCACCAAAAGATCCGCTCCGGCCTTGGAAGCGGAATAAGCACTGCTCGGATCCAAGGGAGTAGTTTCCTTAAATCTTCCTTCCGGGCCAAGTGAGCCATAAACTTCATCTGTGGAAATTTGCAGATACTTTTCAACACCAGCTTCCATCGAGCAATTTAAAAGCACCTGTGTTCCTTCAATATTAGTTCGAACAAAGGCCAGTGGATCGACAATTGATCGATCGACATGACTTTCAGCGGCAAAATTTACAACATGCTGAATTTTTTCTTCTCGAAGAATTTTACTGACAGCGGCTGCATCTCGAATATCGGCTTTACAAAACTTAAAAGCGTATTTCTCCATTCCAGAGAGATTAGCTAAATTGCCGGCATAAGTCAGGGCATCCAAAACAACAACTTTTTCAATTTCTATATTTAAATTGCTTTTTTCAAAAATCCACCTTACAAAATTAGAGCCTATAAACCCGGCTCCTCCGGTAATTAAAATTCTCACAACACTACTCCTTTTTCCTTATCCAATATCTAATCGATTAGCACCACTTTCTGCAACCAGGTTGCCAGCTCGACGCAGTGAGGGGAAAGTACCGGCATCAGTCCACCAACCTTGGAGAATATCATGGGTCAAAGTCCCTTGCTTTAGATACATATTGTTAACGTCGGTGATTTCCAATTCTCCGCGTTCTGATGGAGAAAGTCCCTTAATAAATTCAAAAACATGATTGTCATAAAAATAAATACCGGTTACAGCATAATTACTTTTTGGCTCTTTTGGTTTTTCTACAATCTGCACTACTTTCCCTTTTTCAATTTCAGCAACACCAAATCTTCTGGCATCAGCTACTTCTTTCAAAAGTATTTTTGCTCCGCGTTCTTGCTTGGAAAAATCTTTCACCGCAGAAATAATATTTCCTTCAATAATATTATCTCCCAGAATTACACAGATCTTTTCCTCGCCGGAAAAATATTCAGCAAGAGATAATGCTGCAGCAATCCCTCCTTCACCTTCTTGGTATGTATAATTAATATGCTTTAAACCAAAAGCCTGGCCGTTACCCAATAATTTCAAGAAATCTCCGGCAAAAGGTCCTCCGGTGACAATTAAAATATCAGTAATGCCAGCATTGACTAAAGCTTGGATCGGATAATAAATCATTGGTTTGTCGTAGATCGGCAATAAATGCTTATTTGTAACCAAGGTGCAGGGCTGCAATCTTGTTCCCAATCCACCTGCTAAAATTATACCTTTCATAAATACCTCAATTATTTTACTTAACTGTTTTTTTTCTGTTGCTGACATCAGGGAAATAACGCTGATTAAGTTCTCCCAAGCCATTAAATGTAATGTTAAAGGTTACTTTTGTTTCATCAGGATTGATTCGATCTGAAAAATTAACATCAAAAATATAGCACTTACACTTGCTTAAATATCTAAGACCCACTTTAGTTTCTATGATTTCTGAAGCCAAATCATCATAACGAGTATAATATCCAAGTTTTAGATTCTCCGTTAATCTAAATTCCAAATGAGATTCTAATTGTCGTTGTTGTTCAGAAATAAAATTCAACCTGGTTCTGAGGCGATCTCCCCTTTTGTCTTCCAACTGAACTTCTGTTGTATAACTACTAAAGGATTGATCGTATTGGTTGAAATTAACTTTTTGTCTAATTGCAAAATAATCATTGGGATATAATATTAGGTCACCAGCGATATCGGACAAAGGCTCTTCTTCTGGATCTCTATTTTTTTGGGCTTCTAAAATATCATAGCTCTGTCCTAACTTAAACGTTACCAACTCTTTTAAGCTTCCTTTCCTTAAACGACTGTAATTATTATCTTCATCATCTGAATTAAAACCAAAATCTTGATCTAAAAGACTGGAAGTAGAACTAATCCCCCCTAAGTCTTCTACCTCCGGAGTAATTTCTTCAATACCATAGAGATTTTTATCACGAGGTTGGAAACGACCATATATTCTTTGTGTTAATTGATATGTCACCACGTTTTTCTGAGACAAATGATCAAAAGAATCAAATTGCGGAGTATTATCCTGTTCAACAAAAGGCACGAACTTATAACGCAATCCCGGTTCAATCGTATGCTTAATTCTAGCAAGTTCTTGATTTCTTCCTGTATCACCTAATTCCGCAACTCTTTTCCAAAAACTGCCTTCTTCTAAATCAAATACTTTTTCCACTGCTGAATCTAATTTTACCTTGAATGCGGGAACAACTCTGCTGGAACTTGCCGGCAATTCTGAATCTGTCTGAAGTTTGCCATTAGCATTCAGACTTTGCACTTTGACTTCATCCAAAGAATATTGACTTCCCCTGATATTTGTTTCTAGAGAACCATCAAAATAATTCATATAATGATAAGGAATTTTGGCATTTTCCACTATTTCAGCACGATTCCCATCATAGCTGGCTTGTCTTTGAAACTCTGTAGTCTTTAATTCTGTCTGAGTAATTAACTTAAGTCCCAAAGGATTATCTCCAAAGGGATTAAAAAATTGTATACCGGTAATACTTGCTTCAGGAAGTCTTTGTAAGATAAAATCATCATCCGAGACTAAGGATTGATTAAACTCCGAAGAAAGATTAAATGAAAAACCTAGGAGCAAAGAAGTTCTCAAAGTAGCTTTTGAAGTCAAAGTTCGAAGATTATATTTACCGATTTTATCATTTTCATATTCTCTCAAAAATGAGTCATCACTGACATACCCGCCTTTGGCAATAAATTGAAAAGGATGATTAGCAATAGCCCCTTTCCAATTATCTCTTAAATATCCGCCAATTCGATCGGTATCGATGCTCTGATCGCTAAGTGCTGAAGTATCGGTTCCTAATAATCTGTCGCCTCGTTGCGATTCATTCAAATAAATAAGACCCGTTTGCAGCTTGCTGTTTTTGGAAAAGACTTTCCTAAATTCCGTATCCAATCCATAACGCACATTACTTTCGTAGATTGAAGTGATGGTTGCATCTGTAGAATCATTGATGTTCCAGAAAAATGGCAGTTCCAAATTAAAGCCGCTTCTTTTTCCAATACCGAAACTTGGCGCAAGCAATCCACTTTGCCTTTGAGTTTTTGCGGGGAAAATTAGATAGGGCGTATAAAATATCGGGATATTAAAAGCGTCGAATTTTGCACCCCAAGCTTGCCCGTAACCATTGCGCTCTATTTCCATCCGATCAGCTCTTATTCGCCAGGGATTGCAATCATCAGCTTCTGCACAACGGCAAGTCGTAATTTCGGCATCTTTTAATTTATAAATTTCTCCTTCCTCCTTTTCAATCTCAGTTCCTTTAAGCTGAAATTCATTTTCACTTAAATAAACATCTGCATTCTGCAATACCCCTGTTTTTGTTTTAAGATTGATTTTTGCCGACTCTGCCGAAATGGTCCCCGAGGCATCACTGATTCGCACATCTCCGCTTACTTGGGCTTCGTTAGTTTTAAGATCGACAACGCCTTTAATCGCTTCAATCACCATTGAGGCATAAGTGATCATTACTCCACCATCAGCCAGAATCTTATCTCCACTGGAATCAAAAGTTATGGTTTTGGCATCGACATCAAAGGGAATATTTCCATCTTTACCAATGGAAGAAAATTCTTTGGCTATTTTGCCTTCGGTTTTTACTTTTTGCTTATTTTCTTTTTTCAGCTGATCTTCGATAAATAAATATTTTCGATCTGGCGGTTTGGGTTGTGAAAAAGCTCGATTCGGGAAAAAACTACAAAAGAATGAAAGAACTAGAATAACCTTTAGCGTATTTTTTTTCATTCAATATCCTCTTACTTTATTAAGAATAAATTATACTTAAAATATTAGCCAAGGTTTCCTTTAACTTAGCTCGCTCAACGATCATATCAATCATTCCATGAGTTAATAAGAACTCCGATCGTTGGAATCCTTGCGGCAATTTACTGCGAATTGTTTGTTCGATTACTCGAGGTCCAGCAAAACCAATTAGAGCTCCGGGCTCGGCAATAATCACATCTCCTTGCATAGCAAAAGATGCCGCTACACCCCCTGTTGTGGGATCGCATAATAAAGAGATATAAGGAATCCCTCGATCCCCCAACCTTACCAAAGCGGCTGTAACTTTGGCCATTTGCATCAAGGAATAAATCCCCTCCTGCATTCTTGCTCCGCCAGAGGAAGAAACGATAATTAAGGGTAATCTTTCATTATAAGCGGCTTCCGCTGCACGAGTTAGTTTTTCACCAACAACTACTCCCATGCTCCCACCCATATAAGAAAAATTAAACACCCCTAAATAAACCTTTTTTCCATTGATCGTCCCTCGGCCTGTTCTAACTGCTTCAGATTGTCCGTTTTCCTTTTTTTCAGCCTTTTTGATGCGATCTTTATATTTCTGAGTATCACGAAAATTCAAGGGATCAGCAGACTTTAAATTAACATCCATCTCTTGAAAAGATTGGCGATCGCAAATAATATTTATTCTCTGATCAACCGAAATTCTAAAATGGTGATTGCACTTGGGACAAACCATTTTATTGCGAATTAATTCTCTGGAATAAATTATCTCAGAGCAACCGGGGCATTTCTCCCAAAGGCCCCCAGGAATCTCAGCACGATCAGAATCTTCAGTTGAAGGTTTGGGAGCTTTACTTCTTAAAAACCAAGCAGACACCAGATATTTCCTTGAAAAATAATCTTAAAATAATACATTTGGACTGTTGGGGTTTAACATTAAAAAGATAAAATTTCCAATCAGAATTTTGTATTTTCAGACAAAAAAGTGCGGAAAATAATCTCGGATTGAAAGTATTGCCAATAGCAAGTAAAAGACTGCTCTATGAAACTGATAAAGGAAAAAATGAAATACATCGATCAAATTGATTTAAATAAAAAAACTGTGTTTTTAAGAGCCGATTTGAATGTTCCGTTAGACGAAAATGGAAAAATTAGCGATGAAACAAGAATTAAGGCGACATTGATCACCTTAGAATATGCACTCAAACAAAATGCCAAAGTGATCCTCTGTTCACATTTGGGCCGACCTAAAGGAAAAGATCCTAAACAAAGTTTAAAACCTGTAGCTGAGAGAATCGCCCAGCTATTAAAAATTAATGTAGAGTTTGCTAATGATTGTATTGGTGAAGAAACTGAGAAAAAAGTAAAAGATCTTAAGTTTGGAGAAGTTTTACTTTTAGAAAATTTACGTTTTTACAAAGAAGAAGAAGAAAATGATATTGAGTTTGCAAAAAAACTTGCAAGATTAGCAGAAGTTTATGTTGATGATGCCTTTGCCGTATCCCATAGAGCTCATGCTTCTCTTGTGGGGATGGTTCCTCTGATGAAAACTGCAGCAGCAGGATTTACAATTAAAAATGAAATGGAATATTTTAGCAAAGCATTTGATAATCCAGAGCGCCCGTTAATTGCGATTTTCGGAGGAGCAAAAGTATCCGGCAAGATCACGGCAATAAAAAATGTCGGCAAACGTGCCAACAAAATTATTCTCGGTGGTGCAATGGCTAATACTTTTTTTGCGGCAAAAGGTTTGGAAGTTGGAAAATCCCTTTATGAAGCAGATTTCATTCAAATAGCCCTTGATACAGAGAAAGAACTGGCTCAAAGCGGTTGTCAATTAATTCTTCCCAGTGATGTAATTATCGCCGCTGCCTTAAAATCAGGCATTGAAACAAAAACGGTAGATATTAATAAAATTCCTGCTGACATGCTGGCCCTTGATATCGGACCAAAAAGCGTTGAACTCTTTAAATCCGCATTGGCCGATGCAAAAACAATAATTTGGAACGGTCCGATGGGTGCTTTTGAAACTCCTGAATTTGCTTCCGGCACTTTTGCGATTGTGGATATTTTGTCCTCTTCTAAAGCATTGACTGTTGTTGGCGGCGGAGATACCGACGTGGCACTTCATCAAAAACATGCTTTTGATAAAATGAGTTATGTCTCTACTGCCGGTGGTGCTTTTTTATGTTTGCTTGAAGGAAAGGAACTGCCTGCAGTCAAGGCACTTAATTAGAGATTGACAGCTTGTCAAATATGTTTTTTAATTCCGATAAGTTGATTTTGTGCCGGCTTTCTTGCGGTTATTAAGTTGCGCTAGATTAACTTAATTTTCTGCCCTAGACATACAAACTAATTTTATTATGTTTGTCACCATGAAAAATTTTTTATACTTATCTTTCTTTGGACTTACTATTTTAATAATCCATGCTTGCGCTCAGGACTCTGGTGACAAAAATCAAAATAGCGACTCTCAATCAACAACCCGTTCTGCAGTTGAGTCCTCAATTAATCTTCGGTTAGGACAAGTATCAAATAGTAATAGTCCGGTTGCTGTTTCGGCTGCTTTAGAAAATGGTGAGTCTATTGTTATTCTCAGTCGCATCGTTGGAGAAGTAATGCAGTTTGATGTGATTTATACCAGCACCACAGGAGAACAACTGACAGTAACATTTGATCCTACAGGACGTCCGCTTTCTGCCCAAACAAGGGATGCCTTAGTAACATTTTCAAACTACTCAACAAACACCGTTGATGTAACTCTACAGTCTGGTTCTATTACTAGGGTGCTTCCTGCACAAGCAATAGACAACAATGCCATTAGCTTTCTTGAGGGAGATACGATGCTAAGAATTCTCTTGGGCCTTGATAAAGACATTGACTCCGGCACAAGAGGTCTTTTGGCTGCAGCATTTTCCTCGTTGCAGATTGTAGCATGCTCAGCTGATAATATTTTATCCAGTTTTAGCAGCTTCGAAAGTTTTGTCCCTGGCGTATTTGCCAGCATTAGCTCCGGTGCATGTTCATCTAAACTTTTAGATTCCGTATCTTCAATACTTAACAAAACCGATTACAAAGAAATTACAGCTAACAATTTAGGAAATTTTTCTCAATGTGACATTGCTCAAACTTTTGAAGAATTAAACACTTGCGCTAAGATGATCGGAGAAGAAACAGCAAACGCCGCCCAAGAAGGCTTTACTGGAGATTATCAAGCAGATATTGCCACTCCCACACCAACTCCACACGAAACTCACACCTCCACACCAACTCCAACTCTAAGTCCAACTCCCACACCTACCCCCAATCTAAATCTTGGAACTTGGAGCGGAAGCGCAATCGATAGTTCCTCGACCTCAACATGCACATTTATTGTTGATTTCGGCATTGGCGGAAATGGCGACAATACTTGCGCCGATCCTCATTGTCGCCTTGTCGGAACTTTTAATGAATCTAACGGCGGATTTCCAATCTTTGATATCGAAGGAGAGTCTGACAGCAATGGTCATTTTTTCTTTCATGGCACAGACCCAGGAAATCAGGAAACAATGGGTGCTACAGGTGACTTTTCTAACGGCAACGGCACCGGGTCAGGCACATTTACTGTTAATAGCACTTCTAATCCTTGCAGCGGAACCTTCAATGTGAGCCAAGACTAGGCAATTTGTGTAGGAGAAAAATCTACAGAAGTTCATTAAGATCAAGCTTTTTGGCAGCTCCTAATGGGATTTGAATCATTGTTTATTTCTCTGTCATCACATGAACTCCATTCCAGTCTTCAGCTGGGGGCTGGCAAAGATATAACCGACATCTATTGGCCAAAACTTTTGCCGGCCCATCCTCGGGAATAAGTCCCAGTGTTTTTTCAAACAAACTTAGCGCAATCGCCCAATTTTTCTTCAAATATTCCACTCTCGCAGAATTAAAATAATCAATGCTTTCTAAAAAGTTTTTTGTTAGCTCTTTACGTTGTCCACAAACTTCAAAAAGAATTTCTGCTTTCTTTTGACCTTTAACTTGCACAATATCAATTTCTCTTAAAATAATATTTTCGGTTATTAAACTTTTAGTGCGTTCACTGATCAATATTGTCGTGCCGTAATACTTATTCAATGCTTCTAGTCTAGAGGCTAAGTTAACTTCATTACCCAGCACAGTATAATTAAACTGCGTTCCACCCCCGACATTTCCGGCAAGCATTTGCCCACTGGAAATTCCAGCGCGAAACGAAATATCTTTCAGATTCAGTGATATCGTATTAAGCTCTTTTAATTTTTCTTTCATTTGCAAAACGGCTCGGCAGGCTTTTGTCGCATGCTCCCTGTCGTAAATTGGCACCCCCCAAACTGCCATGATGCAGTCGCCGATATATTTATCGATCATTCCATCATATCTTAAAATTTCTTCGGCAAACGCTCCAAGATATTTATTAACAAAGGAAATCAATTCTTGGGCTGATAATTTTTCTGAAAGGCTCGTAAATCCTGCTAAATCAACAAATAACACAGTAGCTTCTCTGTCTTCTCCTCCCAGCACTAAGCGTTCAGGGCTACGAATTAGTTCATTCACTAGTCGTGGTGAAAGATAAGTGGAAAAAGCTTTTTTAATATATGCTTTCTCTTTTCTTGTTGCGAGATAAAGAAATACCGGACTGCCAAGATAACAAATACTCAACGGTAAAATTATCGAAGGCCAAGAAATTAAAATATTTTTAGCTGAAAAAAGAAACAAGGTACTAACGGTAACTACTAAAAAGATTGAAAAATATAGGAGAGATCCGAATATGGGTTTGACTCTAAAGATTAAAGTTCCAATTATAATTCCCATAATTAGTCCGCAGTATAACTGCTTGTTTCGGGGAATTCCCTGGAGAAAGGATTTATTGAGAAAATTTTCTACCGCATTGGCATGAATTTCTACCCCTGGCATAATGGGGTTATGAAAGTGCGAAAACGGGATGGGATAGGCATCCGCAGTATTGCTATTGACATCAGCTTGTGAAGCCACGGCAAAACCAACAATTACAATCTTACCTTTAAGGAAGTCTTGAGGTAAGTAGGTTGCAGGCTCTAACGCTTGATAATAAGAAATTGTTGAAATGCTGCCTCTTGGTCCAAGAAAATTAATGAGTTCATTTTTATTATCAATCTCAATTTTATGTCCCAAATAATTCTGTGCTATTTGCAAAGAAAAAGCGACTTGATCTCCTTGTTTTAAATCCAACCCTCGCACAAAACCATCGCCATCTAAACGCATATTGGCAAAGCCTAAAGCTGGTTTGCTCTTGCTAAGCTCAATTATGGAGTTCGGATTTACTACTTTCTCCATCGAAAAACCATGCAGGGGATCCAAGACATTACTGATCTCATTGACCATCACGACACTCCGATGTCTGTCTATCGCTTGCGCCAGCTCAGCATCATGCTGAGCTGGCTCGGAGAATAAAAGATCAAATGCTATAACTTTAGCTCCGGCCTGTGATAGGGAATCAATAAGTTTAGCGTGTAGCGAACGGGGCCAAGGCCATTGTTGATCCAACTCGTCAAAGGAAGACTCATCTATAGCAACAATGACAATTTGCTGACTAGTTTGACGAACGCCTCGAAATAAGAAGAGAGAATCATAGAATAGCTGCTCCAGTGAAACTCCCCAGGGACTGAGCAGAAATATACAAGCTAAAACAGAAAGCGCAGTAGCAATTAGAAATTGAGTAAAATTTAACTTGAACCATTCACGCATTGTTAGAAATTATATGACATCTTTAGTAATGCCCCAAATTCAGGGAGCAAAAAGGACTCGTCTCTAATAGCCGAATATTTAAAACTCTGATCAAAAATATTTCTAAACTCTAATGAGGCAAAGCCGTGAGAAGAATCAAGTTCATATCCAAGGCCGGCATCAAAGATCCAGAAGGAATCATTGGGATCGACAATGCCACTGCCTTTGCGATGTTGATTGCGAAAGGTGCTTTTAACAAAGGAGAAGAAACCACTAGGATCAAAATAACGTAAATTCAAAGTTCCAACATTGGTGTCAAAATCTGGCAGGCTTTGTTGCTCATTAAAATTTTCCCAATCGTATTTAACTGCCAAACTCCAACGCAGCCCTAGTATTTGATAAAGATAAGCACTCACTCTGTTCTCATCAGCACTGTTAGATATAGAATCCTCCTTATCGACAACAGTGGTAGTTAATTCCCCGCTCTCAATTGAAAATAACGAAGAAGTGAAAGGTCGATTAAGATCTATTTTTCTAAGTTGATAAGAAGTTCCGATATAAGTTTTAGTGGATAATTTTCCATCTATGCCAACTGCATACAAATCCTGCTTACTGCCTCTAATGCCGTCAAAAACCTGGTTAAAGCCGCCCACAAAAGTTGGCTCCAATGGCCCAATTCCGCCTCTTTCATTTCGTCCCAGCGTGGTCTCATAACAAGTGCGCAAAGAAAAATCTTTGCTTAACTCAACGATCGCTCCAACTTTTGGATCAAAGGAATCTTTGTCGTAAGTGTCGCTAACAAAAGGAGGACTATCGGGATTAGTGGCTGTAGTCAGGTGTGCATAGGTGATTCCGGCATCTAAATTAAACCAATTTAGGGGATGCCATTTAGAGTAGATAAAGGTTTGATTAGTGTTTTGATTGACATTGGCGTCGGAATTAATAACATATCCTTCTAGAAAGCTAAGCGCCGATTTTGAACCAATATCAGAAACAATAGCATCCTCTGAATTATTTAAATGCTCGAAACTAAAACTGGTTCCGATTACAAACGAAACATCTTCCGTATCTAGAATGTATTGCAAATCACTGCGGGAGAGATCTTGCTTGGAGCGAATATCTTCATCTGTTGCACCATCAAAGGGAAATGGGACTGTGGTGATTAGCTTACCCTGATCTGTAATATCAAAGGAAGAAATTCTGCTTAAATCAGCATTATCTTGCTTACTGAAATTTCCATGATCATAAAACGTCTGCGCAATAAAATGGGAATTTGCTGAAAAACGATGATGATAACCTAAGCGCAATAGCCCCGAATCCAAAGACGTTTCCAAATCTGGATCTTCTGCATATGGATCTGTATTGACAACCACGTCAGCTTGATCATTTTGTCTTCCGGTAGCATCGAAAATTAAAGTGTCATCTTCCAGAAGCTGATATTGTCCTTGCACAAACCCTTGTTTCTCTCTTTTCCAATCGTTATTGCGAAATCCTTGACGATCACTAGCCAGGAACCCCACTTTTAATCCCAAGTTGTTTGTCGTTAAGGTCTGATCTATTTGTGCTGAGATTTCCTCAAGGGAGCTGTCCCCATTGGCACTTATTTTAGTTCTTGAAATTGGTCTGGAAAAAAGAGTTGTATATTCGTTTAAAGATGCTCCTCCACCATTTAAATCCAGGTTATTAGAGTTATAATTTACCGGCACTAAGAGTCTGCCAATTAAATTTTCTGTAGTCAGAGTATTGCTTCCTAAATTAGAATCCTGAAATAGGGAGCCGAGTAAAAAATGTGCCGAGTAATTAGAATAGTCACTATTTAATGCCTTCATTGCTTCTACTCTGGAAAGCTCATTAAATCCCACTCGACTATAAATCTTACCTAAACTAGTTCCACGAGTCGCTTCATCTTGATCCAGCAATAACTTGGAACGAAACACTGCACGGTTATCATTTCTTGCAATAGAATCTTCAATATCAGCAAGTGCCTCAATTGGTCGATGTTGAGAAAGACGCAAAAACGAACGATAAAGATAGGGAGTTGGATCTTGTGAATCTAATTCCATCGCTTTTAGATATTCGTTTTCTGATAGTTCGCTCTTTTCTTCTTCGTAAAAAGCTTTTCCCAAATAACTGCGATAGAGTGAAATATTAGGGGCAAGTTGTGTAGCAATTTCCAGCTCTTCGCGCCCAGCTTTTAAATCTCCGCCTCTAATCAAAGCTAACCCTTTTCCTAAATGGGCCATCGCAAAACTATCATTGATACTTAGTGCTTTAGTAAAATAGCCTAATGCCTCTTTCTCCTGATAGCGAGAAAGTTCAGTAAATCCTAAAATACTTAGGGCATATTCATTATTGGGAGTCTTGTTAATAACGCTCTCTACTAACTCCGTAGCCTTTTTAGTTTCTCCAGAACCAAGAAGAAGCTCTGCTAGTCTAATTTTAGCAAGAAGATCTGCGGGATGATCTGCGAGAATTTTTTCCAAAGATTCTCGCGCTTCGTCTAATTTAAAAAACGACTGGCTTATGTATGAAGAGACGAGTAAGGCCGCTGGTGATTTGCTATCTAATTTCAGAGCTTGCTCTGCTTTGGAGCGAGCCTGATTTTTTTTGTTTTGCACAAGGTCGATCACCGCAAGTTGTGTCAAAATACCTGCTTCAACGTCCGCTGTTTTTTTGCGAGAAAGTTCCAGCAAAATAGTGTTGGCTTGATCTGTTTCACCCACGCTTAACAATAGAGAAGATTGATAAAGAAGAAGTTCGGGAACAGCAGTTTTTTGTGTTTCAATTTCCTTAAGGGCTTCTCGAACGTTTCCTTCCTGATAAGCAACAAGAGATCTTCCCATTTGATCCATCCAAGTACTACCAGAAAATGCTTCTTTTGCCTCTTTAAACTTTCCTTCGTTTAATGCAGCAATGCCTTTACTATTTGCAGAATTTGCAAAAGTCTTAAAATCACTGAGTCGAAAAACTGCCGGATAATATAGCGCCCATTGCACTGCATCTAGTGGATTTATTATAATTTGCTTTACGGGAGCAGATCCAGTTTTTGTAACTGCCAACTCTCCCTGATTAAGAGTTAGCGAACCGAATTGATTAGTCGCCTCAACCACACCTTGGATTACTGAAATTACTGTCTGTTCTTTTGTGACCTCCACAACAAATTCGGTACCACGTACCGATGCGCTCACTTGCGGAGTATGAATTTCAGGTGAATAAGTGGGCTTACGACTGAAAAAATAAGCAGTTCCCACACTAATAGATATCGGTTGAGTATTTTGCTTTTTTGCAAATTCAATTGAAGTTTTTTCTTTAAGCCTAACTAAAAACCCATCATTAAACTTCACGCCTGCCGTACTTCTTTCATTAGTTCTAACAGCATCGCTATTTTCAAATTTCTGTCCTGGAGAAACTTCTTTCCAATCACCAGACACAAATCGCCCTTCCACGTTTCCTTCCGCAGAATAAAGCGTTGCTACTGATTCAGCGGCTGCAAAATTCAGTTTTATCGATAGCAAAATTATTATAAAAATTATTAAAGATTGAAACCTACTCACTGCTCTGTTCCTCAAAGAAAATTAGTAAAAGGGAATTATTGTCAGGAATAATTATAAACTCTAAACATTAGTGGGAATAATGACAACAAATTAATTTTATTTCCGACTTAAATACGAAT
>CAYOOT010000056.1:0-18778 GCA_964405665.1 uncultured Bdellovibrionales bacterium | reverse complement strand
CTGTAGTAGCAGTTGTTGCAACTGTCGGAACAGAAGCTGTTACTTGAGTGTTTGCGGGCAATTCCATTGTTCTTATTTGGGATCTTGTTTCAGCTCTTTTCTCATTTATTTTTGTATGAAGGGTGCGAAGACAGTCAATCCAAAGAGAAGCAGTGGGTTTATTGGTATCAGGAAATTTTGAATTATCAGCAGCAGCGCCAGTTTTTTTAATATATTTTCTTAAAACGAGAATAGCTTCATCATATCGGCCTGCTTCGTATAATTCTCTGATTGCAAGTAGATCTTGAAAAAAATATAAATGCAATTGAATTGCTCCTTCTTTCTCCAGCAGTCGTTGTCGCAATCTTAGTGAATCTGCATTTAAATAATTGGCAATGGTAGTTAGTTGAACATCCAGGGGCGGTTTAGTTTCTTTTTGCTCGCTACTTTTTCCAATTACCGGCGTTGATTTTGTTTTCCAATCATTCTTCTCCCATTGCAAGACTGGTTTTCTAAGACTTTCTAATGTTAACTTTGGTCGCGAAGGATCAATTAGTAAATAATAAGAGCGTAATAATAAATGAAAATCAAAAATATGGCTTTGAAGTTCGGCAACTAAGTTGGAGCTTGGAGGTTCCAGTAAAACCCTTTCTATATCATTCTTGATAGGCTGGAGTTCAATTCCTCTTGTTTCTCCTTCATAACAGAGATGCCAAAGCCTGCTTTCTGAAAGATCAGAGGACCAACAATTCGTTGTTTGTGATACAATTGATGCCCAAAAATATTTTCTTTTATCACGAAATTCTTCTCCACGAATATTGGGCATGATTCCTTGAAAAACTTCATAAAGTACTTCAAATTGAAATAATCTACGCAGGCGAGCTGGTACTGGGGAATCAGAATTGACAATGTCAGGAAAAATTTCATTGGAAATTCTTTCTAGTGTTTCAAAAAAGTTATTAGCAAGTGCTTTTTGAACAAAATTATTTAAATTATTATAGAAAGGTCCCAGATCCTTGCGCGGTATTAAAAAACATAGATCTTCCTTATCGGGATCTGCCATTAACTGTAGTAATTGCTCAGCGCTAGTTACTTCTAGTTGTGAGGGAGTGATTAATAAACCCAAAAGTGGAAGAATAAAACGTTGTCCAAATTCATTGTCAGTCCCTGAATAAATAAAATTTAAAGCATGAGTGATATTTCGATTTTCCTTATGTAGCTTTAGCAATTTGTGTAAGCGAAATTTTTGTAAGATCAATAAGACGTCATTATAGGAATTAGCAACTTCATCGATAGTTTTAGTTTTTTTCAATATCCCCGTTGACCTTACTAAAGCTTCAACTTGTTTGTCCTCTCGATCGTTAGCAAATTCAAAAAAAATGTTTAAATAAATAGCTCTTCGCTCTAATTCATTTCGACCCAGCATGTTTGCCAGCAATTGATAGCAGTCAGTATTATCTATTAAGGAATAATGATTTTGGTATAAAAGACGGCCTTGCGAAGGAGAGCCAAGTGTTACAAGTTCACTTAAAATCGCCTGGCGTGATTCCGCAGAAGTATTATTGTCTAATGAAAAGCGATTTAAATCCGTTTCGAAGCCTGTTGTTAAACATTCCTGAAGATTAGAAGGTGTTGAGGGAATATGATTCGTAGAAACAGCAAGGCGAAGTATTTTCATGCCTTCTATCGTGGGGGTATTAAGCTCCAGGACAAGGTGTGCAGGATTTCTACCTGAAGCCGGAACTACATTGATTTTTCGAACAACTTTTGTAGCATTCCAAACTACAACTTCCTCTGAGAGGATGTTGGGAATTGCTGATCCTGAAAAATGTGATGTAATATCCGAAACAGGACCCATTCCGCTGTGGCGCAAAAACAAGATTGGAAGAACCGTAAAAGGAGTATTTAAATCATTGACATTACTTCCTTCTTCTAAACCAACATTTGTCATCGCAAATGTTGACTCATATTTTTCCGCTATCTCTTTTTCTCTTAATTTCTGACGTTGATATTCAAGAAATTCTGGAAGGGATAAATCATTTAAATTTGTTGAAGCTGCAGCTGTTTGTTCATTATACATTTGATCAGCACGTAACTTTTGAAGAATACGTGAGATCCGAGCAAGGTAATGCAATGAGCAAGACAGAAATTTATCCAACGACATTCCTCTATTCTCGTAGGCTTTATAGACAGTTGTGAGCATACTCTCAAGGGGTCGATCCGGCCTTTTGTCAATTTCACTTTTTACAATATCGGCAATAGCAAATGCTTCTGTTTCTAAAGCCGTAAATTTAACCGGACAATTTATGGAATCTCTTTGCTCAAACCAAAGCGAATATTGTTGAATCAATTTCTCAAGCTCTGAAAGTGGTGTTTCATTTTTTAGTGCTTTTTCCAGAATTTGCTTAAGTTTAATTTCAAACTCTGATGGTTGGAGTATCTCAGGATCGATTCCAGTGCGAGGCGGTGGAGATGATAAAATTGCTTGGGCCAAATCAAAGTTTTCATCGGAAGCAGTAACTTGAGATGCTGCAACATTATACTTTAATTTTGCAGCATCATTTCTAGATCTGGAAGTAGCTAGGTAATTTCTTCTAACGTCAGTCTGAATTGCTTCTAGCGATCGATGTTCAAAACCAAGACTTTTTAACCTTCCTTCAGCATAGAGTTTAGCTGTAAACTCATGATGATCATCTCCATCATATCCTCTTGTGATGTGGTATTGTTCTTCATAAAATATTCTTAAAGTCTTCGTTCGATCTAACCTGGGATCAACTACCAGATTGATCATAGATGCTTGATTGGGCTCTTCGGATAAAATAGTTAAAGCTTGATATTTAGTATTTTGACTTAAATTGTTTTGGAGTTGATCCCAACCATCTTTTGTCCACAAACGATATTTAACTTTATTCCCTCCCAGGTCTTGCCCATTATATTCAATTACTGTTTGATCTATCTGGGGAGCAGCAGTGGGATCTTTATAGAGATCTCTTGCTGCAGTAGTTGCTGTGATAAATCTTGGAACGCCAATTAAACTACTTGCTAATTCCGGATAGATAACATTGCTCTTTGTCAGAGTTTGTAGAATTTCTTCAGCACTTTTTTCAGAAGTAATATTTTCGTTTTCCCCTAAAAATAAGCTGCTTACATTTTTTAATTGATTAAGGTAATCCTCTTTTCCTTTAAAATAAGCTCCATGACTTCCACTTCTTCTAAGTCCAATCAACAGGGCTGCTTCTGGACTGACAAAAGGAATATTAATTCCAAAAGAATTTATTCCCAATTGCATTTTTAATTGGGTTCCGATATGTGCAGCAGTTTGCTCCATTAGAGCTTCCGTGCCTTCTTCTCCAAATTCTTCGATAACTTCTTTGATCAGTCCTCTTACTGAATAGCGATGAGCTAATTCCAGAGCTGATTTTGTTGCTGCCTTTGCCGATTCTGCAGCAAGAGATTTTGCCAGATAATTTTCTGCAAATTTTGTAAAAGTAGGAAGTAAAGCTTTTGTTAAACCTAAATTACTAAATTTATTTAATCCCCATCCCAGTAATACCCCAATTCCTTTACCTGCTATCTGAGTTGAACCCGAACCAAGACTGCTCATGCCCACTTGCATTCCATAAGATAAGGCAACAGTGCTTACCCCAATCGTATCTCCGCCAATCTCAGTTTCTTCAAGATAGGCTCCCAGTAAACTTCTAGTTGAATGATCCGAATTCTTATTTTTATCGTTTTGATAAAACAGCCCTTCTTTGATTAATTCTGAACCGATGAGTCCACCCACTCCCATTGCAATTAAGCCGCCGATAAATCCTGCTCCGATTGCACCAACTCCGGTTGCCAACAACACTCCTCCGCCAATTGTTCCGGCAAAGGGAAGAAAATCGTAATAAAAGAAATTGTTAAATGTATTTGCTTTGAGAATAGAATTGTCCTGATTGTAAGCAATTAGCTTTCTTGTCTCTTCTGCTTGAGTTAACTTAGCCACCGCTGTTATTTGAGTGATTGATTGCCCCACTAAAGTTTTCTGAAGATCAGATAAATTATTAGTATGTTTGATGGCTTGTTCTAGAATGGCCTTGGAATTATTTAAATCTGCTTGAAGGTTGGTATGAGCGGATATCGAAGCAATTTCTCTAGTAACTTCTTTAGCAAAAACAATAGCTCCTTCACTAAAATTAGCTTCGTTCTTTTTTGATTCAGTTCTTATTAATTCAGCTATTTTAAGCAGACTAGAGATTTTTTCTGTCGCAATAAGAGCATTGAGAGTTTTCTGTATTTGGATATTATCGCTATTGCCAGTAAGCCGAGATTTCTCTTCTAACAAATTATCAATAATTTTTTTAGTAGCAATAATTCTAGCATCAGTTTTTTTAATAAAATCAGCGGTCGATTGATCGTATTTATTTTCTGCATCTTCTAAGCTATCAAGCAAAGGCTTTCCGTCGAAAGTAGCAACAACAGAATTTCCAATTCTATTTAAGGCACTGCCAAACCAAGAAGTATTTGTTTTTTGATCATTTACTAAATTCTTGATGTTGGAAGATTTTATATCAAAGTGGTTTTTTAAATCAGCAAAACTATTAATTAGCTCTTCGTCAATTGAGGCAAGTGTTCTAGGTAGCTTTGCTCCCAGTGTTTTGTTTACATCTGCTGAAACTTCAACAGGCCTTTTTAAGATTAAGGGTTCTTTCATGACTCAAAAAAATGACTATGCCAATAACACTTTGATATTATGAGGAATTATGAAAGGATCGTGCTCTTTAGTTCAGAAAGAGTTTGAGATAATTTATTTAAATTATAATGTATTATAATTATTAGCTTTTATTAAATTTAGCCTCTTTCGACCAGTACCTTAATTTGCGTCGAGTTCGCCCTTCCCAGATTATCCACTGCCCTAACCGTATATTCCCCGGGCTGGGCGTTCCAGAAAATAGTTTCGGATGAATCGGCGCTACCGATGTAGGAATCGTTTACGAACCAAAAGATTATTTTAGTGTCTGCTTCGGAAATTGCAGTGAGGGCAATTTTGTTTTCGGTGTTGTCTCGATAGACATAATTAAAATTGCTTTGAGGAGAAGAGATCATTGGTTTAATTCCTCTTTTGTTGCCTTCAAGACATTCTGTTAAATATGGTGGGGGAAGTTTATGCTGGATTCCGGTTTTCTTAAATAGTTTTAAAATATCAGACTGCCAAAATTCGAAGACTTCTTTCCGGGAATTGGAATCATGTCCAACACAAGCCCTTAGTCCAGTGTCGTTATCAATCAATACCTCACGATGAATTTGGCAGGTTTGAATTGGAGATTTGCCGGGGATAAAATAAGTTTCTTTTAAGTGTGGGCAGTTTGGTCCGGCGATGGCTCCGGAGATTGCGCAAACTGAAATTTTTTTGATATTTAAATCAGGAACGTTTTGCCTTTCTTCTCCGATTCCTTTTGCTTTTAAGGCATCAGTGATTTCAAAGAATAAAGGACCGGCTGCTTCTCTGCCAATAAAATTAGCATTGGCGGCGCCATCAAAATTGCCAATCCAGACTCCTAAGACATAATCACCTAAGATGCCTATAGACCAGGCATCTCTAAAGCCAAAAGATGTTCCGGTTTTCCAGGAAATGGATTTTAGGGATTTTTCTCTTTGTTGATCGAATTCTTCTCCGGCTCGGGGATTTTCTTTTAACATTTTTAAGACGAGGTAAGCAGATTCTGGGGATAAAAGATTTTTTTCTGTAGAGGGTTCGTTAATCATTTTTTTTATTGGAGAAAATATTCCGCCATTAGCAAGCATGGCATATAGGCTGACAAGTTCTTCCATCGTCAGTTCACTGCCGCCAAGGGCTAAAGCTAATCCATAAAATGATTCTTCTTTTAGTTTCTTTACTCCTGTAGTTTTTAGAAAATTATATAAGCTGGGACTTTTAATGGAATTTGCTAAATATATTGCCGGAACATTTCTGCTTTTAATTAAAGCTTCTGTTGCAGATATTGGACCAAGAAAATCTTTCTCGAAATTCTCTGGATTATAATTAGTCATTCTTAAAGGAGTATCTTTAATAATACTTTGGGGATGGATTACTCCTTGATCAAGAGCAAGAGCATAAATTATTGGCTTTAATGTAGAGCCGGGAGATCTTTTCCCCAGAAGTCCATTGACCTGACCCAGAATTGCCGAATTAAAATAATTTACTGAACCAAGGTAGGCTAGTGTTTCCATGGTTTTATGGTTAACTAATAAAATAGAAGTGTTTTGCAATCCTCGGGGAGTGTTTCTTTCAATATAGTTTTTGGCGATTTGCTCAATTAGTTTTTGTAAATCCAAATCCAGCGTAGATTTTATTTCTTTATCTTCTGCATCAAAACTTAAAATATTATCCACCCAATGAGCGGCTAAAAAAGGCAGCTCTCCTCTGGTGGATAAATTAATGGGAAGTGTTAATAAGGAATCGGAAGAAATATGATTTTTTTCTTTCCAAATGTTAGCTAGAGAATTTCTGGCAAGTAGTAATTCTTTTCTGCCGTTTTCCGAAAAAGGAGTTCTGGCGCTGGGGCTTTGGGGTAAGACTGCAAGGGTTAATGCTTCGGGTAGGGAAATCAGTCCCACATTTTTTTGAAAATAAATTAAGCTTGCTGCGGCAACACCTTCGATATTGGAGCCATAGGGAGCGATATTTAAGTAGGCTTCTAGCAATTCGTTTTTGCTGTAGTATCTTTCGAGAAGTAAGGCATAAAGTATTTGCTTGAACTTTCCAGAAACGCTTCTGGAATTAATTGCGAAACGTTGTCTTGCTAGCTGCATGCTGATAGTCGAGCCGCCTTCTGTTCTTTGCTTGGTGATATAAGTTTTATAAATTGCCCGGGCTAAAGAAAAAGGATTGATTCCTAAGTGATAATAGAACCATTGGTCTTCTTGGAGCAGTGTGCTTTTAATTAAATTTCTGGGGATTTTTTTTAAAGGGACATAGAGGCGATATTTTTCGTCGCTGCTGAGGCTTACTCTTAGTAGTTTGTCGTTGCGATCGTAGACTGCTTGGGAGAAGGCGCTTTTGTTGAGAAGTAGGGGTTTGGGGAAGAGGGCGGTGCAAAGCCAGAGGAGGGTGAGGGAGAGAAGTAAAATTGATAATTTTTTTATACCTTTTGTAACCATAAAATTACAGAAATCAGAAATCAGAAATCAGAAATCAGAAATCAGAAATCAGAAATCAGAAGATTGCCGTTACCACATCTTTCTCTATCTTCCAATCTTAATTAATATAAGCCAAACCCTCTTTAGAAAAAAGCTTTCTCTCAATAATGCTTTCTGTATAAAGTGCCAGAGCAAGAATAGTTTTTTTGATAATCTCCGGTTGAAAAGGCAGAATCGCAGTTTGATTTTGCAGCATGTTGCGTAGCCATAATTTTATTTCTTCGGCAAGAAAGTTAAAAGAATTGTTTTCCAGATAGTTAAAACCGGAGAGCTTCAGCAGAGTTAAATTATAAAAAGTAGCCAAGGATTTTGCTGTCTCTAAACAACTATTTTTATCCATCGTGCGCAAACAAAGAAAAAGATGTTCAAAAAGCTCTTTTGCTTCTTGATCTTCTTCCTGTGCAAAGTGTCTGGTCATTTCCAGGCAGTAAGAAGCAAGAGAATATTTGGTTAAGTTTTGTCGTAAAGTGGGCCAGGCTTCTGAGCGGCTAATAGCTTCGATATTAAAATGTTTTGAATTTTTATTTTGTTTTAATTCAAAAACAGCACAGTCAAAAAGATCAATTCCTCCCATAAAGCGTTTTTTGCTATTTCTGACGCTTCTTGCTTTAGCGGTGAGACAACCATATTTGGAAGTGAGAATTGTAATTAAAGCATCGGCTTCGCCGAGATTCATTGTATTAATTACAATTCCTGGAGTAGATAAACTTTTCATTAGGCAACACTTATTAAAAATTTGCCATCGCAAATAATCATTGTTATATCCTTCTCGCAGATAAAAAGGAGGGAATCGTTTATTGATACTAATCATTTTTGCAATCTTTGAAAATTAGCAAAATAAACAAAGATTAGTAGATATAAATACTCAGATTCTTCTAGTTTTATGGTAAATTAAGTTTTTAGCAATGAAAAAATCAGTTTTTAGAGATATTGACGGAGAAAATATTCCAGAAGAGAATTCTGAAGCACCAGAGCAAAACCCCAACTCTGAAGCTGAGGAATCTCCGGAACTTCCAAAGGCTGCACAAACTCTTAATCCAGATGAAAATAAAGATTTAAAAGATAAGTATTTAAGAGCAGTTGCGGAACTAGAAAATTTTAGAAAAAGGGCTTTAAAAGAAAAATCCGAACTAATTAAATATTCTGGAGAATATTTAAGCAGAGATTTACTAGATATTATTGATAGCTTTGCATTAGCTTTTACTCAAAATGTCGAAGGAGTAAATGAGGAATTTTTAAAAGGTTTTAAAATGATTTTTAATCAGTTTAATTCAGTTTTAGAAAAGCATTCTATTCGTGCAGAATCATCTATAGGAACACAATTTGATCCTAATAAGCATCAAGCTTTAGCTTCTGTTCCCAATTCTGAACATGCACCAGGAACTATTATTGAAGAATTTAAGAAGGCTTATTTTATAAAAGACAAACTTTTAAGGCCGGCCCAAGTTGTTGTGGCTACAGCAAAAGCAGATGAAGAATCAAAAGAGAAAGAGTAAATCTTTGTTTTTTGGAATTAATTACTCAACAATGCTTGCTTTTTAAATAAATGATGATTAACAAAGTATTCTGTTAAAAGTGATTTTAGCAGATAAATAAAAATAAAGATTTCAATTGTTTAGTATTATTAACTCGAAGATTGTATAGGTAAAAGATGGCTAAAGTTATAGGAATAGACTTGGGAACTACGAACTCATGTGTTGCCGTAATGGAAGGTGGAGATGCTGTAGTAATTCCCAATAGTGAAGGTGGAAGAACTACTCCTTCAGTTGTAGCAGTTAATGATTCCGGAGAAAGACTAGTTGGTCAAATTGCCAAGCGTCAAGCTGTAACCAATCCAAAAAATACAATATTTGCAGTTAAAAGATTAATTGGACGTAAGTTCGACAGCGAAGAAGTTAGTAAAGCAAAACAAGTTCTTCCTTATGAAATCACCAAAGCTGATAATGGCGATGCCTTTGTGCGTATCAAAGGAGAAAATAAAAGTGCACAAGAAGTTTCCGCATATATTCTTACAAAAATGAAGCAAACTGCTGAAGATTATTTAGGAGAAAAAGTATCTCAAGCGGTCATTACTGTCCCTGCTTATTTTAATGATGCGCAACGTCAAGCAACAAAAGATGCCGGCAGAATTGCCGGGCTAGAAGTTTTAAGAATTATTAATGAGCCAACCGCAGCAGCACTTGCCTATGGAGCCGATAAAAAGGGTGACAAGAAAGTTGCAGTATTTGATCTTGGCGGTGGAACTTTCGATATTTCCATTCTGGAATTAGGTGATGGAGTATTTGAAGTAAAAGCAACTAATGGCGATACTTATCTTGGCGGGGAAGATTTTGATTTGGCAATCGTAAATTTTCTAGCTGATGAATTTAAAAAAGATCAAGGGATTGATCTGCGTAGCGATACAATGGCGCTTCAAAGATTAAAGGAAGCTGCTGAAAAAGCCAAACATGAGCTTTCTACCGCACTGGAAACAGATGTTAACTTGCCATTTATTACGGCAGATTCCTCTGGTCCTAAACATTTAAATATTAAACTTTCTCGTGCAAAATTAGAAGCCCTTTGTGGAAGTCTTTTGGAAAGAATAGATAATCCTTGTTTAACCTGCATTAAAGATGCCGGACTTTCTGCAAAAGAAATTGATGAAGTAATTCTTGTCGGCGGAATGACCCGAATGCCAGCAGTTCAAGAACGTGTGCAAAAAATCTTTGGTCGTGCCCCAAGTAAAAGTGTTAATCCTGATGAAGCTGTGGCAGTTGGTGCGGCAATTCAAGGAGGTGTTTTACAAGGAGATGTTAAAGATGTTTTATTATTGGATGTGACTCCGCTTAGTCTTGGTATTGAAACTCAAGGCGGTATTTTTACAAAACTAATTGAAAAAAACACTACTATCCCAACAAGAAAAAGTCAGGTGTTTTCTACCGCTTCCGATAATCAACCGGCAGTGAGCATTCATGTCATGCAGGGTGAGCGGGAAATGGCTTCCTATAATAAAACTTTAGGGAAATTTGATCTTGTCGGTATTCCTCCCGCTCCGCGAGGAGTTCCGCAAATTGAAGTTACCTTTGATATCGATGCCAATGGCATTGTGCATGTATCGGCAAAAGATTTAGGAACAGGCAAGCAGCATTCAATTCAACTTACGGCCAGCTCCGGTTTGTCCGAACAGGAAATTAAAGAAATGGTTCGGGACGCAGAAGCTCATGCTCATGAAGATAAAACAAGAAGAGCAGGCGTAGAAGCAAGGAACAAACTTGATGGTGCTATTTATGAAACGGAAAAGAATTTGAAAGAACATGGTTCTTTACTGGAAACTGCCGATCGTACGGGGTTGGAAGAAGCCTTGGAATCTGCAAAGAAAAAAGTAAATGATGTAACAGATCCTGAAATATTAAATCATGAATTTGAGCAATTAATGACTGCTGCTCAAAAACTGGGACAAAAGCTTTATGAAAAAGCTTCCAGCAAAGCTTCTTCAACAGACGATGGTTCTGCTGGCGCAACAGGTACGTCAGGAAATGGTGCCGGAGGCCATGCTGCGGGAGGAAGTTCTGGGGGTGGAGATAATGTTGTTGATGCTGATTTTGAAGAAGTTAAATAGTAAACCTCTTAGAATGTGTGCTTAAATTGTGTCAAAAAGAGATTACTATGAAGTTTTGGAAGTAACCAAGGATGCCAGCTTTGAGCACATCAAAAAAAGCTACCGTCAATTAGCGCTGAAGTATCACCCTGATCGCAATGACGGGAATAAAGAAGCAGAAGAAAAATTTAAAGAAGCTACAGAAGCCTATCAAATTCTTTCTAATGATGAGAGCAGAACCAAATATGATCGTTTTGGACACGCAGCTTTTTCAAACAATGGAGGTTTTGACGGTTTTTCTAATTTCGGCAATTTTGCTGAAGATTTATTTGGAGATATTTTCGGTGCATTCTTTGGAACAAGCGGTTCTTCCGGAGGATCCTCTAAAAAAAGAGGAGGTCGAGATTTAAAATATAATCTTTCCCTGACATTGGAAGAAGCTGCTTTTGGAGTAGAGAAAAAAATTAAAATTCGCAAGCCTGTTCCTTGCGATGGATGTAAAGGCAGCGGAAGTCGGGAGGGCAAAACTGCAGAAAAATGCAAACATTGCGGAGGTCACGGACAGGTCAGAATTCAACAAGGCTTTTTTACAATCAGCAGACCTTGTGGCAGTTGTAATGGTGTGGGGAAAATAATTACCGATCCTTGTCCAAGTTGTGGAGGCTCAGGAGCGACTCATAAAGAAAAAGAATTAAAAGTTCAAGTGCCTGCAGGAATAGATTCCGGGCAACAATTAAAAGTCAGAGCTGAGGGAGAAGAATTGGCGGGAGGTTTAACTCCAGGAGATTTATATGTGGAAGTTGATGTGGAGCCCCATAAATTTTTTAAACGTCAGGATTCCGAGATAATTTGTGAGATTCCGATTACCTATGCTCAAGCAGTATTGGGCTCAGAGCTGGAAGTTCCAACCTTATCCGGTCCGATTACAATGAAGATCCCCGCAGGAACTCAGTCCGGGAAGTTATTTAGATTAAAAGGCAAGGGAATTGTCGATTTGCATTCCGGAAGAAAGGGAGATCAGCATGTTCGAGCATTTATTTATGTTCCACAAAATGTTACAGATCGGCAACGCGAGTTATTAGAAGAATTGGCCAAAATTGAAGGTAAACCTAAAATAAATGACTCTAAATCTTTCATTGATAAATTTAAAGGACTATTCGAATAAAAAGGCAATACTTCTTTTATTTTTATTTTCCACAATACTATCTTGTTCCACCACACAGCAGCAAAAACTTCCCATTATCGAATCAGAAGATTCAAAAAAGCAAGATCAAATTGAAGCCCCAGCAATAATTCCTCCTTGGGAATTGTGGGATGCTCAATTTATTGAGGATGAAGAGCTGAAAAAAGCGATTGATCTTGAACTTCGGGGAAATTGGAAACAATCTCAAGAACTATATAAAAAGATCATCAACAGAGCGAAAGGACAAATCCTCTCTGAAGATGCTTTCGTGCGAAGTATCGGTATTGATCTCAAGCAAGGACAAAGCAGACAAGCTCTAGAAGAGATCAATCAGCATTTAAAAGATAGCGGAAGAAAGTTAGATGAGGTCAGTCCGGTGTTGGCACTGCTTGCCGCTTACAGTTATTTACATTTAGGTAATGACAGTCAATTTTTTGCTTGGTGTAAAGTGGTATTGGAAAAGACAAAAGGTCAGGGAATTGTGGCGCGACAAGCAAGAATGGAAGCGACAAAATATTTGAGCACAATCAGGAAAGATAAATTTAATGATCTTTTTTATCAATGGTCTATCGATTCGCAGTTAGATGAAATATTTATCCAAGAAAAAGACCGCAGAAAAAATGGTGGTGAAGTTGTAGAATTAGATTACAAAAAATGGTTTAGGCCTGATACTTACCAGAGAACATTAGTAGAAAATGATTTAAGAGAAAGTGACTTGGGAAACAATGAACAATCATTGCTTACAACGGACAGTAAGTACCTAATCTCAGTTTTACTTCCGGAAAGTGGAAAATTCGCACGACCGGGACAATTTGTTCGACAAGGAATTGAGCTTGCCGTGCAAAAATCTTCTTTGGCCGACAAAATCAGCTTAAATTTTCTTGATACCAAGGGCGAACAGGATTTGGCAGTTGAGTTATATAGCCAAGAAGCGGATTTAAATAATTCTCAATTTGTTTTAGGACCGCTTCTTTCTAAAGAAGCGGAAGCAATCGCTTTAAAAAGCAAAGAAAAAGAACTGCCTTTTATTACTTTTACCAAAAAAGAAAATATTTCCGCTTTAAGCCCACTTTGTTTCCAACTGGGCTTTACCGTTAAAGATCAGGCTGAAGAAATTGTTTCTTACCTTTCCTCGCAATTAAAGGCGAAAACAATTTTGATTTTAACCTCAACAAATTCCGATAATCAAGATTTTGTCGCCTCCATTAAGGCTTTTGCTTTGAAAAATTCGATCAATATCCAAGAAAAAGAAATTTCCGAAAAAAACTTTAACGCTGAGGCCTTTATCGCAGATTTGGAAAATTTAAAAGCATTATCAGCAATTGTTTTTGCCGATTCAATTGAAAAATCGATTTTTGCCGTATCGGCAATAAAAAACTCCAGCTTACAAAATATAAAATTAATTGGCACAACCTTATGGAATGATGCTGCTGCGATTAGAGCATATTCTGCTCCTTTAGAAGAAGCGATTATTATTGCTCCTTTTGTTCTAAATTCTTCAAGAACAGAAGTTGTTAATTTTGTTTCCAGTTATAATGAAGTTTATCACACAGCCCCCGATATTCTTGCTGCTCAATCCTATGATGCGATGCAAGTGGTTTTAGCGGGTTTGGAAAAATCACAAGCGCCGGAGTTGTCGGAAGTTCGAAAAAATCTGCTTAAGTATTTATACTCAATTAATAGTCTCAATGCAGTTACGGGAGTTTTGACAGTAGATACAAAAAGAGAGTTTGACCGCAGAATGAGCGTATTGCAAGTATATAAAGGGGGCTTAATTGAATTAATGCTCGGCGATAGAATTGTTGGTTTTTTACCTAACGATCGGTTGTAAGAAAAGTGAAAGTTGAATATCACAAATAAAAACTTAGGCGTCTTCTTTGCAGTCTTATCTACGGGACTTTCCAGCATTGCTATTATTTACCAAGCAGCTGTTGCAAAAGTTTTCCCCGTTATTTTTTTGGCTTCATTTGCCAATCTTTTGGGAGCAATTCTCGTTGCCAGTTCATTTTGGTTTCAAAAAAAAACCTTAAAACCTAATCTCCCCCAAGGGCAATTAAGAAATCTGATAATTCTGGCAATGCTTAGAAACGTCATTGGAAGCTTATTGTTCTGGTGGGCGTTAGGACATACCCAAGCGATCAAAGCGATGTTTTTTACCAAAGCTGAACCATATTTTATTTTAGCTTGGAATTGGTTATTGGATAAAAAGACAACAAAAAAATATCATCTGCTATTGCTTGCAATACATCTATTTGGGGCAATAATTCTTTCAACTGGAGGAAAGTTCGAATTTAACTCGAGTCAAAGCGGAGACATTACTCTTGTTGTTGCTGTTTGCGTCTTGGGACTTTCTTATCGTTTTGGTGCCGCAGTAAGTTCCTCCATCGGAGCTTTGGAAACAAGTGTTTTTGCGCAATTAATTGGAGGAGTGATCTTGTTGCCACTAGCCCTGTCTTGTGGAGCAAGTAATGTTCTGAAAATTCCCCAACTGAGCTGGGAACAATTTATTTTTTCAATTCTCCTTTGGAATGTTTTTGGTTTTAGTTTTTGGTTGTTGGCACTGCAGAAAGTTCAGGGCTGGATAGTCTCTGCACTAAGAGCTTTAGGACCCTTAATTGCAGCGCCCTTGGCTTATCTATTTTTCAATGAAACGCTCAGTGGTTTACAAATATCTGGCGCAGCCTTGGTCCTAATTACTTCGATGATGATTACTAAAGAAAGATCGAACTGAATAATTTTATTGTTTCAAAATTTCTAAAAAAGACGACAATTGTTTTGCAGAAATTTTCCCTGCTTGATGAGCCAACTCGGCAGTATGTTTTGAAAGTAAAGAATATAGGTTCCCAAGTTTTGCATCCTTGGAACTAAGATCGCTTAATTGTTTTTGAACTAAATTCATATCGCCTCTTACTATCGGGCCACTAAGGGCTTTTGCGGGACCCAAAGTATCGATGTTATTAATCAAATTTTTAATTCCAAAAATCAAAGCTGGTTTAAGAGAATTTTCTTCAATGCCGGCAACTTTTCCTACAGCGAAAGAAGCGTTAATGATTGTAGTCAGGAAATTCAAAGAAAAAACTGCCGCTGCATGATAAGTAATTTTATTTTTAGTTAAGATGATTTCAGTTTGCAGCCCGATTTTTTTGCCAAAGATTAAAAGTTCTTTTATTGCCAGATCGCTTCCTTCCATAAAACAATATGCTTCAGAGAAGTTTTCTATTGCTTTTTCAATGTTGGAAAAAGACATGAAAGGATGAAAGGAGGCAATTGCACAGTCCCTTAATTGTTTTGCGCTTTCTAATTCAGTTGAAGACAAGGCTCCTGAGCAATGAACAATAACACTTCCTTGCTTTAGATTTTTATTAGAAGCTAGTTTTTTGCATAAAGAAGAAATGGCATCATCGCTTACTGTAAGAAAAACTATGTCTCCTAATTCAGCCGCTTCTTCACAAGAGCAAGCGTTAGTGGAGGGACTTATTCTTTCAGCGCAAGCTTTGGTTTTTTTCAGTGAACGACCACCAATAGCAAGCACATTTATTCCCGCAAGATGAGCAGTAATTCCTAATACCGAGCCAACTTTTCCTGGTCCGATGATCGAAATACTCGGAATTTTATTCATCATAAAGATCCTAATAAACCAAAAGCAATTTCAGGATATAGTCTTTTCTATAAGTTTTGCAACATGCTAGCATGTTGAACAGCTAGAACGGCTATAAATTTGAGACTGTAAATTAAACTGTGTAATTAGTTATTTGGAATTTCCAGATACGTAATTAAAAGCATAAAACGTACGGAGCGCGGACTTTAGTCCGCTTATTACCAAATATTTTAGTATAGCAGAATAAAAGTTTGGTATTAAGCGGACTAAAGTCCACGCTCCGTACGGATATTGAAAATTACACAGTTTAATTTACAGTCTCATAAATTTTAGGAGATTCCTATGAAACTTGATGAAACCTTTATGCATTTTTTACTTGAGCATCAAATGAAAAATCAACGCACTCTGAATTTCATGATTCTGATGGAATCAATTCTCACTGCTGCCAAACAAATTGATTTTTATTATCGCTCCGGGGCTTTAATGAAAAATCTGGGAGAAGCAGGACAAACAAATATTCAAGGCGAAAATCAAATGGCAATGGATCTCATGGCCCATGAAATTGTGATGCATTATCTTGCTGAATCCAAGCAAATAATTGAAGCAACAAGCGAAGAAGCGGAAGAAGCAACTATATTAAATCCCAATGGAAGATATATAATTTATTTTGATCCGATTGATGGTTCTAGTAACGTTAAGCATAGTTTGCCTGTTGGATTTTTATTCGGGATTGTTAAAAGAAACTTGCAAGGAACGGAAGACTGTCATCTGCGGGCGGGGAAAGACTATATTGCGGCAGGAATGTTCTTGATTCCTTCGGGAATTTTTACTTTTGCACTGAAAGGATCAGGTACTTGGAGATTTGTGCAAGATGCAACAGGCGCTTATGTTCGTCCGGAAAGATTGCATTTTCCTGAAAATAAAAAATCTTGGGAGCTTTCTTGGAACGCCTCTAATCGTTATGGTTTTAAAAAAACAGTACAAAAATGGGCTGAGCAAAACGAAACAAAGTATGCTTTTCGTTATGCCGGTTCGTTGGTTGTAGATTTTCATCGTTTGCTGCATAACGGCGGAATGTTTATGTATCCGGCAATTGTCAATGATCCTGATCCTAAGAAAAATAAAGCGGAAGGAAAACTGCGTTTAATGTATGAGGCCTCTGTGGTTGCCTTTATTGCTAACGAAGCAGGAGGTACTGCAGTTGATGATAATGGAAATGATATTTTAGAAATTATCCCTCAAAAAAGACATCAACGGACTGCTTTATATGTGGGAACCAAAGAACTAGTGGAAAGTATCGCCATGGCGCTTAAATCTTAATGAGTAAAGTTACCTTTTTCCTCAGAGAAATTGAAAATCTAAGCTTAGATTGACAAAAACAACTAGTTTTGTGTATATATTTGCCTCCCATTTTTAGAGTTATTATTTTTTATAAGTTATGAGTTCAAATCCAGCAAATCCAAAGTCATTAGAGCAAGAATCATTTAAAAGTTTTTCCACCGCAAGAGAAGCCTTAAGAGAATTTGAAGAAAATGGTTATGCCATAAAAAAATTCATTGATTCTTTGAATTCTTCCAAAGAAGAATTATCCGCTGAGGTTTTCCTTTTAAGAGAACGAGAAGCTAAACTTAGTTTGGAACTTTCTACACTTTCCAATCTCAATGAATTATTGGAACAAAAATCTCTGGAAATTTCCGAGTTGGAAAGAAAGCGCATTATTCAAGAAGAAGCCAATAATGAACTTAAAGAAGAACTTTCTTATAAAACAAAGTCTTTATTGCAACTTAAAGATGAATATAAAAAGAATTTGGATCGACTTTCTGGACTGGAAGAGGATTTGGAATCTACTAAAATAATTTGTCATGATTCTGAAAGAAGAAGAGAGCAGATTCAGGCGCTTTTGGAAGAAGTTCAAAAAGATTTAGCTAGCAATAAAAAGGAAATTAGTGAAACCAATTCATTATTACTTGAAAAAACAGCTTTGCATAATGAAGCGCAGGCAAAATTAAGCGATTTGGAAGAAGCTTTAATGAGGGCCAATACCCATGGACAGGAACTTTCTGAAGAATTGAAAAAAACAAAATGGGATTTACTGCAATATCGGGAAGAATTAAAAGTAGTAAAGGGGGAACTAGAAAGAAAGCTTAATCTGATAAAAGATAAAGAAATAGAACTGGAAATTCGTGCTGACACGATTAGCAATCAAAATGAATTGAATTCCGCTTTAGAAAGTGATCTTCAAAGAGCACAAAATCGAATAACCTTCCAAGAAGAAGCCTTGCAACGCTTAACGGAAAAAGCCACAGAGCAAGTGACCTTAATTGCCCAAAAAGAGCAGGAATTTTCTTTTTTAGTAAATGAACTAGATCAAGCACAATTGTTTGTCCGAACAGCCGAGGAAAAAAGACGATTATTAGAAAGTGATATTCTTAGTAAAGAAGAGGAAATCGTTATCCTCAGAGATTTTGTTCGCAAGCGCAGTTCGGAAATTGAACTTAAAGATAAAAAAATTGTTGAAATTCAAGACTCTTTAGAAAATAAAATTAACAGACTCGATGAAGTTTCTGCGCAGTATCAGAGAATTAATACGGAGTTAGCCACTGTTAGAGATCAAAATATCTATCTGCAACAAACTTTAGCGACGAGCGCAAAAGAAATTCAAAAACAGGAAGAAGAAAAAAACAGGAATTTTGAGGAATACGAAAGAATTCAAAGAGAACTGAAAAATGTTCTTCGCGTGGAAGCGCAACAAGCGAAAGAATTGGAACAAATCAGACAAGAATTTTGCTTAAAATCTGAAAGTTTGAGAGATGCCCAAGCGGGTCTTTCCAATATCAGAGAGCAACGTGATGTTCTAAGTATGAAGTATGAGCAACAATCGGTATCTTACTTGGAAGCCCAAAGAAAAATAAAGAAATTACAAGAAGATTTACAGGCATATAAATATCAGCTTAATCGAGCAGTAAAACCAACAATCAGTGAGTTGGAGATTGCAGAATTAAGAAAACAAATTATTGCTAAAGATCTTTTATTGGAAGAGCAAGATCAAGAAATAACAATGCTTCAAGGCAAATTGGCCGATAAAAGAGTAGTGCACATGGCCAGCCGGGAATCACAAATGAATAAGGGAATCGCCTTTATTAAGACTGATGATGAAATTATTGCTGAGCAGGCAGTTAATTTGAAGAATAATACGTAATCGAAATCTGATTTCTGATTTCTGATTTCTGATTTCTGATTTCTGATTTCTGATTTCTGA
>CAYOOT010000055.1:0-18994 GCA_964405665.1 uncultured Bdellovibrionales bacterium | reverse complement strand
GAACAGAGAAATTTGTACTTGTGGGTAATAGTCAGCCATAAAGGGTGCCCCTACAAAAAAACGCTACACCATCCTCTGCTTCGGAAACATTCTCTCCCGATTCCAATAAACAACAGCAAATAAAATTAACGAATGCAGCATCTGCCTCATCGGCCCCAGAATGCTTGGAGGAATATCCAGTTGTCTAAGCGGTTCCGGCAAGAGAACTAAGAAAAACGTAGAAGCCATTACTCCCCAAAAAGAACCCGGTCTTCCGATAATCACAATACTTAAAACAAAAACCATTTCCGCCAAACTAAAAGACGAAGGATCGATATATTGCATATAGTAGGAAAACATACCGCCGGCGAGGCCTGCTAAGGCAGAAGAAATAATAAAACTGTCATTTCTAATATTCTTTAAATTTATTCCCAAAGACATGCTGGCATATTCGTCTTCTGCTTGAGCCCTGACATAACGAGCAAAACCGCTTCTGAAAATTAAATATAAAAAAACGGCAACAACAATATTAATTACCAATAGCAACAGCAGAAAATTATAGTTTTGATTAAAATCTATTCCAAACAACTCCGGACGCGGAATGCCGGTAATCCCTAAAACTCCGTGCGTTAAACTTTTCCAATTTACCAACAAAGCAGACACCACAGAACTAAAAGCCAAAGTTCCCACGGCAAAGTAGTCATTAGAAAGATGCAAGGAAATTCCACCGATTAAAAGTGCAAACAAAGCACTTAAAGCAATGCTTGAGGCAATACAAATAAAAAATCCCTGACTTAATTCCGTAGATAAAAGTGCAGTGGCATAAGCACCCACTGCAAACACGGCAATGTGTGCCAGGTTAAGTAATCTTCCTAGACCAAAAGTTAAGTTAAAGCCTTGAGCTAAAATTAAATAAATGCCTACGAGAATAAGTAGGTGAATTGTATAATCACTTTTTAAAAATTCAATTAATGTTGTCATAAAAATATTGTAGGGGCAGCCTTTATGGCTGCCCGTCTTTGCCATTATCATTTTGTAATTCCGGGCAGGGACAAGCCCTGCCCCTACATCCATGAACTAAATTCTCTTACGTCTTCCTCCGTTTCTTAGAAAAAATTCCTTCCGGCTTGAAAAGTAAAACCAAAAGAATAATCATAAAAGCAAAAGCATCCTTATATCCGGCAGGAATACTATATCCGCCAAAATCTAAACCAATTGATAAGTTTTCAACCAATCCCAAAATATAACTGCTAATTATCGTACCCCAAAAATTACCCAACCCTCCCAGAATCATCGCTGCAAAAGCTTTTACAGTATAGGCTGTGCCCATTGTCGGTTGCATATTAGTTTCGTAACCAACAAGCACTCCAGCAAATGCCGCCAAAACCACAGCTGTAATATAAACTAAATAGCTGGTATTTATTTTACTCACTCCCAAAGCCTCAGCGGCATAACTATTTTCTGACAACGCTCTGATTCTTCTTCCCAACATCGACTTATGAACAATCAAAGCAATTATTCCCAGTATGATAATCGAACTGGCAATAATAATAATTTGAATTGGCGTAATAAAAATTCCCCAGAATTCAATGCTCTGCATTGCCGGACCGGCATCAAGTGATTTTACATTTACCCCAAAAGTCATGGATACGCCTGATTCCAGAATATTAGACAAAGCCAAAGTGGAAACCAATGTAAGAATAAAACTGAATCGACAAAATGGCAGAACGAAAACTTCCAAAGTAAATGCGGCCACTAAAATAGAAAGTAAGAATGTAATTAAAGATGCAGTGGGAATAGACAGAGCCAAGTCCGAATTGAAATAATAAAATAGATAAACTCCTAGCATCATCAAATGGCCGTGAGCAAAATTTAGAATCTTAAGTAAGCCAAAGGAAAGGGACATACCGGAGCTGGCAAGCGCATAAATGCTACCGGAAATTAAAGCGTTGATTAAAAGTTGCGGTAAAATTTCCATTACTTGGCAACCCCATTATTTGCGCCGAAATAAATTTCCTGCAAACGTTCATCGGATCGCACCATTTCGGGAGTATTATCTAAAACAACTTTTCCTTGATCTAAAACCAAAACTCTTTCGCAAATTCGCTGAATAAAATTAATATCATGTTCGATAATAATAAAGGTCTTTCCTAATTCCCGTAACTTGACAAGCATCGCTTCAATTTCATGTTTCATTTTCGGAGAAACTCCAGCTGTCGGTTCATCCAGCAAAAGCAATTCTGAACCAAAGGCAAGTGATCTGCTTATTTCCAGCAATCGCATTTGCCCGCCGGAAAGAGAACTGGCTTTTTGTTCTGACTTCTCTTCCAGCTTAACCAATTGCAAATATTCAAAAGCTTTTTCTCTGTTTGCTTTATTTTTCTTTCCCCAGGGATACAAATTCAAACGCTGTTTGCTCTCGATGGCAACAAGCATGTTTTCCACTAAAGTCATTTCCCGAAAAACTCCAAAATTCTGAAATACCCGGCCAATACCCAAGTGCGCTCTTTTTGCCGAATCTAAATTTGTAATTTCTGAATTATTAAAAATTATTTTCCCGCTGGTCGCCTGATTAAAACCACTGATACAATTAAAGAGTGTGGTCTTGCCACTGCCATTGGGTCCGATTAAGCCTACTTTTTCTCCGCTTTTAATTTCTAAACTGACTCCGTTTAAGATTCCACTACCGGCAATTTTTAAAAATAAGTTATCAACTTGAAGCATAAAACAATAATACCCAAAAACTTAGAAACTGGCTTTTCGCCCGATTATAATTAATTTTATCTATATAACTATTTGTAACAACTAGCAATTTTATCAATATTGATTTTCATTATTTACCGCACGCTATCCCTCAAAAATCTCATAACATATTAGCAAAAAAATACATAGAACCAATGGGTTAAGTAATAAACTTTTTAAGAGGTTTTTTGGCTAATAAAGGGGCAGGACATAGTGGTAACGAAGTAACGGCAGCCAAAGGACTTCCTCCTGCTACTGTTGTTGGAAAAACAACAACTACCGGAATGCTTACCACCGACCTTGAACTTAAGATGCCTGCAACGCATCTGGCACAAATAAAAAATATTATAGATCAAGTACCAAAAGATCTGCAGCCTGAAGTAAAAGAATTATTGAAACAAAGATTTCTTTGGGGATTTTATAGTATCCCGGCAAGAAATTATGAAATCAAAGAACTACAGATTAAATTAAATTCAACTATTTCCAAGTATGATCAAACATTTACGCAATTTAAAAGCAAAGCCGAAAAATTAGGTCATAGCTCTCAAATTGAAAAAATTGAACAGGAACTGCAAAGCATTCACCTAGAAGGAATACTCGCCTGGGGCAAATATCATGAACAAAGAAAAGAAGAATTCGAAAAAGCAAGTAAGGCTGAGAATAAAACTTTTTACGGCTTAATCAGACAAGCAGGTGTGTCTCTTGGACACTTTGTAGAATCTGTAGACAACCTGGTTCTGGGAAATTGGAAGCAAGGAGAAGCTTTAATTACTGCAGCACTAAAAGGAGAAAATGCCTTTGCTGCAGCAAGAGATGCTGGAGCGGCACATCTGAGAAATAACATGAAGTTCTACGGTGGTCTCTGGGGTTCTATTTATGGAGATGATGCTCGACTTGCCAGAATGAATTTGTGGCAGGCGGGAGTGGCTAATAACGCGCTGGGGCATTTAACAAGTGCCATATTTGATCCAGCTCTTGGCGCAGCGCGAATGGGCTATGATCAATCCATAATGAGCTTGTATGGATTAAGTGCAGCAGAATTAGAATATAAACAAAAAAATGATGTTTCCTTTCGCCTGGCCTTAGCCAGTTTTCATGTTGCTGAATTTTGTTTGGGAGCAGCACTGACCGGAAACACCGCAAACCTTGGCCGCTTCGCCGCAACCAGTACCGCTTTTGGATCAGCTTCGGCGCTAAGTCAAGAATTGCAAAGTGAAGAAGGTCCCAGTTTAATCACTTTCCTGGAAAAAACTTTGGAGAACACGGCAAGCTCCGGAATGTTTATCGGAGGTGTGGCACTTTTAGGAAACAGCTATGTTCGCCTAAGATTCGGAAGATCGGTTCCTAAGATTACAAATCAACTTCTTGAACTTGCCCAAAAAGATCCAATTAAATTTGCAAAATTACAAAAGTATCTCGCACAATCACAGTGGTTAAGAACTTCCATTGATGTTGCTGATTCTGTAAATGATCTTGTTGAGTCCGTGAGCAATACCATCGGACAGATCCTTGGCTTATCCGGTTTTGAAGATTTATTAAAAAAGAAAGAATTAAGAAAATTATCGGGTGCAATTTTAGGAGTATTTATTTCTTATGTTGACGCCTTTGATGTTGAGTTTGCACTAAAAACTAAAAGCACTGCAAAAACCAATGATTCCTCAAAAGAAAAAGATCAAGAAATTGCCAAATTCTTAGAGGATTTGGGCAAAAAACTGGGAATCGATTTATCAGATGATGCTGATACCAGGATTCCTCCCAAACCAAAACCTACTCCAACTCCTGGCCCACGTGGCCCAAAAGATCCAAGGCGTCCACGTCCGACTTCTGGAAATGGAGTTTATTTTGAAGTTGAGCCGAAAAATCAGCAAGCAAAACTTCCTAACACAATAAAAGCAGAAATTAATCAAATAGCACAACTGCCGATTGCTACAAATGAAATAGAAAAGGAGAAAGGAACAACGGAAAACTTTCGGAGCGCGGACTTTAGTCCGCTAGTAGTAGCTAACTCTAGCGGACTAAAGTCCGCGCTCCGTTCTTCTATTGGCGTCCCTCCATCTACAAAACTTTGCGCAGAAATCCTCAACTTCGCTCTAACTGACAAAACCTTTGCAGTAAAAGATTTTGAACCCTTATATCAAAGAGCTGTTACGCAAGCAGTCAACGAAAATAGTTTTTCAGCATTACAATTGATTAGAAGTATCACTCAGCTTGCTTCTTTAGAAAATAGAATTCATAAAAGTTATGAGCAGTCGCCAACAACTCTTCCTACCTTATATGAAAAATTAGATTTGTTGGATGCTCAAAAAAACAAGATACTGCCAGCAAGATATTTAAATACAACTCGTGATGGCCGAGTAGTAAATCCTGATACAATTTCAATTACCGATTTGTATACGTTACGAGAAGTAAAAACATTAATCGACAAATCTCAAGCCAGCATTGAAGATCGAGTTTGGGCCATAGCGTTAATAGCAAAAATTAGTAAGCAAACTATCTCCCCGCAATTAACTTCATTTTTCGGAGTAGATATAGTTTCTTATATTACAACAAATGCCGCTGTGCAGTCTGCTCTACGAACTCAGAATAAAATTAATCCGGATATCTTAACAAGAAACTTAAATGATTATAATTTAAGTATTCGCTTAAAAAATCAAGGAGAAACTTCTATTGTTTCTAGTCAACAACTCCTTGAACAAAAAGCAATCGAGCATCAGCTTAAATTACATCAATTAAACAATCCAAATATGACTGCAAAAGAACTCATTGCTTATGAGAAAAATCTCAGAGCAATACCATTTACGGGTATCGGATTTTATGACAGCTTAAACCGCCATGCCTATGTTCTATCCAGTAAAGCCTTAAAAACAGTGTTTTCAAATAATCACTATTCGCCAAGAGTCTTATCTCTTTTTCAGCAGGTCATTCTTCGACACGAAAGGTTTCATCACCTTGCGCAATTACAAAATTTCAATAATCCCCAACAAAGTTTAATTGAAGAAGAAATCCTGGCCTGGAAAAAAACAGTAAGGGACTTTGCTCAGTTTAATATTCGTGTTGAGTTTTCTGAATCCGGATTCCGACTTGTTGAATCCCGGGGAAATATTCCAGAACAGATTAGAAGACAAACACAACAAATAATAATCGCAGATAATACCATTATCAGAACTTGGGTAAGAAATAATTACAGAAAAACTGAACTTGCTTTGATGTCCACAGGAGATCAAAGTCAGAACTCCGATCCGATAGTAATAAATCCAATACAAGCAGAAGAAAGTCTTGATAATTTTTACAGCAGGGTTTTTCAAACCCTAATTGAGCTCGAAAAATATGAAAGTGCCATTCAATTTGTCCAAGGTGCGGCAATTTCTGTAATGACAGCAGATGATTTGGTTTCAATAACATTAGCTGCGGAATCAAAGCCATATGTTACTTATGTGGGAGCCTTGCACTGCGCTTTATTTAATTTATTAAGTCCATTAAATGATCTTCTTCCGCATCTGGATTCTTCTCAATTAGCACTTCCGACATTTTATGCCGTTCTTAATTCCCATAACGATATTGCCGATTTGTTGATTGAAGAAATTGAAAAACAAAACCCTAGTTTACTAAGCCAGGTTTTTTACGATTTATTGGCAGAAGGAAATGATCAATGTCTGGCATATGCCAATAAGTTAATTGCTAAATTTAAAGCAAGCAATCTTTTAGAACTAGATCCCGCCGCAGAAGTTGTTTCAACAATTAATGCTGTCCTAGATCACGAAAGTGAAGGAGCAGATCGTTTGATTCAGGAAATTGAAAATCAAAATCCCGGCTTAATTCCCAGAGTTTTTTATGCTTTACTAAGAACCGGGAATAAAGAATGTCTGGCATATGCAAATATATTAGCTGCCCAATATCAAGAAAGTTATCTTCAAAAAAGGATAATCAGCATTCTTCTACAAAAAGCACTGAGTATGTTCTTTGATAACATTCCTATAGAGGGAATAGCTCTTGAAAATAAAGCAGGCCTGGCGCAAGTCAAGGGAATAATAACATATTACGATCTTAATCCCGAAACAGCCAGATTAATGCATCCGATAATCTTTGCTGTTGTTAATTCGCATCTTGATATTGCCGATCTCTTGATCAAAGAAATTGAGAAACAAAATCCAAACTTAATTAGCAGAACTTTTTATACCTTACTAAAACAAGGAGATGAAAAATGTCTCAAATACGCCAAAAAATTAGCTGATAGATATCGGAAAAGCTATCTTAAAGAAAATTTTAGAAGAAATGCTCTGCAAGCTGCAATTATCATGTTTTTTAATAATATCAGCCGCGGATCCATTCCTTCTGAAAAAATAAAAAATAGAGAAATACTTTATAAGATCAAAAGAATTTTTAATCTGGATCATCAAATATTATCTATTCAACAAATTCAAATAATTCAGTTAGATATCTATACAGGATATTTAGCTGAAGGAGATTATCCCTCAGCAGATCTTATTCTCAGCTTCAGTCCTCCGGAGACAATTCAATTGAAGCAAGCTCATGCTGATGCCGTTTGCCTCGCTTTAAGACTGGGAAATATCGAAGTAGCGAATCAACTATATACCGATCCCCATTTAGAATTCCCTCAAGGCTTTGATACACATTCAGGGGATTATATATTTTCTTGTGTAGTGGCATATAAACAATTCTTAAAAGACAAAAAAGATAGTGCAGCGAAAGAAATTTACGATGACCACAGAACAGAGATTGATCTTGTTCTAGCCATAGAAAAGAAAGATCTTGAAAATTCAGAAAAATTAATTAAAGAAGTTTCCAATCCGAGCTTTTTAAATTCAGCCTCAGGCAAATCTTTATTGCAAAAAGTTATTTGCGATCTAGCTCTTAATGGAGAAGGCGAGAAAGCTCTAAGATTTTTTACCATCGCCAAGATTAGAGGTTTTAAAGTAAGTGATTTTGCAAATAATGATATCCTGGAACTTCAGGCAGAAAGCGGTCTGGAAGGAGCTTTGGCAGACGGAAAGGGCAGAGATGCTTATTGTTTGATTCAAATTCTAAATGAAATTCATGGCTCAGAAAGTTATTTAAAAGAAGAAATTTTTTTAGATGAAGCCAAAAGAGGATTGGTTCAAGCAAATCAAAATAGAAATACAGATTTAGGAGATTTTTTAATTTTTCATCAAGTTCTTTCTAAAATTGTTTGTCTGCAAAATCCTCTTAGCGCCGGGCAGACAAGAGAAGTTGCTAAAAAAGTTAGAAGGCTTATTTCTTATTATGCTGTTCAGGAACATGGTGGACCATTTGATTTTCTGGGAAATATGCAATCCCTTAAAACTTCATTGAAATTATCTTTTTCTAGAACTGCTAACCCCTTATTTAAGGAGGCAGCTCAGTTAATTCAAAAACAGCTGAGTTTTTATCATAACAACCTTAGCTCTCCCTCTAATTTATTTCGTATTTTGGAAGCAGCTTTTGTTAACAATTTGTGTACAGAAGAATTTATAGATGAGCTAACTGAAGCTTATGGAAAATTTTTATATGCTACTGTCGAATTACTAAATCAAATTAGACCTGTAGTTGAAAAAACTCCCGAAACCATAATTGGACATATAACAAAAGTTATCCCAGTTAGGGCACGCTCACTTGCTGTTCTGGATCAGCTCGTTGATATTGAAACCGGAATCTCTGCTGCTCTTGGTCCGAATTTAAGTGCGAGCTGCGAAGAAATCGATCTCGCCGAATTTATTAGAACTCAAGACTGGCAAACCAATCAGGATGATTTTACTGTAAAAGTTGGTCTTGATGGGAAAACAATCGGCATTTTACAGGAAAACGGCGAAACCATTTATATAGTTTTTGATTTTGATTCTGACTATCAAGGAGGATTTCTTGAAAAAATTAGAACGAATCCCCCGCTTTTAAAAAGAATGGTTGAGCGCATTTTCTCTAATGCTGCAAAAGCATTACGAACGGAGAGAAAAGAAACTGTAATTTATGCCCGGCTCTATCACCCCGAAGGAAATCGCTCTCAAGTAAAATTAAAAATTTCCAATGCCGGACAAATTCCGGCGGAACTTTTAGAAATTGATGAAGAAACCGGTATTCAGAAAATATTTTTACTACAACTCAATCGTTCCAATTTTCATCACGGCGTAGGTTTAAAATTTGCTTACGAGGTCATCCAAGATTTGGATGCAACTATTCTAGCAACAAACGACAAAGTAAATAATCGCGCCGAGCTGGAAATTACTTTTAAAAGCACTTTTTATGAAGAAATTTTATTGGCAAATTTAGCCAGGGCCTCTTCTCCGGAAATAATAGGCAAACTTTGTAATCCAAGATCATACTCCAAACACTTTTTAAAATCAGAACAATTCAGAAAAGCCTCTGAGGATGGCTATTGTCTATATCTGGAGCGAGGCGACGGTAAAAAATCTAAAGAAGTAATAAAGTCTTTGAATTCTTTAGATTTAGATATCAGATCCTTTGACCAAGAAAGAGTTCATCAAGCACTAAAAATAGGCTTCCTCCTTGCCTTAGAAAATGGTCGTGGTCAAGATGCTTCTATTTTAGAATCTATCTTGACACGCCAATTTGGATTGAAGGAAGATAAATTACTTGACGAAGAAATTATCGGCAAAGCTCAGAAAGGGAGAGAAAAGTTAACAAGTGATTTGGCAGTTATTGATCCTTTTGATTTATTATATATTAATATTTATGCAAGAAGAGCGGAGGCAAGTAGTTCCAATCCTATACGAAAAGACAAAATAGCAGAACTCAAAGAAAGACTAATTCTTTTAACATGCATTTTAGATCATGGCGGTCCATTTGATTTACCAAAAAATTTAACATCCCTTAATGCAATTCTACAATATTTTTACACCAGGAGCGAGCTCAGTGCCGAACTAAAAGAAGAAAGTCAAAAATTATTTAAATGGAAATGGGAAGGTTTAAAGATTTCTTCTGCTTACACATTGTTTGAATATTATGTCGATTATCTTGAAAAACAAAATTTTATAACGGAGGAGACTTTAATAACAGCAATAGAACAATTTAGTTCTTGGCTCAGCGCAATCAAAGAAAGATTTAACGAGACAAAAGCAACACTTCTTACTGAAGAACTCACATCGCAATATCCAAACTCTAAGAGCTATTTTACTGATCTTTCTTCGTTATACGAGTTTCTCCCTCGCCTAGATTTTATTATCGAAGCATTAAATCCCCAATCTTATAATAGAACAGAATTAATAGATCTCCGCCAAACTTTATTGGATCAAGAGTGGCAAACAAAGCCTGGAACATTTAGAGGTGGTCCTACAGCAAAAATACTACATACAGAACGTGGACCAAATCATGTAAAATTGGATTGTCAAAAATTAGAACAAAGACCACAGATTTTAATCGATACTAATCTAAAACTTTTAATTTCTCCTATCGAAAGAGAACTTTCTAATGCCAGTATTGCCTTAGAAGAAAACAATAATCTCCCTCCTGAAAAAAAGAATATCGAACTGGATGCTTATGAAACTGAAGATAAAGAAGAAATCGAAATTCTAATTTCCAATCCGGGAAAAATTCCCGCTGATCAATTGGCGATCAACCCCGAAAGTGCTTTGCCTGAAATCTTCACCTTAAATCCCAATCGTCGGACACGCAGTCACGGAATCGGCGGAGTCATGGCCGCCAAGATAATTCATGATCTGGGGGGAACAATTAGCATTGAAAATATCTCTGATCCCGTAAACGGCGATGAAAATAATTCAAGAGTAGTAGTAAAAATCCGCCTACCTAAAAAAAGAAATAGTTTTCTTGCTTTTAGTAATCATTTAGCCAGGAATAATACCGCAGCCGCTTTGGATACAAGGATCAGGATTCAAGATGAAAATGAGTTAAGAAAATGTGTTGATTTACTAATCAGCCGGGGAATGCTTAGTGCAGTAAGAAAATTACTTATTGTTAACCCCGCACTAATCCTCTACACCCATACCTCTTGTCTAATTCATCAGAGCTTTAAGTTTGCAAAAGAACTGGAAGCTAGTTATCCAGAAGATATTTCCGAGGAACAGATTGGTAGATCCATCACCAACGCTTATTCTTTTCTTTTAGAAAATTCCCAAACAGAGAAAGCAAGAGAATTAGAAAATAAATATCGTTTTTATCCAAGATTTTATAGACAAGCTTTTAGAGATCTTTTAAAATCACTAAATGTCGATCAGGCATTGGCTTTATTGAAAGAAAGAAAAGAAAGCTTCCCCAGCAAACTTCCAGAAAAAGGTAATTTTTATACGGCCCTGCACTATTGCTATCGAGAACTGCTTACGGTAGGCAGATTTGCCGAAGCCAATCGTTTGATGGAATTTCCAAAAACAGCTCTAAGTTTCAAAGAACAAAGAATCATACAAGAAGAAGCTATAGACTTCCTCATAACTCACGATCAAATTGATGAAGCCAATTCCCTCTTAGCTAGATTTGAAATTCAGGAAATGATTCTTGATTCACATCACATTTCCGATAGTGCAAAGAAATATGTCCTTCATTATGCAAGAAAAAGAGATTCTTCAACTGCAATAAATAATCTTTTATATAGACGTTTATCCCCTGAAGCACAAAAAGAAGTATGTGCTGAAGCTTATCAACTTTCCATTGAACAAGGTAATTTCAAATTAGCAGAAGAGTTTGCCCTTGCTGCCGATCTAACAACAGATGAAGAAATCAAATTAAACCAAAGGATAGTTATTGGCATACTAACTAAAAAAGATGATTTGGAAATAGCCAGACAAATATTAAAACGAGGCTATGAACTCAATGGCGGATTTTTGGATTCTCCCAAAGTAAAAAATACTTTAGAAAACAGGCTCTACAAGAGTTTGGAAGAAGGCAATAGTTATCTCTTTAATGAACTTTTTGCTTTTGCTAAAGAAAACGACTTTGCTCTTTCCTTAGAGCCAAATTCACAAAGAAGTGCTCGACATTTTAATCATGCAAGTATAGCAGAAGCGCTGACTAAAGGTATTAAAGCTGCTCTAGTGGAGAAAAATCCCTCAGTTATTGCCAGTCTTGTAATTATCGCTAATAATTTAAAGATCACTCTTAATCAAGACTTAAAAAATGAGTTTCAGAAATTAATCCTTGAAATTTTAAAAAATGGGAACGGACAAGATGCCGATTTGCTCAGAACAGCGTTGGCAAATGCTTTTGGTGATCAAGTAGCGATTGAGTTTTTTAAGACTCCGGAAATCGCTCAAGCTGCTCTTCTTGGCATTAATATTTGCAAAAAACAATCTTCTTTTAAATTAACAAGCAGCTCAGCTGTCTTAAATAATAAAAACTTAATTAACCAATTAATTTTATCAAAGATAATTGCCATTGCTTCTTCCCAAGAACAACAAGAAGAAGTTGATCGCAAAATAAAAATTTATGTTTGTAGCAGTCAACTATTGAATCAACCAGGACCATATTCATTATTTATAATTTCCAATACAATCGGAAATATTTTTAGTAACCTTGCTAAATATTATTCACAGCAAGTCCAAGATAGAATCAATCAATTCAACAAGCAAATACTGGTTTTAGTAAGTATTCACAGCTTTCTTCTGAGCAAAAATAGCCAGATAGAAAGGGAACATTTTCTTGCTCCAATTTCAATAGAATTGCTTGAATTTGCCGTCAATGAATATCTGGAATTATTAAATCTTATTTTAAAATCTTATGAAGAATGTTCCGCACTAATTTCTGAATTAGAAAAAGAAGATAAAAATTTAGATAAACTTCAGGAAATAAAAGAAAATATTTATTCCATTGTTAGTAAAATTCAATTTACCATAGAAATGCTTCGAGAAAATTGGAAAGGATTTGAAATCAATCCAGCTTGGGAACTAACGGACTTACTGAAAAGAGATGTGGACTTTAATTACAAATATGATTTTGTAATTACAGAAAATCCTCAGGTAAATGACAAAAGACTGCCTCTTAGAGTAATGAGAACTTTTGATAATTCTTTAAGCCCAGCTAGTTTAACGCCCCAATATATTATCAATGCTAATCCAAAGATTTTGCGAGGCATGATAGAAATAGCAGTATTAACTGCCAGTGTTTCTATCGCTAGCTCATTAGCTAAACAAAATCAACGACCCAACACAGAACAAATAATACTTTACATTGATTTACTGCCGTTAGAAGTGGGAAATGCAATTTGCATCAGAGTTTCCAATTCAGGACAATTACCACAAAAACTTATTAAATCCTTAACGCCAGATAGCAGGAAACCAAAATTTTTAGAATTGGATTCGGCACGCCCGGATAAAAGTAAAGGAATTTTTGGACCAACATTAGATTTGTTAGCAGAAAACTTAGGAGGAATAGTTCATGTCAGCAACCAAGAATCCAGCTCACTTAACGAAAGAGCTTTTCCACATGTGGAAGTGGAATTTATTCTGCCAGTTGCTGATTCAGATAAAAATTTGCGACAACACATTCCCACTAAAATCGAAGCAGATAAACAAACAATAATACCTGAAGTCAAGAGAGGCATTTTGCAAGAGCAAGATGGTTCTTACTTATTTCAAGCATTAAGACTATATAGCTTCTGGGCCCTAAATTGTTTAAACAATCCAGATACTCCGTGGTTATTTCATTGGGATATTCAAAAAGGAACAGGATTTAAATTTGCTCGAATGCAAGTAGGTTTGTATATAAAAAATGAGAGCGGTCAAAGATATTATTTTGCTTTTCATTTTTTTGATGATCAGCGAGAAGCACAAAAAATGCACACACATGTAGTACCACTTGTAGTACTACCACTTCATCCAGAAGGCGAAATAGGTCAATTTGTTTATACAATGCCTTGGGAAATAAGAGATTCAGGAGTTGTTACTTCTAGTGGTGTAACACAAGCTCTTACCGGAGTACCCTATGCTATTGAAGATCATCGAGGAACAGCTCATGCCGTTCAAAGTCCTGGCGGATCACATATTTCATTTGTTATTGGTCATCTTATAGATGACCGAGAACTGTCACAACAAGAAAGAGAGCCTATTGTTGATCTTGTAGTGCAAAGACAATTAATAGCGCGTGCGCAGTCAGCATTGAAAAAAACGCTAGAAGCGCAATTACGAGAAAGCTTGGCTTCTTTTAAACGAGAGCAAAAAAATCAACCTGTGATTGCAGAAACTTTAGATCCTACAGAAGATCTTTATCCGTTAGAACAAATTAGAGACAAACTTGACTTATATGATTTTCTGCAAAGATTCTGGATTGCTTTAAAAAGCAGAGGAGGCAAAGTCCATCCGGAAGAATGCTATCTTAGAAGTGCACAATTAGTTCGAGCATTACAACCAAAAGCTAATATTATCAGCATAGGAACAATCAATGTTTTAAAACTTCCCTTTGCCAAACTGCTAGAGAATCAATTCCAGAGAGATCCTCATTTTGACCTGGCCATAAAAATTATTAATTCACTTTCCGCAGTTAACAAAAAAGGGCTGCTGGAGACTATCACTTTTTTAACTCAGATTTTAAGTTTTTGTGATGATAATTTTTTCTTAACTACAGATATTTTACCCCATCTTAGAGAAGATCATCCTGAGATTAAAAACATCCAAGAAGTAGAACAAAACTACTTAGAAAAAATAAGAGCATCGATTCCAGAAAGGCATAGACCCTTAATTAAGCAAATTCTTTCCGGTGCAGATCAGCATAATGTTGTTCGATTAATATTCATGGATCAAAATTCAACAACTCACGATCTAATCATTGATTTAAACGGAGAAAGTTCAAGGCAACATTTTCCAATCATGGCAGAAAATAATGAAGAGGAGCTTTTAAGATTTGGGATAATAATTGGATCTGCTGGAATAACATCAGACGCAAGAACTTCTGTTGTAGAAATTGACAGTAGGCAAATCAGGGGGATCTTCCGTGGGAACCAAGCTCCAAGCGACACTTCACAAATTTCTCAAGATCCTCTTGCTGCCAGTGTCCTTTTAAATAATAATACCTCAACTAATTCCTTAGCTGATGACACTTCTATCCAAACCATAAGAAATACTAGAAAAACTGCTTCACTTTCTGCACTAAGACAAATATTTATCAATAGACACATTGATAATGAAGGTGGTTGGAATGTTGTCAGCGAAGAAAGAAAAAGAGAAATACATAAAAAATCATCTTCTGTTCTTGCTTTTTTTGACCCCCAGGAAGGAGTTTACTATCTACCTCCCGTTCAAGATATTTTAGCAAGTGATGTTAGCATAAACACTCTGACTGAACGTAGCCAAGAAAGAGTAAAACGTCTTATTCTCCCAATCCTTGCCCGCCATGAAGCAACGCACAAAAGACAACAATTGGAAGGAAGGTTAAATCATAGAATTGCAAATGAAGTTGAAGCTTGGCTGGAAGCCGCCAAGCAAGCAAAAGAGTATGGAATTTATCTTGATTTTAGTGGAACGATTTTGGAATTTCATGAATGGCAAAGTGCTCAAGGTATCCTGAAAAAAATTGCCGAAAGAGAGCTTGATTCACGTGGCGTAATATCTTCCTTATTATTCCTTGGAAATTCCGAAAGAGCCGCGGTTTCGGAACCAAATATTACACAAATAAGAAACTGGGTTACTAACAACTATCTTCCTGGAGATTCTTCAGAATTTTTGGAAGCTAAAATTGATAACGTACGCAGACAAAGACTAGAGGCAGCTGCTACTAGAGTTTCTGAAGGACTATCCTCGTTAATTGAGAACAGGGCAAGAGAGATGTGTCAAATATTTTTTAGGTCAGATCCTAATGAGATTAGAAATATTATTATTACATTTTATATTGAAAAAATTGCCTGTGGTTATGAACTACATGAGTTACCTCTTGCAAGGATCCGCCACTATATTAAAAGGCGACTGGGACAGGGCAAAATAGTTTCAACAGATCGCTTTGTTAGCAATGACGATCGAACCCAAGAAGAAATACTTGCAAACTTGCATCACGATCGCAGTCTTGGACAAACAAGTACTGAGTATTTACAATTATTAAACAAAGATTTATTATTAGTAGTCGTTAAAAAAATGATGGAGGTATTTTATTATCCAGAATATCAAGAAATAAGAAAATTACATCTGAAAAAGGGTGGGGAGTGGACAGAATTTTTTCAAATATTAAATTTAATTCAACAACAATTACCTTATCGATTAATAGATTTAATTCATTTTCTTTTAATAGAAAAAGGATTGGCCATAGCTGATGTTGCTCAAATATTATCAATAGAAACTAAGAACAAAATAGAACCTTTTTTAAAAGTAACTCTAAAAGAAATTGCTGCGGCACTGGAATTTTACATTGTTCTAACTTTTAAAAGTCCTGCTTGGGAGGAACAAGTAACAATTGATAGTGAATTATCAATCACGAGAGAAAATATTTAAAAGAAATTATTATTGAAGAAAATGTTCCTCTTACTGCAGCAATGGGAATGTTTAGAGATGAAACAGAAATTCTACCTCAAGAAATTAGCGATGCTTCTTTATTAGCTAAGTGCATTTCTTTAATGCTCAATAACGAACAACATGATATCAAATCAGACCAGATGATCGAAGTTGCCAATCATTATCTTGCCATACTCAGTTCTCTTTATCTTCACCATGATACTTCAAATGATACAGCTTATGTTCTTTTTCATAAAAACAAATTCATCAAATTTTTTCCTCAAGGATCGCCGAAAAAAAATTTTCTTGTCGCTAAAGATGAGTATTCTCTGGGCAAAAATTGCTACGATTTCTTTTATGATTTTTTATCCTTAGCTTTTTCCGATTCTGAGACCAAACGTTTTTATCAGTCCGATATTTCTTCTTTACCCAAACCAATTATCCGCAAATCAATTACAGTAAACATCCTACGAATTCCAGCAAGTATCTTCTTAATAAATGCTATTGAAATTTTTGCCTGTTATATGATTTTTGGTCACGGAGATCGATCCCAACTTGATTTTGATGTGATGGATGCTAAAGAATTTGCTAGAAGAGTATTTGGAATTGATTTATCTAAAATTAAATAAACTTGTAATTTCTTTCTCAATAAATTAAATATCACTAGAGTAAATTACTATTTTAAGTATTTTGCCACCTTAACTCAGTTGGTAGAGTAGCGGTTTCGTAAACCGCAAGTCGCCGGTTCGATTCCGGCAGGTGGCTAAAGAGGGAAATAATTTTACGTCATGGATATTCTACTACTTTCTCTTTTGATCATCATTGTTGCTGCAAAAATTGGCGGTGAAATAATTGCCAGGCTCAAGCTTCCTAATGTCTTGGGAGAAATTTTAATTGGTATCTTCATCGGCAATTTAGGCTTGCTTGGTTTTCATGGTTTGGAATTTCTCAAGCACTCTCATGAACTGGAAATTTTAAGTGAACTAGGAGTGATGCTTCTCTTATTTAGCGTGGGATTGGAAACAAGAGTTTCCGATATGCTCCAAGTTGGAATATCTTCGACAATAGTTGCTTGCTTGGGTGTGATTGCTCCTTTTATTATGGGAGCTTTTGTTTCTTACTATTTTCTACCGGAAGCCTCCAACTTGGTACACATTTTTGTTGGCGCCACTCTTACTGCCACCAGTGTGGGAATTACGGCACGAGTTTTAAAAGATATTGGTAAATTACAAAGCAACGAAGGAAAGATAATTCTGGGAGCAGCCGTAATTGATGATGTTCTGGGATTAATAGTTCTCACCACAGTTTCTAATATTATTACCGCAGCCAATGATCATCAAGCATTAAAGCTTTCTGTAATCAGTATCAGTATTCTTAAGGCGGCACTTTTCTTTGTAGTAACAGCTATTATTGGAAATTTACTACTCCCCAAATTCTTTGCTTTGGGAAGAAATTTAAAGAGCGAAGGAAGCGGACTCTGTATTAGTTTGGCAATTTGTTTTGGTTTTGCCTATCTTGCTTCTATAGTGGGTCTTGCTCCGATTGTTGGAGCATTTGCCGGCGGATTAATTTTAGAACCGTTTCATTTTGAAAAACTTCCCGATCACAAAGAAAACATGCAGATGGAAGACTTAATTCACCCTCTTGTTTGTTTTTTAACACCGATATTTTTTGTGTTGATGGGAATAAAAGTTGACTTAACTGTGCTAGGAAACACTAACATTATCTTTTTTGCCTTGGCTTTAACACTGGTTGCAATTATTGGAAAACTTGCTTGTGCCCTTGGAATATTTAATAAATCAATCGATCGTTTGGCCGTGGGAATCGGCATGATTCCTCGGGGAGAAGTAGGTTTGATTTTTGCAAGTATTGGAATGAATTTAAAAGTAAGTGGTGTTTCCATTATTGATCAACACACCTACGCCGCAGTAGTTATTATGGTGATTATTACTACACTAATTACGCCACCATTGTTAAGTTTGAAAATGAAATAAAACTTCCTGTCGTAGCAACGACAGGTTATTTTAATGAGAGCTAAAAAGGTTAATTAAAACTATAGAAACCACCACTATTGCCATCCCCGCAATTTGTTGAATTGTCAGCTTTTCTTTATAAAGGAAATAAGCAAACAAAGAACAAAAAACTACCACACCGGAAAGAATCGCTGAAATAATGGAGACTGGCCCCAGCGTTGCTGCAACAGCAATGCAGGCTGTTCCAATGACCGTTGGAGATGAGGCAACTAATATTCCCAGAAAATTCCTTGATGTTACACTTGTTTCTTTTTTGAAATTGAATTTATTGATCAGAAAATAAAACAATAAAGCAAATAAACCGATCGTAAATTCCCAAAAGTAAGCGGCTAAAAAGGGATCTGTTGCCCGGGAAAGTTTTGACATATTGGTAAAGCTTATTATCTGCAAAGCACCAAACAATAGACAATAGAAAAGTCCTTTAAGAGTTTTTTCATCAAACTGTAAAGAAAGGCTTTTAGTATTAATAGATGATAAATAAATTCCAAAAATAAGAAAAATAATCGCTAGAACCTGCATTAAAACAATTTTCTCCTCAAACATATAGACGCTGGCCAAACAAACTCCCAGAACAAATAAACTTTCTTGAAAAGCGGCGGCTAATCCTACACTAATATAACTATAGGATTTACCGGCAGCAGTGTTACTTAATGCACAAGAGGAAGAAGCAATAATTAAAGTTAGAAAATTTTCTTTGAGCTGGAGACTGCTAAACTTTTGAGAATCAACTAACCAAAGAACTGGCAACATTGTGATTCCCAGCGACAAGCCTCTTAATGCCGTAATTAACATTGGTGAAAATTTTCTATAGAAGAAAGCAGTAAGAACATTTTGCAGGGCGTAAGAGAA
>CAYOOT010000054.1:15421-19036 GCA_964405665.1 uncultured Bdellovibrionales bacterium | reverse complement strand
TCTTGGTGTTTTTATTTAAGCGGTTTAGATATTATAGATTTATACGGCAAGGAAAAAGCCGATCAAGAAAATATTTTACTGCGCTATCCAATCTTGATTAGCAAGCAGGGAAAGAGAGCAGAGCTAATTAAGAAATTATCTAAATACGGCTTGAGCTTTTCCTATCCTGAAACTTTGGAGACTTATCCGCAATTACGTGATTATTTAGTGTTTAAAGAGATCCCGCAAGCAAAAAAAGTTGCCAAGAGTATCGTGACCTTGCCCATTCATTTTGAGATCAATAAGTTTGTGCAGAAAAAAGTAGCTGAAGAAATTAGGAAAATATTATGTTAGAGCAGTTAACAACTCTTTCTTTTGCTTTTGTTTTTTATGCTTATTTTGGTTATCCATTAATTCTTTGGCTCATAATTATTTTAAAAGTAAATAAAAACACTGCCAATAAAGAAAATAAACAATATTCCCTGACAATAATTATTACAGTTTACAATGAAATTAAATTTATTAGAGAAAAATTAGAAAACACTTTAAGCCAAACTTATTGCGGAAAACCTTTAAAAGAATTTCCGGTGCAAATAATTGTAGCCTCTGATTGCAGTAATGACGGAACTGATGAAATCGTTAAAGAGTATGCAGATAACGGAGTGGAGCTACTTAGCCTGGCAAAAAGAAGTGGCAAAGAGCATGCGCAAAAAGCTGCTTTAGAACTTGCTCAGGGAGAAATAATTATTTTTAGCGATGCTAAAATAATGCTGGAACAATCTGCTATAGATAATTTTGTTAAATATTTCTCTGATCCCAAAGTAGGAGCGGTGAGTAGCGTTGATCGGGTTGTTACGGATGCCGGTGAAAGTAGTGGCGAGGGGTTTTATGTTAAATATGAAATGGCTCTTCGTTCCTTGGAATCTAAATTTAACTCTTTAGTTGGTTTAAGTGGTTCTGGCTTTGCCGTGAGAAAAGAGTTGGCTCAAAACCTACGAGTGGATTTGCCTAGTGATTTTTCGCTTTTAATTGAAGCCATAAAAAAAGGATATCGCGGAGTACATGCTCCTGATGTGATTGGCAGTTACCGGGCAGTAGCTACGGAAGAAGCAGAATTCAAGAGAAAAGTGCGCACTGTTTTAAGAGGACTGAATACCTTTTTTAAATCAAAAGAACTTTTAAATCCCTTTAAATTTGGTTTATTTTCCTGGCAAATTTTTAGCCATAAACTTTGTCGGTGGTTAGTGCCCTTTTTTTGGATAAGTGGCAGCCTCAGCGCAGTTTTTCTATCTTTTTCCGATCAAGTTTTTTTTGCTAACTTAGGATATGCCATAATTTATTTTCACCTTTTTGCTTACTTGGCATTTAGAATCAGGTTTTTTAGAAAATTAATTTTTTTCAAAATACCTTTGTTTTTTATTGTAGTTAATTTGTCGATTCTTCAAGCTTGGTATCAATATTTTTTAGGTAAAAGGATAGAACTTTGGGAGCCGTCGAATAAAGGGAATTAAGGTTTGTTTCTTTGTACTCTTTGGCTAAGAAATGGTCCACTAAAGTACCTTAGACTATTAAAATACTCTCTGGTTTCCGGATGCCATTTTTCACTTTGGGGAAGAAGTGCAAGTAAGTGACGATTTTGATTTTCCAATTCTATTTCAGAAATATTCAAATCGATATTATAAGCGCGTTTTAAATAGAGTATTATTTGATTTGCAAAAACTACTTGACACAAAGAGTTTAGAATTTCTTGTTGAGCTGAATCAAGAGTTTGTAGTTCCATTGTGCTAAAATTTATTTCGTTAATTATTAAATTCATTTTTGCTTCTCTAAATCTGAATAATTCATTAAGCACATAACGGACATCAGGCATTTGATCCAAATTGATAATAGACAATCTTTCTGCACGAGAGATCCTGACATCATGAGGTGAAATGGATAAATTATCTAAAAATTCCGATGGTTGAAAAATTACAGGATTTTCCGATAAAAAAGCAGAAGTACTGATTGCGAATCTATTTTGGATATGAAATGTGCCAGCACCAAAAACTTTGTTTGTTGTTGCAGGTGTAATAATGCCTAAGCAAGGATCAATTAATATTTTTATTATAGTTTCATCAGGTTCATTAAGATTGATACGTTGCGGTTGAAGAGCTGGCGCAATACGTTGTTGAGGACTAGGAAAACCGTATTCTAGCTTAGAATTATATGTACTTTCAGAGTCATCAATTCTTATTGAATCCCAAATTCTGCGTGCTCTTACGGCCAGACAGAGATTTTTATTATTTTTATAGTCACTTACAAGCGATAAATAAGCATCTACTATTAAACGATGGTTTATTCTAAAATCAAGAATTAGTGCTTGCAGTTCTTCTCCAGTTCCCTGTTTAAAAATATAAGCTATTGTATCAATGCATCCTCCAAAATATACTGTACAATCAACATAAAGTTGGGAGGTTATTGCTTGAACTTTGTCTTTTTCACCACCAAGCATTAACAAAGTAATTGCTTCTCTTAAGGTTGAATCAGGTTCTCCTTCGTAAAGCAGATGGAATTCCTCTGCAGTAAAAATAAAATTTCCGGAAAGAAGTTTGTAGACTATCGCTGCACATTGATTCTCGCCTTGCATACTTGCCAGTCGATAATATTCCAAGACTAATGCCGGTTGTTTTTTGTAGGCCAGAAAGTTTAATATTTTGCTGCGATCTTTTTTGCCATTAGCTTTTATTGAAGATAATTCTGTGATTAAAATTCCTATGGATTTAATTTTAGCTTCAAAATCTTTAAGAATTTTAGAATGCAGGCGAGCCATAGGTTTTTTTTCACCAGGCATATTATCGAATGCTGGGCTATTTGGAGGGGGAAAAGAATGTTTTGCTAATTGTTTTTGATGCTCTGTTTTTGCGTCATTATGCAATTCGCCATACAATTTCAATAAATCATCAAGCACTATATTAATTACCAGAGAAAGATTAAAAGCTTCTCTAAATTGTCCTGAAATAAAAAATACATTTTCATAACATCTCATTAATCTTAAAACTTCCGGAAATTTTTCTGTTGGATAATTTTTAGTTAAAAGCTGCAATAATTTCAAATCATCAGGATTTTTAATATTTTCTTCCAATTCGGCAGTGGATTCAGCTTTGCCCAAAGGAATTGATTTTAAGAGCAAAGTATTCGCTGCGTATGACCAGGAAAGAGCTAGATTATTAATCAAAGAAATAAAAGTTGTTTCAGCCAATTGCTTCCCGGCCTCCAAACCAAACAATTTTTGACATAGTTCCCGTGATTGAGCAAAAGTTTGTTCGACAGAGATATTGCTGATTAGTTGAATAAAAGCTTCATAAAACTCCCTATTTCCTAAGCAAGTGATTCTATTTAATTCTGATTGAGCAAGTAATTTTGCATTAAGTTCCGCGATGTTTTTACCTTGAATCATTGAAATTATGCTTGGTAAATCTTGAAAGAAAGGGGAAGTTTGTAAAAATAATGGAGCATAATCGGTTAGTTTTTTTAGCTCTTCTTCACTGATTAATGTTCCTTCGTCTTCAACTGAGTCTTCAGCTGTTTCAGTTAATTCATTCCCGGCTGCCGGCTTCTCTTGTTTTTGCCGAGAAGAAGTTAGGATTTCTTCAATCA
>CAYOOT010000054.1:0-15321 GCA_964405665.1 uncultured Bdellovibrionales bacterium | reverse complement strand
AATATTTTTAATTCTTTCAGTATTAACTCCTAAAAGTTTTCGATTTGTATCTTGGGGTTTTGGAGGAACTATTTCTTGTCCAATTATTGTTTTATTAACTATTGGTGCCGGAGTAGCCGAGGAAGAGCTATATTTAACGACGGCCTGTCCTGTTAATTCAGCAGGATTAACTAGTGACAGAGGGATAGTAGTTGCCGATTCCTCGCCGATTCCCTCAGTTTTTAATTCAGAGATTTTTACACTAACCGGAGCAATCTTGCCGGCAATTTGAGACATTAAATATGTTTTTTTGGCTTTTTTGTTCTTGCATTTTTGCCATTGGCTATAAGGAATTCTCACAACGATCGTTCCTTCTCTTGTGTAAATTAAATCTTTTTGCAATGAGGAACCAAGTAGTCCTTGATCTATTTTTCCATTAATATAGTGCACCCAATCGCCGTCACATTCAATAACAATTGTGGCCGGCTGTTGATTGGTAAAACTCATTCGACAATCATCAACAAAAGGAAAATTAGAGAATTGGCTTTCGATTATGACATCTTTTTGATCAAACAAATCCCTGATAGTAATTAAAACATCTTGTTCAAAAGTTGAATTTTCATGATTTAAAGAATATTCCAAGATTTTTGGATGCTGGTAATCAATAAATTCTGGTTTATGACCATAAGTTAGCCAATAAACTCCAACTAAGTTGCTAATAAATCGAGTATGTTCATAATTAATATCATCAGTAGAGATATTAAGTTGATCTAAAATATTTTTTGCTAATTCAATTTTACCAATAAGAGAAAAATAGCGGAGCATGCCCAGTGCGATTCTAAGGAGTTCTTCTTTTCTGTTACTTTTAAACTTTGTTATTAGATCTTTACAAATATTTTCAGAAGCATTCAATAAAAGTTCGCTTTGATGTTGAAAATGAGCTGCAAAAGCTGTAATTTTTGATAAATCTTTTGCTCTAAAGTTCGGATCCTTCAAAAATTTTTCGATTAATTGATCGGCGATCTGTTGATCATAATAATTATAATATAAAAGCACTGAAGCAATTTGTCCCAATTGCGTCGAGTTAGCTATACCTACTGCGTCTTTTAATCTTGCTAAGACTTCTAAAAAAAAAGTGCGATCATAAGAATCATCGAAAATTCCAAAACCACTTATAATTTGTAATATTTCTGTTTCGGAAAAAAGACTTATTTTCCCCCTTACACTTTGTATTAACTGATTGTGGACTACTTTATGTTCAGAATGAAATAAATTCATTCGTTCGCGATTAGCAATCGAATCTAAATTGGATACATAACAAGCTAAAAGAAAGGGCGAATTTTGGATACTAGTTTGTTCTTCTCCCCATAAATTGATCAACTCCAAAAAACGATTGTCTAAAAAAGTTATTCGAGAGATCTCTTGGATTCTCTTCAAAACCCTTGTTTCATCTATCAGCAAGGGTTTAACTTTTGCTTGAGGAAGAACAATTTGTTGTCTAGTAAAAGTTATTCTTTCAAATTCCGTTTGCAGCATTTTTACAAATTGCAAAAGTAAAGATTGTTCCGGAAGAATTTCAATTTGTCTTCTGGCAAGCCCAAGATTTAAGGCAGCATCGGCAACCGCCTTTTCTTGATTAAAAACACTAGTATAATTAGCTGGGGCTTTTTTGTTATTTAAAAGATCGCCAATAATGGATTTTGCCTGTCCTAAATAACCTGCTGTTGCTTTCAATGTTGGTTCTAAAAGACTTCTTCTACTAGGTTCCAAAAAAGCAAGAGGAGCAAGCAAGGCACATTCCATTAGACTGACATCAAAATTTTGGTTGATTTCAAACAAATCTTCAGTAGCTGATTGAGATGAGGTCGTTGAACTCTTTTTCTTAATTCCGGCAGCAGCTCTTTTAAGACAAGCATCGGCCAAAAGCTTGGTCCAATTACTTACTAAGATATTAGAATCTGTTGCAGCAATATTTCTAAAAGCGGCAAAAGCAAAGAAATCAGCATTAATTACAGGAGTTCCGGAAGAATTTGCTGCTGTAAAACTTTGTTCGGAGCGAGAGATTAATTCTAAAGCAACCACGAAGGGTTTAATTTGTTGCAAATCTATTCCTAAAGACTCAGCACAAAGCATACATAAAATTGGAAAATACTCTGTCTGAGAACTCTTTTTTAAGGCCAGACTCTGAACAGGAATTTTTGTAAATTCTGCTAATCCCTGTAATTCTTGATCGAACCAGGATTTGATAGTTCTTTGATACTCTTCAATTTTAGAAGCGGGAGGTATTTGTTTTGCTGCAGCAAGAAGTGATCTCCCTTGATAATTATGTGCGACATATTTTTCGATATCGCTTCTTAAAGGAAGTTTGGCATAGGGAGCATATTTGACAAAAAGCCCTTGCTCGCTAAAAATCATTTGATGATTGTGTTGATGAAGATAATTTGCTTGAGCTAAATAGGCTTCTACTTCGGAAGCGCCATGGCGGTGTGCTTTTTCATGCTCCAGGTAGGAATTTGTTATTAGATCCGTTCCTTTGGGAGTAATAATTAAATTGGAACGAGGATCGAAGTAAGCAACTACATTCTGAGCATCATTGTAACTTAATTCTCGATTATCTATTTGGGCAGCAAGAAAAATTTCAATTACCTGTTCCTGATTATCAACATAAAAAATACTTTCATCTTCAGAAAATTCACCATTGACCATGAGGCCGTTAATTTCTAAATTGATTTTTTTGCCGCTGAGTGTTGGAAGCTGCGGATAATTTTGGTTTGTATCGGACGATGTGGATTTTTTTGTTGCCTGTTCATAATCTGCTGCATCCCAGCAAGATACGGCAATCTGCATGAAGGCGCCAGTTACTTGTTCGTTATTATCAAAAGATATTTGATCCAGAACTTTTATGGAATCGGCTAAATCTTTTTGGCTATCAGAAAAATCAACTGCGGCAGTTAAAGTTTTGGCTTGTTTTAAAACTTTTTGTAAATGCTTCAGTTCATCCGGTTTAATAATTTTCTGATAAGCAAGTTCGTTTGAAGTCTGAGGCAGTTTTCCAAAACGTGCCCGAACAAAACCGCTGCTGGCAAGGGACATGCCTCCCATGAAAAATAAACTTCTCATTCCACCGGAGAAAAGATTATCCCAAAATCTTTCATAATTAGTTTCCTTAACATCGATTAATTCTTGTGCTACTGAGGTGACGGTGGACATGCTCAGAGAAATTCCCAGGGCTTTTAAAGCAGCAGTTCCTCTTTGCGAGGAAGTCATTGTTGTTCCACCTCCGCTTGCCAGGAGAATTGCCAGGGCCGCAGATCCTTCCCCCAAACAAAGAAATCTTTTCCCCCATTTAAAATAGGGATCTGTTTCTTGGAGCTGTTTTAAATCTTGGTGAGATAGTTCTTCGCCGCTAGTTAAATAGATAACTCCCCGAACAGCCTCATCGTAGGCAAGATCAATTAACTCAAAACCCGGTTCGATGATTGCATTTCCGATCGGACTAAAAGGATGAAGCGCCATCGCCAGGGAAAAATCTCCCATATTGGCAAATTGCTGATCGTCTCCAAAAATGGATAGGCCCTTTACGTTAAATTTATAACCGCAAAATTTTCCTGCACTGTTAATGATTTGCGGCAGATCTTTATTAAAAAATTCTCTTGTTGCAGAGATCCATTTTTCTCCGGCCGCATTGGCAGTTTCTAGCGGGTTCCTGGAACTGGCTAGACCTCTAGAAAATCCTATAGCTTCAGCAATAGTGCCTCCGACCAAATCAATTATTATTTCAGCAAATTTTGGAACATAACTTAAACCGCCAAGACAAATATGCCAGGCGCGATGATACCATTTTGCTTCTTTCTGCTCTTGCAATTGTCTTTCACGAATGTTCTCTTGAAATTCTTTTAGTTTCTCCATTAATTCTGCGCGTCTGGCCTGATTCTCGGGAAGCTTTAGATCGTTTAAGGATAATTTTTTTTCAGTTAAAAATTTTTGAACTTCTTGTTCCAGTAAAGATGTGTACTTGCTTTGCTCAGAACTTGTTGGAGCAGAAGGAGAGGAGCGATCATTTCCAATGTTATTAGATACTTTTAAGTTTAAAGCGCACATCAATTGACTCAGCGAAGAAACATGATTTAAAATCTGTAGAATACGTTATTTGAGTAAATTTGTCAAAATAAGCAGAGCCTTAAATTCATTGACAACATATTGAATTTATTCTATTTTTAATATTTTGCAAGGCCAAATAGCAAACATTTTAGATGTAATTATGTTAAAACAACTGACAATGACCCGTGCTCCCTTAAGAGTAAGTTTTTTTGGAGGAGGCACGGACTATCCCGAATATTTCTTAAAACATGGTGGTGGTGCGGTACTAGCGACTGCCATTGATAAGTTTTCTTATGTTACGGCAAATACTTTTTTAAGTAAACTCTTTGATCACAAGATCAGAATTTCTTACCGGCAAGTGGAGCAAGTAAAAAATTTAGATGAAATTCAACACGGAGTTTATCGAGCCTGCCTTAAATTTTGTGGAATTGATAAGGATGTGGAGCTGCATAACGTTGCAGATTTACCATCCTTTAGCGGACTGGGATCGAGCTCTACTTTTACAGTAGGTTTGCTGCAGGCACTCCATAAATTCAAAGGACAAGTAGTAAGCGGAACTCAGCTTGCGTATGAAGCAATTCACATTGAGCGCAACATTTTAAAAGAAAATGTCGGTTGCCAAGATCAAACTACTGCTGCTGTGGGTGGTTTTAATTTGATCGAATTTATCAGCGAAGATTCAATCAATGTGCAAAAAGTTCCAATTTCTCCCGTACGTATGGAAGAGTTACAATCTCATCTCTTATTATTCTTTACAACCATTACCAGAAGAGCAAGCGATGCTGTAGCTTCTCAATTAAAAAGAATGGACAGCAATATCAATACTCTTCACAAAATGAGAAAGATGGTGGATCAAGGTTGGAATATTTTAAATGGAGCAGGATCTCTGACGCCCTTTGGGGAACTGTTGCACGAAGCTTGGCTGGCAAAAATGTCCCTGGCAACTGATGTCTCCAATGAGCAGATTAATAAAATGTATCAACGAGCTAGAGATTTTGGAGCGATTGGCGGTAAACTTTTAGGAGCAGGGGGTGGGGGATTTCTTTTGTTGTTTGCTCCACCGGAAAGGCACAACAAAATTAGATCTGCTTTCGAGCAGGATCAGGAAATTAGTATTCGGTTGAATGCTCCGGGGGCGGAGATAATTTTGTAAGCGTTCGGAGCGCGGACTTTAGTCCGCTTGTAACCAAGCTCTTATTTTTACCATAACTAAAATATTCGGTATTAAGCGGACTAAAGTCCGCGCTCCATTTGCTCTTTGCTTGCATTTAAATTGTTTAATTAAATAAAATACGTTTGGACCGCGGACGTCCTCGTCCGCAACCTGGAATGTAGCAAGGTAGGAATTTCCAAAGTCTAAAAATAATTTTTTAATGGTTAACTTTGAGACTTCTGTCTGAAAAACAATCCAGGTTGCGGACGAGGACGTCCGCGGTTCAACGAGAACTTCGCGCTCCAGTAGTTTATTTTCTCACTCCCCAAACAAATCCCTTTCCACCAAATAACAAATCAAATGATAGATAGCGATATGGGATTCTTGAATGCGTTGGTTTTGGTTGCTGGGAACACTGATGCAAATATCACAGAGTTCTTTCATTTTGCCAGATTGACCGGCAAGGCCGATAGTGTGCAGACCCAGTCTTTTTGCTTCGTTGATCGCCCTAATCACATTTTCAGAGTTGCCACTGGTGCTGATACCAAACAAAATATCAGTCGGTTTCCAAAGTGCCTGGACTTGACGCAAAAAGATATCATCAAAATTAATATCGTTAGGAAAAGCTGTAAGAAATGAGGTGTCCGTAGTTAAAGCAATTGCACCAAGAGCGGGGCGTTGGAAATCTTTGCTCAATCTGCTGACAAATTCACATGCCAAATGCTGGGCATCCGCGGCACTTCCGCCATTACCGCAAATTAATAATTTCCCGCCTTTTTTATAGGAAGCAGTGATCAGATCGGCAGCTCTAATAATATCATTGGTGCAATGAGTAATAACTTCAGATTTAACACGACAACTTTCTTCTAAAGTTTCTTTGATGCAATTTTCTTTATTGGAAACTTTTTTATTCATTCAATTATTCCTAATGACTACTGTCATTTTCCTTAATGCTGGCAATTAATTTATTTTTATCAATGGCCACGGTACCTAATTCAGAAACTACAACACCGGCAGCAAAATTGGCAATTTGCGCAGCTTCTTCGGCTTTTGCACCCACTGCAAGTGAAAGAGTAAAAACTGCTGAAACTGTATCACCGGCACCTGATACATCATAAACATTTTTAGCAGCGGTATCAACTTCAATAAAAGGTTTACTGGGATCCAGTGAATTAACAATGACCATTCCCATTTCCCCTAGAGTAATCAGCACCATTTTGCATTGCCATTTGTCCAGTAAAATTCTTGCAGCCTGGGCAGCAGATTGGCGATCAACTATCGGAACACCACTAGCTTCACTGGCTTCGCTTCTATTAGGCTTGATTACAGTTACATTTTTATAAAGAGGATAATTAGGAGATTTAGGATCAACCACAATCGGAACATTTTTTTCAATCAAACTTTTAAAGGAGGGAGCTAAGCTATTTAGTAATTCAGGACAAATTGTCCCCTTACCGTAGTCTGAGACAATTACTCCTTGAGTCTTGCTCAGAAAACCATTGCTAGTTTTGGCAATACTTTTAACTTCATCTTCTGAAATAAATTTTACTTCTTCGCGATCTATTCTTACCACTTGTTGAGAATGGGCGATGACTCTTGATTTTACGATACTTTGCCGGAAGGGATTAATGATAATTCCTTCAATGTTGGCATTTTCAATGGCAAAAAGTTCTAGAGTTTTTTTCCCCGAATCGTCATCTCCCAGGACTCCGGAAATTGATACCTTTGCCCCTAATCCCAAAAGATTCTTTGCCACGTTGCCGGCACCCCCCAAACGCCAATCTTCTTTTTTGACATTAACCACAACTACCGGAGCTTCCGGAGAAATTCTTCCGACAGTTCCCCAAATGTAATGATCCAACATGATATCGCCAATTACAGTAATCGCTGTGCCATCGAATTTTTGCACAATATTTAAAAGGGCTTTTTTGTCAGACTTCATTTTTCAAGATTCCATTTGCTAAAAACTTCTTTTGCTTGATTCCAAGATTGAGGTGTTCCTATATCGATAAAGTAATTAACTTTTGCTTTATATCCACTAAGGTTTTTTTTGTCTAGCCAGGATAAAAACATCTCTTTTTCCAGTGAACAAGCCCTGTTTTTAGGAATTTGCTGTAGCATTTCTTTGGAAAAAAGATAAATACCGGCATTAATTAAACCGGGACCATTAATGCCTTTTTCTTGAAAATTTTCAATTAGATTATTTTTTAAGATGACACTCCCAAACCTTTCCGTATCTTGGACTTGGCAAAGAAGCAAACTTGCTTTGCAGTGATTAGTTTTATGCCAAGTATAGAATTCTGAAAAATCAGTGTCGCAAAAAGAATCTCCATTTAAAACCAAAATATCCGCAGTTTTAATTTTGTTCAGACTCTGAGCTAAAGCACCGGCTGTTCCTAAAGGTTCAGCTTCCACGGAATAAGAGAGATTAAGATTTAAAAACTTATTTCCTAATTCTGACTGAACTTGCTCAGCCAAGTGACCTGTACAGAGAATTACTTCTTTAATTCCAAAGGAATTTAATTGTGTGAGAATATATTTTAAAAATGGTTGACCCGCTACGGGAGCGATTACTTTTTGACAATCAGGCAAAACATCTTTTAATCTTGTTCCAAATCCGCCAGCAAGAATTACAGCTGTGGTGTTACTGAGCATTAGACATTTCTCATGGAGAGTCGTTTAATCATCCGGTAGCTTTTGATTAATTCAGGAATTCCTTCGGCCAAGCCTCTTTTTGCTTCAAATCCGGCGTTTTTAAGGCGTTCACTGGAGACGATATAATTTCTTTTATCGGGATCACTTCCATATTCGGCAAAATGAATATAAAAATTAGGAATGAATTCTTGAACTTTCAGCGCCAGTTCTTCTTTGGAGAGATTTGCCGAATCCAAGCCTAAGTTATAAGGCTTACCGACCATTTTAGCGGAATTTTCAATGCAATAAATAAAACAATCGGCAACATCTCGAACGTGGACGAAATTGCGTTTAAAATCTTTTTCAAAAATTGTTATACAACCCTCAGTTACCGCTGCATAAACAAAAGTATTAACTAATAAATCAAGTCTCATTCTGGGGGAAGTGCCAAAAACAGTTGCTAAACGTAGAGTCAGGCCATTTGGAGAATTGAGAATTTCCAACTCGGCATCAGTTTTTGTTGTGCCATAGAGTGAAATCGGCTCGAGAGGAGTTTCTTCTGTGCAAAAGACTTCTCCAGATCTTGTACCATAGCCACTATTTGTATTGGGGTAGATTACTAATTGTTCTTTACTTCTTAATTTATTGAGCAAAAAAATTGCGTCTTTATTTACTGAAGTAGTAAGTAGCGGATCGCGATCGCAAGCTGGGGCTCCCACTATAGCAGCCAGCGGGATGATTACATCATGCTCTTTTAATAAATTCTTTAAAACTTTTTCATCTCTGGAATCTCCAAAAATGAAATTAAAATTTTTATTATTACAAAAATGAAATAAATTATGATTTCCGTAAATTAAAGAGTCGAGAACAGTTACTTGATAATTTTTATTTAAAAGATGCTCACAAAGAATAGAACCAATATATCCGGCGCCGCCTGTGATTAGTACTCGAGTCATTAATTGCCTACTTCAAGTTGTTATTGATTGAATTTTCTACTGCTTGGGCATTAGATGCAAGCTTATTTTTTACTCTTCCCTTAAAATTTCCTCTTTTTCGAGCCACGAGGTGAATGATTTCCCCGGCTCCCCGTAGTTTAATTTCCTGCTGCAGTTTAATTAGTTCTTGCAGACTAGCAAGGGGTTTAGATCCTTTTAGAATATTCAAAGTTTCTTCTTCCATATTCAGTGGTGTTTCAGTTTCACAGCTTTCTACTACAAAACCGGCTTGAATTAAGCATTCTTTGAGAAACTTTGGGCTAAAATGAAAGTAAGGGTTTTCTTTATCCAAGTATGCCCAGCTATTTAATTTAGCATTGGAACAAAGACTGTCAAAATTTGGCACTGTACATTTAAAAGTACCTGCGGGTTTTAACAGATAATCAATTTTTTCAAAGAATTCTGCCAACTGGGCAATAGAACCTAATCCGGAATTGACTTGGATCTCATCAAGTGAAGCGGGAGGAATATTTAAATTTATAAACTCATTATAGCCTATTTCTTTGCTGCTACCATTAACTGTTTTAATGGAAAGGGGATAGCTTTGTCCGTTGATAGCAGGACCTTTTCTGAAAATAGCTTTGCAATCATAACAACCGACGAAATTAAATCTTGCGGTTGAAACTAGTCTTGCTGAACCACAGAATTGACAGCAGCCGGAGTCTGCTTTCAGACGTTTGGAAAAATCGGGAATTAATTCTTGTCCGGATAGTCTGGCTACAAGATTTTTAAGTGCTTCATTGAAACGTTTTTTGGAATAACATAAAAATAGTTCAGAATGATGATCTAGTTCTGCCGCTCCCCAGTGTTCTCCTCTGGTCACTTCAATTCTGGGGACATCTCGTCGACAGTAGTCGGAATATGTTAAGCAAGAAATCCCAGAGGAAACACCAATAAAAGCGTCAGCAAGATTAAATAATTCCGCATTTAATCTAAAAGGCAAATTACACCAGCAGGCCCGAGGATAAACGGATAAAAATTCTTCAAGCAGTTCAGGTTTTTCTTTGGAAGTAAAAATAAAGTAAGGGTTTAAATCCTTTAGTTCCCAAAGCATTTCTTGCAAATATTCTTGATTCCAGGGAGTTTGTTCTGAACGATAACTGGTTTCCACTAGAATTTTTATTCCCGGAGGTAAGCTCTTCCAATAATTTCTAGCTTCAGCAATTTCTTCTGCTGTTAATTTTAGAGTAAAAACAAAGGGGACAGTCCAGTTTAATTTGGCACCGGCTTTAACCAGTCCAAAAACAGTTCCTTTGACATTATTAATTGAACCGCCTGGTAATGCATTGTAATTCATATAGGCAGCAGGAGTAAAAAATCTTTTCCAAGGTTTTAATTCTTTAAAAAGATCCATTGAATTATTTAAGACTTCGGGATCATCATCTAAAATTACCAATTCATCAATGTCGGGGTTGTTTCTTAAGGCGACCTCTCCCATTTGGGAAGTATACCAGGTAATGAAGCAATTAGGTTCATCGGCTTTAAGCTGTCTGGCTACCGGTGTGCTACAGAGAACGTCTCCGATATTTTTAAATACAGCGATTCCATATTGTGATCTATTTTCTACACTAGGATTTAAAGTAATATTGGAATTAAGACTAGAATCTTTGTTGATTCCTTGAGTGTTATTTGTAGATAATGCCTTTTCAAAATCAATAATGAATCTTGCTTCCGATAGATCGTTATATAAAGGAACTTGGGGAATAATTCCTGTTTGATAGATTTCTAACAAACTTTTTTCTTCCGAGCAGAAACTTCTTGTTCGATCGAGAATATGTTTAAAACTGGGAGAATTATTGATTGCCAGAGGTCTTTGCACGGAAAGAGCAAGATCGGCAATGATGCTTAATTCCGGATTATTACTGCATGGATCGGCAAGTACCATATTCATGTTAGAATAGGCAAAAAAGTCTTGTATTCGTTCAAGACATACATTTAAACTATCCTCGTCAGTAAGCGCATGAAATGTAATATATTTTTTTGATAATTTGGCTTTAACTCTGCTGGCAATTTTCCCGACTTCTTCTAAGCTGTTTTTCTCCGGAGAAAAAGCCATGAACAGTCGGGCCACATCATAATTTTTTTCTACTTCTAAAACGAGCTTTAGAAAATTTTCTTCTTTAATTTCTTCGAAGTATAATCCCAGTTCAAAACAGTCTTGTTTGTGTTTTTGGTTGCAATATAAAGGTAAAACAGTATTAATTTTTAAGGCATTTTCTTGTTCGTTGTTGTAGTGGGAATCAAGGACAAGACATTTGTTAAATAAACCAAGATCAATATCTTTTGTTTGATAAATGAGGCCGGTTTTTTTGATCTTCAATTCTTTAAAATCTACAGCATCCAACCACGTTAAATCTTTCGGGCAATAATTAACGATTAAATGTTGAGGATTGGATTGCGCGAGAACTTTTTTAAATGTTTGATAACTGTTAGTATTTAGAACTTCAACTGAATATAATTTTGATTTATTAATTATTTCCGCCAGCACTTGGCCATGTTGTTGGAGTCTCGATTTTTTATTGTCCGTATTCAAAAAGAGAATTTTTTCTTTTTCTCGAACTTTTTGTTGAACATCAATATGCTTATTAGTCTTGGGTAAGAGGGAAAAATCTTCCAATACTTTTTCAAATTTTTGGGCGAATAATTCCGGAGTCCAATCAAGTTGCATTTGGCGGATAGCATTTTGGGAGGTGGCAATCGCTTCTTTTAAACTGATTTCAGGATAAGGTTTGATGTATTCATGAATATGTCTGAAAGTATCATTTTTAGAAACAATCAAAGGCCGACCTGAGGTTATACATTGATCGGTTGTGGCAGCCAGTCCCGGTTGATTTCTGCAGTAGAGAAAACAATTGAGAGTATTTTGAGAACACCAAATAATCAATTCTTCCTTGGACATAAAGAGATTAGAAAATTGAACTTCGATCCCAGGCTTAGCTACGCTTTTTGCCAAGTTCACTAAATACTGCGTATAGTTCATTTTCTGAAGACTAAAGGTATGGTTATCGGCATAAGTGGCAAAAGGAATATTCAGACGAATAATTGCCCTTTCAAATTCTCTATTCACAGCATCAACAACAAGCTCAAATCCTTTTCCCGGTGTTCCAAATCCAAAGGTGCCAATTACTGGAATTTCTTTTTCTTGATAAGGGGGAACAAATTTAACTTTTTCCAACGGTCTAGTAAAGGAGTATACTTTTTTGTTTGCATGTCTCATTGAAGGATCTAAAACCAAGTAGGCGTCAAAATCCTCGGAGTTACAATAAACAAAGGGATCTCCCGGCAGCATTTCCAAAACAAAAGTGAATTTTACTCCCGGTAACGTTCTAATGGACTGGGTATTCATCCAAGCCATAGTCGCATGGTGATAATTAAAGACATAGAAATCAGCGATAGGAATTTGAGAAATATTTTCCCTTGTTAATTCGAAAAATTTCAACTCAAAAGCATCAGAATATTTTAATGCCTGATACATCATGCAGCCGGATTCATAAATGCTGCATTGAGATTTTTCCTGGTTAATGAAAATGCCGATAGGCTTTTTAGCTGACATGGTTATAAAAATCTATTAATATTGGCTCACTTTGCCATTCCTAAAATATCGGAGATTACACTTTGGCAACTTCCATGAAGTCTTTCCAGAGCGGCAGTTGTTCCGTCTGTAAACTGCTTTTTCTCCACAATACTAACTTGTGGCAGAGGAAAGATCATTCCGGTTCCGGAAAGCAAAATATCCTTTTCTCGTTCAATAAACTCTTCCTTAAAATGCCAAGGAAGTACTAAGTAGTAATCGGGTTTTAAAGCTCTGGATTCTGCTTCACTGATAATTGGAATTTCCGTTCCCAATGTTTGTGCGCCATATTTATCGGGGTTGCGTTCAGCGGCAAAATCAATTAAACGATGATCGATTCCGCACCATTGAAGAATGGTGTTACCTTTAGTGGAAGCCCCATAGATATGAATTGACTTTCCTTCTTTTTTTAATTTTCTTAAAAGGGAATTTAATTCTTCTTTGTGAACATTAATTCTGTCTTGAAAATTGCGATAAGGTTTATCAGTATCCAATTCTAAATCGAATTCTTCTTGCCTCAATTGTTTTATTTTATTAGTTGCATCTTCATTTTTGAAAGCGAAGCAATCTTGATGCGCGGCGTAACAGCGAATACTTCCGCCGTTAATATCGTTTAAGATGACATCAACAACTTTCATTCCCGCTTTTTTAAGAATAAATTCAATCACGGCAAGACTATAATATTCCAAATGTTCATGGCAGATTGTGTCATAAGAATTTTGTTTGAGCATTAAGGGCATATAGGACATTTCAAAAATCCAAAGACCCTCGGGGGCAAGAACTTCTTTGATTTTTGCTGAGAATTCAATGGGGTTTTCCAGATCATAGAACATGGCGATAGAAGTAATAGCATCAAATTTTCGTCCCTTTAGAACTTTATTCAATTCTTCAGAAGGAAAAATATCTTGAATAATGGTTCCTTTAATTGAAACTTCTTTGGCAACATCCGAGGGATCCACACCGAATTTTACATAATCTTCGGGATAGTTTTTAAGTAAAGTTCCATCATTACAACCGATGTCTAAAACATTGGCTTTATCCTTTTTCAACATTTCTTGTGCACTTTCTGCAATTTCTTTTAAGTGATTGCGCATCGTGTTGTTTGTTCCGGAACGATACCAATAGGCGGAATAAAGAACTTCCGGCGGTACAGAATGCATCATTTGTAATAGGCCGCAGGCTTTTTCATCTCTGGTCGGATCGCAACGAAGAAGTTGTGTTTTGATTTTCCTTGTCGGTGGCATTTCTTTGTCTGGTTTGACAAAAGAACCTTGGAGGTATTGTTCACCCAAATCAATTACTTTAGTTAAAGCACTGGAGCCGCAAGCACGACAAGTCTTTCTATGAACTAAATGCATAAGCGCTCTTTAAGTTAAATTTTTAATCCCTGCATTTAGATTGCAAATAGCTAGAGAAAGTTTTCAATAAATATCGACCGTTTTTTCATTTCCTAAGTGCCTAGTTTTCTTAATGTTTTAAATAATTAATATTAGAATAATTTATGCCGATAATAATAGGGATTGTTAAAAACAAAGTGCCTGAAGCGATGAGTGAGATGCAAGAGCAAACCTATACCTTCAAAGAAGGAGAAATTGTCGGCGAGCGCTATAAAGTTTTGCATAGACTTGGTGCAGGCGGTATGGGTCAAGTTTATGCCGTCCAAGATCTAAAATTAAATTCAGAAAAATTAGCGTTAAAAATCATTACTCCATCGGATGCGGAAAAAGGGGATCCTCATGCCTTAGAGAGATTTCGTTCGGAAGTTTTAATTAGTAGAAAACTTACACATCAAAATCTTATTCGAACATATGATTTCGGGGTGCTGCCCGATGGTCGTTTATACATGACGATGGAGCTTGTTGATGGCATAACGTTGGATGAGTATATCAGGAAGAATAAAAATCAAACAAATAATTTCCCTTTTGCTTTATTAATTCTTAGAAAAGTTGCCGATGCTCTGCATTACGCACAACGAGCAGGAGTGACTCATCGTGATTTAAAAACGCAGAATGTTCTAATCAGTAAATCCGGAGATGTGAAAATAGCGGATTTTGGTCTGGCACAGATGAAAGGTTTTGATAAAAAACTAACTGTGGTTGGAGAATGCGTAGGAACTCCTTTTTATATGTCTCCGGAACAAGTTCAAGGCAAACCGGCAAATCATCTTAGTGATATTTACGCTTTAGGAATTATTGCTTATGAATTAGTTACGGCAAGAGTACCTTTTGATGACAATACTTGGTATAATTTAGCAAAGAAAATAATCAATGAACCATTGCCGGATTTTGTTAATGAAAAACCTGGCATCCCGGCCTGGTATGATAGTTTTGTCAGAAAAGCTGCAGCAAAAAATCCAGAAGACAGATTTCAATCGGCAGGGGAGATAGTTAAACTCTTTGATGAGCAATGTTTTAATCAGCAAAATCCGGAAGTAAAAGTCGATCCAGTGGTGTCTGTAGTCACTGAACAATATGGAAGAAATAGATCCGTTGTAGTAGAGAATCGACCAAGAGGAGGCGGTTGGTTTTTTACTACTATCCTAGTTTTGATGGTATTTTCCTTGCTGGGGTTGGGAGGATATTTTGGTTTCAAAAATTTTACAAAAAAAGATGCTAATACCTCAGCAGTTTATAATGGACCAATTAAATTGGCACCACCCAAAGTCGAAGATAATTCCTTTCGGGATATTTCAGGTAAAAAAGCAGAAAGTAAAGATGAAGATTCTCCTCGCTTTGATAGCATCAGAAAACTTCTGGAAAGACAGATGATTAAGAAGTAGGAAAATAATAAACTAAAAAAACCGAAAATTAATTGTTGACAATAATCTTTAAAAATCCATATTTTATTTCTGATTTCTGATTTCTGATTTCTGATTTCTGATTTCTGAT
>CAYOOT010000053.1:0-19154 GCA_964405665.1 uncultured Bdellovibrionales bacterium | reverse complement strand
ATACACAAACAACCGCCTTCATTTACTTCCGCATCTTTTTTGTCTTCCTTAACGATTTCCGGAACTATTCCAAAAAATGGTTTTCCGGCAGAACCTGGTTTTGCCGCCAATGCTCCGGGAAGAGTTGTGATCATAATTCCTCCGGTTTCTGTTTGCCACCAGGTATCCACTATCGGACAATGCTCTTTGCCGATTACCCGGTGATACCAAATCCAGGCTTCAGGATTAATCGGCTCACCGACTGTTCCCAATAATCTCAAGCTGGATAAGTTATGCTTATTGGGCCAGTCTTCTCCCAACCGCATCAAGGCACGAATTGCCGTAGGTGCAGTATAGAAAATATTTACTTTGTAATCGGCAATAATTTTCCAAAATCTATCTGGCTGCGGATAAGTCGGCACTCCTTCAAACATCATTACGCTGGCGCCATTGGACAAGGGCCCATAGACTAAATAAGAATGTCCTGTAATCCAACCGACATCTGCTGTGCACCAGAATAAATCTTCTTCTTTAATATCAAAAACATACTTAAAGGTTAAATGAGTATAAAGCGAATACCCTGCAGTAGTATGCAAAACACCTTTTGGTTTTCCAGTGCTGCCACTAGTATATAAAATAAATAATGGATCTTCTGAATCCATTTGTGCGGGCTCGATAAAATCTAAAATATCTTTTTTAGCAATTTCTTGATCGTAGTAATAATCCCTTCCGGCTTGCATTTTTATCTTGGCATTGGCCCGATTGACTACAATTACTTTTTTAACACTGGGGCATTGCTCAATTGCCGTATCAACTTTGCTTTTTAGTTCATTTGTTTTTCCGGAGTGAAAAGCGGCATCGGCTGTAATAACAATTTCTCCGTTACAATCTTGAATTCTGCTTTTTAAAGCTTCGGCACTAAAAGCAGAAAACACCACCGAGTGCACTGCTCCCAATCTGGCACAAGCAAGTAAGGCCACTGCAAGTTCCGGAACCATTGGAAGAAAAATTGTTACCGTGCTTCCCTTTTTTACTCCCAGTTTTTTTAGAACTTGCGTAAAGCGACAAACTTCTTGGTGCAGTTCTTGATATGTAATTATCCTTCGGTCTTCTTCTTTTTCACCTTGCCAGATAATTGCCGCCTTATTTTTTCTGGCACTATTTACATGCCTGTCTAAGCAATTATAGGAGACATTTAATTTTCCACCGGCAAAAAATTTCAGATAGGGTTTTTCCGCAGAACCAATATTCTCAAAATCATATTCCAAAACCCGGTCCCATTTTTTAAACCAGCTGAGGTTTTCTTCTGCTTGCTCTGCCCAAAATGTTTGGGGATCCTCAACAGATTGTCGGTAAAGCAACTCATATTCTTTTTCAGAAGAACAGCGGGATTGCCCACTAAATTCATTTGTCGGTTTAAAAACTCTTTTTTCTTTTAGATGCGATGAAATTTCAGTGCTCATTAACCCTCATCATAGACTTAATTGACTACTATGGCTTAAATTAAAACAAAAGCAACTAAAAAACTTTAAATGATTCCAGGTAGATAGCTTCGTGAGGAAGCAAAGTGTATTTGAAATTGATTATATGTTAGTATTTATAGAGTTTTTTCATAACAAAGTTGTATGGCAATTGGATTTGGTAATAACAGAGCGAACAGTGTTGCAGCATTAGTTGCTAAAAGAAGGCAAAGAATGTTTTTAATAGGTGGAGCTACTTTAGTGGTTAGCTCACTGCTTATTGCAATTTTAATAATTGTTCAAAGCAAAAACGTTGAAGCGAAACAAAAAGAAGTAATTGTCGAACCAGTCAAAGAAGACAATGCGGTAGTAATAATTGCCGCTAATTCAAAAATTCCTAAAGGCACAAAAATTACAGCTTCTTATCTTACAGAAACCCGTTGGCCAAAAGATCAACTTCCTCAAGGCGTAATTAAAGATCCTGAATATGCAATTAATATGTATGCAGCAATGACCATTGTTGAATCTCAGCCAATTACAAAAGATAGCTTAAGTCAGATTCCGGTTAATACAAATATTTCTGAATTGTTAAGTCAAGGAACCCGAGCAGTAACAATCAATGTTAATGCAACTTCTGGCGTAGAAGGTTGGGCGACTCCCGGAACACACGTTGATGTTTTGTTAACATATTTTGATAATACAGATAGTCAAAATAAAACAATCGTTGCTGTAGAAAATGCCGTTGTTCTTTCTTATGATGGTATTACTTTAGACTCCGATACTAAAGAATTGACCAGAGATAGTAAAAACAAACAAAATAGCACAACAGTAACTTTAGGCGTGCCGATTGCGGATTCTTTAAAATTACAAACTGCAATTTCTATGGGAAGAATCACTTTGATTATGCGCAGTCAAAATGACATCACCGCCCCAAATGTTACGGAATTTTCACAAACTCAGTGGATCAAACGTGCTCAAGTACAAAAACAACAAGCCCCAATCAAAGGCTACGCTCGTTTTTCCACAAAAGATGGTCAGCAAAAACAATTTGTTTTAAGCTCTGACAATCAATGGCAAAAAGACCATCAAGAAGACGATTCTTATTAGTATCTGATAATTTTCAGTTATTGTAGGGGCAGGTTTTATACCTGCCCGTTTTGCATAATGTTCGGGAATTCCGGGCAGGTATCATTCGACAAGCTCATAATAAATAAAACCTTGCCCCTACGTATAATCAATTATTACTTGCGACAAATTAAATTCGGCTATAAATTCCCCTTTAAATATGGCGAAATTAGAAAATCATTTTTCACTATCCACCGGAGCGGCAGTAATCTATGCAATGATGGGTGCTCTTTTATTGGATCTGGGAGGTGAGGTGGTTTTTTTGGCTTCGGTATTATTGATCATGGCGGGAGTGTTGCCTAATGTCGATCAAGCCGAAGATAAATCAGCTCAAGAATTAACTGGCTTACTGGCTGCACTGGTTCCTTTATTAATTCTTAATTATAGCCCCAGCCTGCAATCTGGAAAAGTTACAACTTTAGCCTTAATCATCATTTTAAGTTACTTTATCAGCAGGTATTTTTTTAACAGTCTTCTTACCAATTACACTTCTCATCGCGGAGCATTGCATTCTATCCCTGCTGCGATCATTACTTTTGAAATAGTATTTTTAATTTTCAAAGATCTACCGATTGCCGAAAGATTGTATCTGGGGGGAGCTGCTTTTTCGGGGTTCTTTTCTCATCTGCTAATCGATGCTTATACAAATTTGGACTTACTTAATCGAGCTACCGGCAAAGGCGTCGCCCAAAAACCTGCTGTTTTAAAACTCTGGACCAACAATGTTGGCTCAACATTGGGACTTTATTCTACCATGACAATTCTTGCTTATTTTGTTGCTAAAGACATTGCACCAAATTTTAAACTTTTTGCCGGTGTGCAATATTAATCAATTAATAACAGATTCCGAGATCAAAGAAGCTTTTGATTTAGGAATTGAGCTTGCTTATAGAGTAGGAAAAGTTCTAAAAGAAGTTGTCACTTCCCAAGATATTGGTCTTAATATCCAAAGAAAAAGTAATTATTCAGACTTAGTTACGGATTTTGATTTTTGGTCGGAAAATGAAATTACCAAGTGTTTAAACCAAACTTTTCCCAAACATCTTGTTTATGGAGAAGAGTATCACAAAGATCTTTGCAAAAAATTAAATAAAACTTCTGAAGAATTAATTAACGAAAATATCTGTTGGGTAGTAGATCCGATTGATGGCACAAATAATTTTGCCAATAAAATTCCCCATTGCTGCGTGTCTATCGGTTTGATCGTCAAGGGAGAACGTATTTTGGGAATTGTCTATGAACCTTTTCGCAATGAACTTTTTACTGCAAAAAAAGGAGAAGGGGCGAAGTTAAATCAGGAAATTATTGCGGTAACTAAAAGGGACAAGTTAAAAGATTGTTTACTGGCTACATTTTATCCCAGCAGCAGGTTTGAGAATTGGCCGAAGTATCAACCAATGTATGATAAAATGCTTCTTAGTTGCAGAAATATGCGCTCGATGGGGGCTGCGGTCTTGGATTTATGTTGGATAGCTTGCAGCAGGATTGACGGCATGTTTATGTATCAAGCGCGTCCTTGGGATCTGGCGGCAGGAAGTTTGATTATCGAAGAAGCGGGGGGTAAGATTTGCAGTCTCCCTAATACTCAAGCAAAAGGGTTTAGCATTTTTGGAGATTTCTTTTTAGCATCGAATCCTTTAGTATTTGATGAATTGTACGATACTGCGCTGACGGTGCTCTAAAAATCATTCTTTAAATATTATGCTTATTTCCAACGCACAAATTCTAAAAATGTATTTCCCTTTGTTCATTAGCAGAATACTTACTGTTTCCGAATTCTCCATTTGTGCTTTTGCCATTGCCCATTATCCCAATCCGGAAATTAGCTTGGCCGCTCTGGGAGGCGTGATTTTACCGATTGCCTTTCTTTATGAATGTCCCATATACGATCTAATTACCAGCTCCAATACCTTATGTAAGAATTGGGCAAACTACAAAGTATTAAGAAAGTTTTTTATAATCTTTTGCTCAATACTAACTGTAATCGGCATTATTATTTTTTGTACTCCCTTGGCCGATTATTTAATTCTAAAAATACTGAAAGCTAGTCCAGAAATTTGTGAATTGGCAAAACCAAATTTAATTTTCGTTTTAACTTGGCCCTGGACTGTCGGTTACAGAAGAATGGTTCAAGGAGTGTTAATCTGTCACAAAAGAGCAAAACTGGTAAGTTATTATTCGATAGTCAGGGTATTATCATTAATTATTTGTCTATGCATCTTTGGTTATTTAAATATCTTTCCAGCCGCAACAAGCGCCACTCTTAGCTTAAGCATCAGTCCCTTAGTAGAAGCTTTATTAGTTCATTTGCAGCTTTCGCGAATGTATAAGAACAAAGAAATTGCAGAATCGGATGAAGAAAATAAACTGAATCTTAGAATTACCAGTAATTTTTATTTGCCTTTGGTAATATCTTCTTTTGCAGCACATTTAAATCTTGCCATTGCCTCCTGGGGAATGTTTAGAATGGCAGATAGCTTTACTTCTTTAGCTGTCTGGGGAGCGATTGCCGGAATATTTTGGATGCTCAGTTCGATTGGTCACGCCTTTACGGAAGTTGCAATTTTCTTTGTTGAAAATCAAAGCACAAAAAAGCTACTCTTTCGTATTTCTGCAAAATTAAGTCTTCTTTCCATAATAATAATCTGCCTGATCGGTTTTATGCCTTTTAGTTCAGATATCTTTCTAAGCACAATGTTGGGATTAAAAGGAGAATTCTTACAAATAGCAAAAGTCTCTTTTGTGCTCGGACTTCTTTTTCCCACAGTTAGAATTTTATCCAGTCTGCCTTATGCTATTTTATTAAAAAAACACAAAACAAAAGAAGCGACAAAAGCAACTTTTATTAATATTATTGCTCTAGCGATTTTTCTAGCTTTAGGTGCTAATGTTTTTCCTGAAATTAAGGGAATTTATTTTTATATGGTTAGTTCAACTATTGCTTTAGGTTTTCAATATCTATGGATGTTACGGGCAAGTAATCAAGCAATAAAAGAGCTAAATAAGTAATCTACTAAAATGCGGACTAAAGTCCGCGCTCCGTACGCTCTTTTCTAAACATTTAATTTTTTGTTTAAGAAGAATACATTCGGAGCGCGGACTTTAGTCCGCTTCTTAGTATGAAACTGTATTTTTGAAAATTATTTCTTAAAAATGCTTAGTGCATCTTCCAGTCCGGCAAGCTTCATCTCTTCTACAAGACCACTAACATTTCCCGTCCAAGCATGCTTACCTTGAACTTTTCCTTCCTTCATACCCTCAGAAACAAATTTAAAAATATCCCGCACTTTATATTCGCCGTTTGCTCCCAAATGTTCCACCTCGGAAATACAAACGACTTTTCTACTATGATCCGGAAGTCTGCTTGCTTGAATAATCACTTCTACCGCAGAAGATACTTGCTCGCGCAGAGCAAAAATTGGAATTTCCAGACCGGAGAATAAAGCCAGAGTTTCCAATCTGGTTAAAGCCTGCTGCGGAGAACTGGCATGAACCGTAGTCATGGAACCGGAATGTCCCGTGTTCATTGCTTGCAATAAATCCAAAGCTTCTCCCCCTCTGATTTCACCGACAATTATTCGATCAGGGCGCATTCTTAAAGAGGCTTTGACCAAATCTCTAATCGCAATTTGTCCTTTGCCTTTTTTATCTGCAGGACGAGTTTCCATCGGAACAACATGTTCCTGAATCAGTTGCAATTCTGCAGAATCTTCAATTGTAATAATTCTTTCATCATTGGGAATTAAACTGGAAACCACATTCAACAAAGAAGTCTTACCGGAACTGGTTCCTCCGGAAACAATAATATTTTTCTTCAGTATCACAACCGCTTTTAGATACTCCGCCATTTCTTGAGAAAGAGAATTAAATTCTAAAAGTTTTTCCAAACTTAGTTTTTCTTTGGAAAACTTTCTAATCGCCATCGCCGCACCTTTTTTAGAACAAGGAGGCATGAGCACAGCCACTCTGGAACCATCGGGAAGTCGGGCATCTAAATAAGGTTCTTCTTCGCTAACTCTTCTTCCCACATATTGGGCAATATTTAAAATCGCCGCGTCTAATTGTTCTGCTTTGAAATGTTCAATTACTTTTTCCAGTTTTCCTTTTCTTTCAATATAGATATCTCTCGGACCATTGATAAGAATTTCAGAAATATTATCGTCCACTATATATTGCCAAATAGGAGCAAGAAAACTTTTAAGAGATTGCCAATAAAAATCTTTTTCTGTGTTGTTTTTTAGAACTTGTGAATCTGAAGAGTCTAAAAACTGTGTAGGCTTTTTTTTGGTTGTCCCAACATTGGTTTCGGAAGATCTGGCCTGAACAAATTCTTCTACTTCCTCGATTTCTGCTTGGTTCGCTTCAACTTCTGCCACCATTTCCGATAAAAGCAAAGTAAGAGTGGCGTTGCCGATACTAATCACATCATTGGAAGTTAATTGGGTAGGGCCCGATATTTTTTGAGAATTAACAAGTGTTCCGTTGGTGCTGCCTAAATCTTCAATTAGAACCGTTTCCCCTTGAATATTAATTCTGGCGTGATAGCGGGAGACTCCGGGAATTTCAATACAGATGTCATTGCCCGTGGCGCGACCTATAAGAATTGATTTTTTAGAAAAATTTAAATTCTCTACTTCATCTTCATTTCGCTTTACTTCAATTTCCAAATCCATATTGAATTATCCGTTCTTTCTAAACTTCTCCGGTTTATCCCTAAACTTTCTGGGAACGATATTGTTATTCTGAAAAAGCTTATTAGCCAAACTCCAACGATAATCTGCTTCCTCGGGAAACATTTTTAATGCTGATAATAAGTTATCGTGTGCCTCGATATAATTCTTTACTTTTGCTGCCAATTTAGCCTGGGTCAGTCTACTATTTAATCTTCTCCACAATTCCCCATCAATTTCCGAAATAATTTTGTTTAAATTAGTCAATAAAAGTCCATTATTAACCGTTGATGACTGATAAGTAGTTTTTATTTGTTCCAACCTTTGTCTGAGGGAGCTGATATCTGAAAAATTAATCAAAGCTTGAGTTTCTAAATTAATTTCAATACCAATAGCATCAATTTTTAGCTCTTCCAATAAAGTGACAAGAGCAATTTGTGTTGACCTTAATAAAAGAAATAAGCCATCGGGTGTTTTGTCCACTCCTTCAACTAATGCTAAAACCGTATCCATTTCCTTAAGAAAGTTTGCAGCATCAATGCCGCTTCTACTTAAAGGCAAGGCTCGAACATCTTTGACGGCCCAAAGTTGCTGTTCTAAATTGAGAGATTGCTCAGAAACAGGATAGTTTAAATTATCAAAAACTAATTTTCTTTTCGTTCCCAAACCAAGCCCGCGAACAATTAATTGCCTTCTTTTCCAGGAGCTGCTGGGAGGAAGTTTCTCTATTTCAATATCATCAATTTTCAGAGAAACATCCATTTTCGAAGTATAAGAATATTCAATTAAAGCATCGGAAGCAGGTAGTTCAAATTGCGCCCGATCCAAATGAGTCTGATCATTTTCATCTTTTAAATCAGAACGAAAATAACCCACGGCTCCGTAATTAGGCAAAAGTAAGACTTGATTACTTCTTTGTGGAGGCAATGCTTGCCGCTTATCGGGAATGAACAAAAGAAGAAATAATCCAACTAAGGCAATAATAATTAAAATTTTATTTTTTTTAATAAAATTTTTCCAGCGTTCCGGAATTGCCGTTTTTAAATCTTTTTTTTCTATTTTAATTTGCTCACTTTGTCTCTCTGGCAATGAGCTAGGCAATTCGCAATTGACTTGAAAAAGTAAGTCGCCCAATTTAAATTCATCCCCATTATTGATCTGGCGAGCATTTTCTTCTCCCGGCTTTACCTTAAATCCCATATGCACTGTACCATGAGTGCTGCCTAAATCGATCAAATATAAAGAACCATTTTTATATAAAATGCTAAGATGCTTTCGAGAAATATGCGTGTCCTGTAAAACCAAATTACACTCAATGGAACGACCGATTAACAGTTGTTCATTGAGTTCCAAAGTATAGTGAAAAACATCTCCTGCGCTGGTCCCGGAAAGAACCTTAATATCTAAAATGCAACTCATATTCACCTAAATTAGCAAGCTTTTTTAGTTTTCCAGCATTAATCAAAACAAAATTTATTCCCCATATTAAATCGCCATCCCTAGGAAAAAACTAAATGGCAATCGGAGCTTAAGTCATCCTGCTGAGGAATTTTTATCATAATATTTATTTACTTTGAAACCATTGTATTAATAAGGGAGTAAATAAAACAATAAAAGACGAAGGGAAAATAAAAACAACCAAGGGCCCTAACATTTTCATCGGTAATTTATTTACTACCGCTTCGGCAAGTTGCCATCTTTTAGTGCGTGCCATTTCACTTTGGGCTTTTAAAACCGGTCCGATACTGGAACCTAGTTGTTCGGCTTGGATTAAAGCCATAACAAACGTATTAATTTCCGTCATCGCAATGCGATCAGAAAAAGCACGAAAAGCATCTCGTCTTGTTTTTCCCAAGGATATCTCCCTTTCCACTTCTTCCAGCTCCGAGAGAAGCGGTCCGGCTCTTCCTCTTTCTACCACAACTTGCATCGCACTATTTAAATCCATTCCGGCATCTGTTGCTAAACGCAAAAGATCCAAAGTATCCGGCAAATCTCGAAAAATTCTTTGCTTTCTTTTTAAAATCAATCCTTTTAACCAAATTTGTGGATAGATAAAACCCAAAGCTGCAAAAGCAAGGGTTAAGACGGGACTAAGATCTAGTTCGCTATCAAAAAACATTCCAATAAAAACAGCAACAATCAGGCTTATTATTTGGGAAGCAAAATACTCATCAGCATTAAGTCCTCCCGGCCTTCCGGCACGAATTAATGTTGTTTCTGCTTGCGCACGACTTTTTCCTAAAGGGAACGTGCTAATGATTGAGCCTAAAGCAATAATCAGCGGTAGAAAAATCTTTAAAATTATACTTTTCTTTTGATCCTTATCTTTTTTACTTGCTAAATCAGTGAATTTTTCAAATCTGGAGGTACCTTCTTCCTGAAAAAAAGCATAGAGCATGAGCAGACCAATGCTAAACAAAGCTGCCAAAGCAAGTTGAATTAATAAGTTATAGGAGAATTGCATAGTTTTAAACCTAACTTTTATTTTGCCAAAAAACGATCAACCTTCGCTTTCTCCTTAAGCAGGAGAAAGCTACGGCTGATTTAATTCTTTTGTTAGTTAGGCATTGCCTAACTAATAAAAGAATTAAACATCGATCCTCAATAATTTTCTAATCCAAACCTGCGCCATAAAAACATTAAAACAAACTACAAAAAAAGCCAGTATTCCCAGACGGAAAGTAAAAAACGTTACGATGTGCTGGCGATCGATAAAATAAAGAACCACCATCAAAGCAAAGGGCATTAATCCCAGAATAAATCCCTGAAATCTTCCTTGTGCGGTAACCGCATCCAGTTTCCCTTCAATAGTGGAGCGTTCTCTGATTGTTTGCGCGATATTGCTAAAAATTTGTGTCAAATCTCCACCACAACGTTTTGTAATCGAAACGCCAGTGGACAAAATATAAACCACCGAAGAATTCAAACGTTTGGCCATATTTTCCAAGGCATCGGTAAATTCCACACCCAGTCGGTTCTCCGCCATTAATAAGGAAAACTCCTGAGAAAGTGGGGCCGGAGATTCTTTAATCAACATCTCCACGGTTTGTGGAAGGGTCATTCCTGATTTTAAGCCATTACTTAAAAGCTCCATTCCTTCAATCAACTGCATTTCAAACTTCTTCAGTCTTTTTTTCTTATAGCTATTAAGCAACATTACCGGCACAAAATAAGCCAGCAAACCTAAAACCAAAGCAAGAATGAGTCCGATTGCCAAATAACCAACAACAAACAACAAAGCTGCCAATGTTGTTCTTAAAATAGAAAAAGCTTCGGCAGACATTTTCAAATATAATTCTGAAAAACGATCTTCATTAACATCAACACTTTCTTTTTTAAAATCAGCAGCCACATGGCCAAAAGAACTAAAAATAGTAAAAACCAAATAAGTAACGACCAAGCCGATTGTAATACTGAAAAAAATATTTAAAAAATTTATATCCATTTGCTATTTTGCCAGTGAAAACACATCGGCATTGACGGGCAATCCTCTTTCTTGAAGTTTTCTAAAAAACTTCGGGATATAACCGCTAGCCTGATGCCACCCTCTAATTTTACCATCAGCTCCATAACCATCTTGCTTAAAAACAAAGATATCTTGCAAAATCACAGTTCCTTCGTCCTGATCTAAGCCTTGAACTTCTGAAATCGAAGTTATTTTTCTTGTGCCGCAGGCAAAACGAGTTTGTTGCACAACTAAATTCACAGCACTGGCAATTTGTTCTCTAATTGCCTTTAAAGGTAAATCCAATCCAGCCATCATCACCATTGTTTCTAATCTTCGAATCATATCCAGGGGAGTATTGGCATGTCCCGTTGTCATTGAACCATCATGACCGGTATTCATGGCTTGCAACATATCTAATGCTTCCGCACCACGACATTCTCCCACAATAATTCGATCGGGGCGCATTCTTAAAGCATTACGGACTAAGTCTCGGATTACCACGGCTCCTTTGCCTTCCAAATTAGGAGGCCGTGTTTCAAAAGAAACAACATGTTCATGAGGCAATCTTAGTTCCGCTGCATCCTCAATCGTAATTACTCGGCCTTCGGGAATAAAACTGGAAATGATATTTAAAAGAGTGGTTTTTCCCGAACCGGTACCTCCGGAAATAACAATATTTAATCTATTCTCCACCGCTAATTTTAAAAAATCAGCCATTCCTTGAGTAAGAGATCCGGCACGAACCAAATCATTGACCGTCAGCGGATCCTTAGCAAATTTTCTAATCGTAATGCATGGTCCATTTAGAGCCAAGGGTCTGATCACAGCATTTACTCGGGAACCATCTTTTAGTCTGGCGTCAACCATCGGTGAACTCTCATCAATCCGTCGGCCAATGGGAGCAATAATTCGCTCAATTGCCGCAAGAACTGCTTGTTCACTGGAAAATCTAAAATTGGTTAATTGTAACCGCCCGTTTTTCTCAGCGTAAATTTGATGCGAATTATTGACCATCACCTCGGAGCAATCATCGTCAGCAAGCAGATCTTCAAGTGGCCCCAAGCCCAAAGCCTCATTCAAAACTTCTTTGATTAATTTTTCTCGATCCATGCCATCGGGAATTTCCCAACGTATGTCAATTAAGATTTGCTCGATGGCTTTTTTGGCTTTATCTCTTAAATCTTCTTCGGATAAGGAAGCAATATCCTTTCTTCTCAGATCTAATTGTTGAATTAATTTTTCATGAATGATTTTTCTAATTCCCACTTCCTTATTAAACAGCTCTTCGTAATTTTGAATCGCCGTAATCCGCTCTCCTTTTTGGGGTTCCACATAAAATGAAACTTTGAGAATATAAGATGTTCCAACAAGCACGATGTTCGATTCGGTAATCACCACCGTTGTATTCGGTGGTAATTTTTTCCCGTTGACATAAGTGCCATTGGAACTTCCCAAGTCGGCAATGGAAATGGTGGGAACAACCATATTAAAAACAATACTGATTAAACCATGCTTACTGGAAACATCAGGAGCATCAAGAACCAGATCATTTGTTTTAGCTCTGCCAAAAGTAATTTTTTCCTTTTCAAAATAAAGAGTTTCTTCCTGATTATTATCTCCAGCTTCATCTCTTTTATTTATTTTAACAACTATTCCCACTTATTTATTCCCCATGCTTTGATTTTGTTTTTTTTGCATTTCCAAAACCGCTTTTGCTTGTTCTCTCATTAAGGCTTCAGATTTTTCACTGTAACTAACATTTTGCTTGGATTCTTGAACCAACCTACTGACAACATCCTTATCCGAAGAAGAAAGCACATCTTGAATTCCTGTCATGGGAGCCAAGTCGATTAATTTATTGTCTTGAACACTTCTGAGCATTAAACTGATATTTCCCAATTGCCTGGCATAATTTAAACGCGCCGCATCATGAGCAGAAAGTTTTAGAGTTAGTGTATTATATCTTCCTGTCTTATTTTCCCCCAATTCCTGCGAAGCAGCCGAATAAGAACCCGTGGAAACCACAGAAACATTTTGTAAAAGTAAAGTGGTAATTTTTTCTCTGGCGCTGGCTAAAGCAAAAGTAAAAAGGATATCGATTCTGTCTCCGGTAACAATGGAACGAGCCAGTGAATTATTCTCATCAACAGGAATGGTTACGGCTCGGAAATCTTCGGACTCCAACTGCTGTGATAAGGTTTTACCCACTACGCCAATTGAAGAAAAAGCAGTTTCTAAAATATAATCGCCAGCTAAAACTTTAGTTGCCAGCGGAAGTTGAAAATATTGATCTTTTTCTTCCCAACGAATTCTTGCTTTGGGAACATATTGCTCGGGAATTCTGGCCTGTTCAATTACTGCCGGTGATAATGTATCTCCGGCATCTAAAGATTTTTTAGCACGAATTACGTTAACGAATTTCTTCTCTTTGTAGATCTCTAACTGAGAATCAATATAACTTTGCGTACCTAAAAAGGCTAAGACAAAAATTAAAATTGCTATTATTAATTGTTTTTTCTTATTCACTGACGATCCTCCGCATTATGGGATTGGTTTTGAAAGCACATAATAAAACGGTTGCACATAGCCCCGAACTGCCTGAGGTAAGATTCTTACCATAGCAATGCAAACCAAAGAAACTAAAACTACAAGCAAGATATATTCCGCCAGACCTTGTCCTTTTTGATTCTGGAATTTCATATTAATATTAAAACATAAACCAAAATATTTTATTGCCCGTTTTACTATTATCGCCGGTCATTCCGGGCAGAAACCATTCGACAAGCTCATGGTAAATAAGACCTGCCCCCTACGGTTTTAATAACATTAACCACAGTTTTATCACTTGATAAAGCAGAAAAAAGTAGAGTTATTTCCTCGTTTTCTTTAGTAAAAATCAGATTGCCAATATTCCCCTGAATACCGGCGGGAAAGTCCTGTTTTTCTCCTCGCCATGATAAATTTTGAAAATACTCTCGATAAAAATAAATACTATCTTCAATACTACCGGGATTGGTGTAAACACCAACATAACTCCTGCCCCTTCGTTCATCAGAGCTAAATAATGTTCCTGCTTTACCAAAAGGCATTAAGGGCACAGCCGGAACTAAGCCTTCTTGTTCATAAGCCTCAAGACTACTATAACTGATAATTCCCTGAACTGTTTGATCACTACCTGTTAAATTCCTCATTGCCGGAGGAACCATCCAAGCTCTTAGTGCATAGCGTTCTTTTTTTTCTTTACTAAAAGCTATAGCATAACCTCTTTTGGAACTAGCTCCGCCTAATACTTCTAATCCTTGATTTTTCCATACTGCCATTTGTTTAAAAATCAATTCTTGTACTTTTCTATTTGTTACAAAATTTGCAAGTTCTGCGTTTTTTCCATTAATTTCTATATTTTTCCCTACAGGAATCAATTGAATATCTTCGGGCAATTTAATTTTTTCAAAACTGACTTCATCTTTCGAATAATTAGTAATTAATAAACTTTCTTCTTTCGCCTTTGCTCTCTTGAGACCAATAGAAATTCCGATAAAAAAGGAGCTCACGATCACAAAGGAACTTAGATAAATTAAAAAGTAATATTTTTTTAAAAAATTTCTCATAATTTCTTAATTATACTCCGGCTCAGGTTTAGGATTTAAGTCCTTCTGCTCTTTAACATAATCCTCAAAATCTCTTTCTTTATTTTGAATCATTCGATCAGGTGTGCCGGGCTCATTGCCGCTTAATTCTTTTGATTTTGGATATGCATCCGGCCGAACAGCAGGAAACTGCGGTAACTCCGGTACCATTTTATCAATCACTGGAACACTGTTTAAAGCATCAACTAAAGTTCTAAAAGGATTCTTAACCAAACCTTTTTTGATTTCATTTAAAAGAAAATCAAGCGGCTCAAATACTTCCAAAACAGAATTAATTTCATCTAGTCCTGCTAAGTTAAAAATTGGACTGGCAAAGGAATTAAATTCCGATGGATACAACCAGAGTCCAAAAGTTCTTCTTCTTAAAATGCCTTCTTCACTGCTAGCATCAACACTATCATCTTGTGTTCCTTTGTTCCGATAATCTCCCAAACCATTTCTTCTGGTAATCTGCCAAGGTTGAGTTATTAAATAATGTTTTGCCGTCAACTCTACCTCTCGGGAAGAAGAGAGCCATTTTGCCGCTGCCGGGAAAAGACCATGTTTTGCCCGATAGTTTACTTCAATATATTTCCCGGAATGATTGATCATCGAATCTCGCAGATCATCATCATTAATACTTAATCCTTCTTCTGTAAAACCCCCTAAAATATTGCTCATCACCACTTCTTGCATGCGGATACCTTCTTCGCCAAAATTTCTGGGAACGGGTAAATAAGAAAAATTAAAATCATAAGCATCTTCCTCATATTGCGTCTTAAAGTTGTCAAAGAGAAATAAGCCAAAAAAAATAGCATGACTGCGTTCCAGATTTGCGGCATCGGCTTCCTGAGGATCAAAGGCATCAACTGAAACATCGATAATTCCTTGAACAGCATCCGCAGAAGAAACATATCTTGCTTGATCGATCATCTTGCTGACACTGGAATCTGTAAAACTATCTTCTGCTTTTTGAAAACCATTAAAAATCTCTTCTGTAGCACCCAATCTTGCCTGCTTCACTTTATTATCAAATAAAGAATAGTATTGTTCTGTTAGTTCTAAACGGATGCTATCTTTAATTGCAGAAAGAGGTTTTTCTCCAGTTTCTAAACGCAGTTTGTATTGTTCAAAAAGACTTTTGAAATCAAGTTTTTTGGCAAGTTGTTTAGCAAACTCAGGATTTAAATTCTGTTCACAATTGGAAAATGCCGACATTAAATCTATCTTATTTTTCGCACTAAAATCTTTTAGATTCTTACAAACTCTTTTAGCAAAATCTGTTTGTTCTAAAAATTCGACAAAAGTTTTCTCCAATTTTGTCTGCTTAATATCTCTAAGCTGAGAGGTTATGATCTTCCCTGTTTTCTTATTGCTAAATTCTTTGGCATAAGCGGTATTTAAAAGTGAAAGCTGTTCTTTCCCTTGCTCTAAAGCGTCCAATTTTTCCTGAAAAAGCCAGGCTAAAATCGAACTTGCTCTTTCTCCTACGCTCTCTCTTTTGATACTATTGATTCTAGTTAATTGCTTCGGGCCACCGTAGGCAATGCCATTTTGATGAAGATCAATTGGCTCTTCTCCTGTATTGTTGTAATACTCTTGAGCCATCCAAGTTTGTTCATAAGCTAAATAACGCGCATCTTGTTGTGCCCAGAATTGAAAATTAAGTAAACGTGCAGAAACTAACATCCCAATGCATAAAGCCATGATCACTGTTAGAAAAATAGCAAATTCAACCATTGCTTGTCCATTTTGTTGTTTATGCATATCGCTCAATCAATTCTAATAATTTTTGAAATTGAAACACAGAGCAACAGAGAAGAGGGAAAGGGGAAGAGCAAATTTTCTTTCTTCTCTCCTCTCTGCTGCTCTGTGTGCTCTGTGTTTCAATTTCATAATCCTAAAAATAGCTAATTCTAATGCGTCGGTTTAATCCCAATTCCAAAACTAGCAATAAATGGCAGACCTTCTTTTAACATTTCCGGAGAATCTTCTGAATCAATCGGTGCAAGACGAGCCACCCAATGCGGATTAAATAAACTTGGTGTTTCTTCTTCTCTCTTGGGGTTGCGCAGATAATATACTTGCGCCCGGGCAATCGCGCTCATCGGATAAGGATTGCCAATACCCAAACCTTGCATTCCTTTTATTTTTTGCGGAAGCTTGCTGCCCACTACGACTACTGAGGGACCGCTTAATTTATTGTTTTTCGATCCTCCACTCGTGCCTGCTGGTCGAACGCTTGCTCCGCTATCTGAATAGATATAATGAGGAAAACCCACATTGGGCAGATCCACTTTATAATCATACTTGGGAACACCTTCTTCTTTCTCATCTCCTGTGAAATTAACATTTATCCCATATTCTCCAGCATCAGCAACGCCCCCAAATGGAGGAAATATTTCTGCAGTATGAACAGGCTCGACATCCAATGTTCCGTCCCAATGATCATCGAACAAAACCGGCGGAACCATCGTTAGTGCTGCTTGCAGGTTGGGTCCATTGAGAGCACATGTCGGTGGAATGGAAGTTAGACAACTGTCATATTCATAATATTTTGCAGACTCTAAAGCTCGTTCATTGAAGCCATAAAGATTTTCCACATTGGCAAGATCATTGCTTACTTCAGCACTAGTATGTCCCCAATCTCCTTCAAAGTTGTCGATTAAAGCTTCAGCTGCATTAGCAACGACTCCATCGACACAACAAATTTTAAATGACCAACCAAAAAAATTCACTTCTCTCATTCTTCTTCTGGCAATCACCGGCACATGATCTTTCTGACATTGATCTTCGCCATGAAAAAATCCGCAATCGCTGGCCAGATCTTCATTGCCATCACGCATTTGTGAATTTAATCCCAAATTTAAATCGGCCTCACAGCGTAAAGGATCAGTAAAAAATCTTGCCGGACTATGTTTCCTGGCAAATTCCTGAACCTCGCAAGCCGCATTCAATACACTTTCTATTGGATCAAAAGGAATAACATCGGAAAAACGAAAATTTCTTAAAATATCTCTTTCGCCATCTCTGGTTTTCCCGGCAGTAAAACGATTTAGTGAAGCTTCTGTAGTGGCGGCAAATAATAAAGGATGATCGCTATCATCCTCTTCTTCGCCGGCCATTTTATTAAAAGCTTTGTTAAATGAGGAAAAAGGTTGGTCTCTTTCCTCAGGATCGGCAATAATGAAGTCAACTGCTTTGGCTAGCTCTTCATAATTAATTGCCTCTGCTGCAAGACCGATCACCGAAGAAGTTTCAATTTGAGGATCCATTTTTTTTGCAACTTTTTCGATCACTTCATGTCTTGAGGATTGAATCGCCGCATATAAAAGTCCTTGATAAGTAGAAAGAATATCTGCATTATAACTTTCAATTAATCCATTAATGTCAGTTGAGTCGTCATCTTGAGCAAAAACTTTATTTAATTCCTTATTCAGAGTGTGCAAAGGGCCATGCACAAATTTTCTGACTGCATCCAATACATGATCCATTCCTTCCGCTAAAGGTAACGTCACTACAGGAATAGCCAGCACCGCATCAATCTTATAAAGTAAATCTAACATCGCCGCGCTGCCATGATCGTAAGCATCGACACTGGCCCAAAGAGCGGTATTAAAAGCCATCGCATCATAGTTGGCAATCATTGCTCGATTAATATAAGCGCTTAAATTCATGTAGCGTGCTTCCGTCACAGCGGCAGAATATGCTGCGGCATCAACCGAATCTTGTAAATGAATTTTTTCTGAAACCATCATGCCAATGTTGGCAACAGAAATTGCAATCATGAATAAGCCAACACAAACAAAAAGTCCCAAAACAAGAACCTGACCATTTTCGTTTTTAGAAAATAAAGATCCAATATTCTTTTTTTTCTTTTTGGACTTTTTCCTCAGCAAAATAACAACTATTCCCAATAAAAACACAATTGCCAGGAGAAGATAAAGCAGTGAGTAATCAATCTTTATTGTTGGTAACTTTAACTCCTCATTTTCACCGACCGTAGGATGAAGTTCTGAAACTTTTTTGTCTAATTCCGAAAGTGCTGCCTGATCTACGGCACTACTTTGATCCTCTTTCAGGGGAACTTCTAAATTTTGTTTTGTTTCTTGCTTGTTAATGACAGTTACTGTTTCTGTTGCAGGCAAAATAGGTTCTTGTTGACTCGATTCTTCTTTTAAATTGTTGATTCCTTGAGTTGCCGTTTGAAATTTTGTATTTAAACTGCCGCCAAAATAACGCAAGGCTACCAACAAAACCACAGCTACAACAATAACAATTATAATATATTCAGTAAGACCTTGCCCGGATTGGGTATTTTTTTTAGCATTATGGCGATTGACAAAAATCCTGATACCGTTAACCGATGATACCATAATGTTTTTAATTAGTTGCTTGTGTCTTTCTGCAACAAGTTCTCTTAAATGCAAATAATTAATTATTTGCATTTAAGATTAGGCAAAACTTATTAATTGTCGCCGCCTTCTCCAGCGCCATCTTCCGGTGTTTGCAATTGATCAATTGAATAAGTTGCACTGGAGAACTGACTAAAGATACTTTTTCCAAATAATTTAACGGCAACTAAAACAATTATCGCCACGACAATAACAATAATTATATATTCTGCTAATCCTTGGCCCTTTTGATTTTTTCTCAAGCTAATATGTTTCATAATTTTACTCTCAAATAAAAACTTTTAAGTTTTGAATATACAATACAATTAGAGCATTTTGCCAAGAAAAATTTCATTTGGTCTGACTTGTTTAAAGAAAGACACCAGTAGGTGCGCCCTTTATGGCTGACTATTACCCACAAGTACAAATTTCTCTGTTCTCAGTCTCCG
>CAYOOT010000052.1:0-19258 GCA_964405665.1 uncultured Bdellovibrionales bacterium | reverse complement strand
AAATCAGAAATCAGAAATCAGAAATCAGAAATCAGAAATCAGAAATCAGAAATCATTATGGATTTTTAAAGCTTGTTGTCAATAACTAATTTTCGGTTTTTAGATTTTCTTTCTAATCAAGATTCTCCATCACCCCTCTTAAAAACCAATCGGCAATTTTCGGCTCAATTCCCCAGTGTAAATTTAATCTGGTTAATAAGACATTGGGTCGCGGAGCAAAACCATCGGAGATTGTAAAATCATTTCCTTTTTCAGCTTTTGCTCTTAATTGAAAACAATCTTTTACCGGAACCTCTAAACGAATGGACCAACGATTATCATTAAATCCGCTAAGTCTTATTCCCTTAGGAGCAATGATTGATTTATTAGAGGTCAGAACTTCTTGATATGTCACTTTGGGAAGTTCATTATCAGCAATTTGCACTGTGGCATTTCCCGGAAGAATTCCAATCATATCATGAAAATTTCCATTCTTTAAAAGTACTTTTTTGGACAAATATGCAAGTGCCGCACCTTCGGCGTAAAGCTTTCCTCCATTTTGCACAAAATTCCAAATTTCCTGAAGCATTTCTTTATTATTACTGAGCTCTAATGCATACAAATGAGGATAGCCGGAAGGCAAATAAATTCCATAAATATCTTTAGGCAATTTCTTATCAGCGATTGGAGAAAAAGGAACGATCTCTGCTCCTGACCTGCGTAAAATATCTAAATTGTCTTGAATAGTTAAATGAAAAGCCTGATCATCGGCAAAAGCAATTTTAAAAGTTTTTTTGTTAAATGGTGGAGCAAAAGGAAGTTCCAATTCTCCTGAAGCATTCGCTATTTGGACTAACAAATCCAAATTAACCGAATCATCAACTAATTTTGCATTACCAATTAGTTTATTTCTAGTAATGGCACTGGGATTAGAAAATTTTAAACCAGGAAGAGTTCCCCCCAATTGATGAGGATCCCCTATTTTTACACCTCCTAAATAATCAACGCCCTCAATTGTAGAGATTGCTTTGCTGATTTTTTCATTATGTTCAGCATCTTTTACTTTGTTGGCAATCACACCGTAGATTGGAACATAAGAGTCAAAATTTTTAAAGCCATAAACTAAGGCAGCAATACTTTCTCCATAATTACTGGCATCAACAACCAAAACAATCGGTGTTTTTAAAAAAACTGCCAATTCCAATTGATTTTTTAAGTATTCATTTTGTGGGAAATCATCAAACAAACCACCGCTGCCTTCCATTATTGCCAATTCTGTTCCAGAAGACATCAGGGATAAACTTAGCTTTATTTGTTCCAGATTTTGCACCAAGGGATCTATCGCATAAGAAACTCGACCCAAAATGCGCCGATGATGTGTTGCTTCTACAAGTGAACTTCCGATTTTTAATGTGGCCAGTCCAAGATTTTTCTTTCTTAAGGTAACCAACAAACCTAGCACCACTGTCGATACACCAACTCCTTTATGAGTTCCGACAATTAAAACACGAGGGAAAGAATTACTTTTAGGAGTATTTTCCATTTTAACCGAAGAAAAAAGTAAGAATAAAATGCTATAGCATTTTCCAAAAATGTTGACTGAAACAACTTTTGGTAAATACTATTATTAAGATTTGGCTCTACATTGTAAAACCATCATCCTATTATAAGATGAAATACTTTTAGTTTCCGATGCATTAACTCTTTCGGCACTATGTTGCTTTGGTATTAAAACTTCGGTTATTCGAAAGTAGCGGGAGTTAACATTTAATGTTTTTAGTTGATTAGCAATAATTTCATCAAAAAGAACCTTCTTATCGGCAATTATCGCCTCCCCCACAATTAAAACGGCATATCTTTCAGGTTTTAAAACTCTCAACATTTCCTGCAGGGAATTCCTAATGAATGTTGCCCAGTCTTCTGGTTCCAGGCTTAAAAAACTGCTGTTTTGCTGATTTGTTACTTCTTGGTTGGAAAACCAATAAGATAACCAATGCTGGTTATAATAATTATATTTATCCAATAATGGTGGGGCTGTAAAAACCAAATCAACAGAGTTACTCGGTAACCATCTTAGATTTTGGGCGTCGGCAACCTGAAATTTATTTTGAAAAGAGGTATCAAAAAACTCCGATCCAAATCCATCTTGTAATACTTGAGCGGCACGTTTAATCACGCGAGAAGCAATCGTTCTATATTCTGGTTGCTGTCTTCTACGTAAATTCAAATGCAATTGCTTAATTGGAGCTAGGGAGAGATGAGGTGAAGTATAGACAGAGAAATGTCCTTGAGTGTGCCCATGTAAGCGAGAAAGCGCCAACAGTTCAATAAAACAATTTACGCGATCTCTTTTTGCTTGCAAAAACTTCTTTAGATTAACCAATTCACGATAAGTTTGAGCATCATAAAAAGCATACAACGTTGAATTATAATCTTCCAAAGAAACAGGGGCATTAAAATTAACTTCATTCAAGCGCAATACAACTTCATCCAAACCTACTGGATAACTTTTTGCCGAAGCAATCAACACTGCCAGAGGGTTGATATCACTGCACCAGGAAAGGCGGGCCAATAAGTTTGCCTGCAATGCTGTTGTTCCACTGCCGACAAAAGGATCGCAAACTACATCACCTTTTCGGGAATATCTTTTAATACAAAAATTTACCAGTTCAGGGTTTATTGCCTTATGATAATGATGAATATGATGCAGAGAATGAACCTTACCCGCGTCTTCTGACCAAAAATCACCTTCAATCGGTTTTGGAACAGCAACCAATGCTTTTGTTTTATCTTCCACTAACCTTAAATGTCCTCTCGTGCTCACCTTTGAATTCTCCTTCGATTCCTCAACAACATTATTTCAATAATTGACTACAGATTGGAAGTTATAGCACGTGAAAAATGAATCCGCACCAAAATAGTATCATACTACATCTTAACTAAACTAAGAAAAATTACTTGTAAATTTAGAAGCTTAACAATTCCAGAGAATTTTATTTAAGGAAGTATCGCAAAAACTCTTGCTGGAAATCCTGAACCATTTGCCACTTTAGGCCAACTTAATACTGCCAAAGCACCTGCTTCGGGCAATTGATCCAAATTTCTTAAAAGTTCAATCTGATATTTGTTCTGTTTCAAAATGTAAGACTCCAGCGAATAATCATCTTTTGTTGTCGCAATCCCAGGATCTGTATCTGTAGTTTCATGTCCGGAAGCAGTAATCTTTCTTGTTTCATAAAGATAAGTCAGAACTTCTTGGCTCCATCCAGGATAATGAGCCACTCCATTCCGATCAACATTCTGCATTTTCTCCATACTTGGCCAACGCTTGGACCAATCGGTGCGCATCGCCACAAAAGCTCCTTGGGGAATATCTCCATGTTTTTTCTCCCAAGCTTTTACATCAGCAAGTGAAAGAATATAATCAGGATTATTTTCCGACTGCTGGTGCACATCAAGCACAACAAGCGGAAGAAACATTTCTTTAAGATCAATCTGCTCTGTGCTTCTTAAACCTTTATGAAAATGTACCGGCGGATCAATATGAGTTCCCCATTGACCAACATGACAAAACTCTTCTACCAGAAATCCATCTTTGTCATGAGTATAAAGGATCTTTCGTCTCATCGGCTCAAATCCTTTCCAAGGATCCTCTTTTATATATTTTAATATTTTCCGAATGTTTTTGAGATTAAATTGATCGAATTGTAGATTTGCTTTTAAATCTTCCCAGCGAAGAGGCATTGCTATTGTCGCCTTAGCTCGAGCCCTAGTGGAATAAGAAGCGATTGCCGTCTGACCTCGACTATTGCGAAAGTAATCAATGAATATTTTATTTTTTCTTTTAATTTTGCTCATTGAGGCAATATAAAGTTGAGGATTTTTTTCAACCATTAATCACGCTACTGCTTCAGAAAATTCTTTGACTTGTTCCCAGCTATGAACTGGGGCTAAAGGGACAACTACGTGCAAACCCTTTCCTCCGGTGCTGCGCACAAAAGAATCAAGCTTTAGCTCGGTCAAAAGTTTTCTCAATGCTTTTGCAGCTTCAATTACTTGAGCCGGTTTTATTAAGGGATCGGGATCCAGATCGAAAATCATTTGATCTGGATGTTCCAGATCGCCAATCTGCACCGGCCAAAGATGAATTTCTAAGGTATTTAACTGCGCTAACTGAATTAATTGCTCCTTATTTTCAATATAAATATATTTACTTTTTTGAGCTTTTTCTTTGATTGCTATTGAAGGTAATCCCAAATCTTGCCCGGCAAACAAGTGTTTATAAAAAAACATTTACCAGAGATCCCCTGAGGACAACGCACTAATACTAGCGGTCGATTTACAATTTGAGGCAAAATATATTGAGCAATCTGTTCGTATGCCAAGCGAGTTTGAGAGGGATCAAGACTTGGTCCTTTGGGAACTGCCCAGCTTTTCAGAGTATTACCCACACGTAAGCGCAGATCGTAGTGCAAATGACTGGCAGCATGTTTTTGAATAACGTAGATATCTTTTGATTTTTTTAGCGAACTTTGTTTCCCCAGTGGTTCTGGAGTAACAGCAAAATTTCTTTTTTGCTTATATTTCAAGTTTATTTGTAAGTATTATTTATTCTTAGAATTTCAGATTACATATTATTAACTTTAAAGTCATTATTAAGCATCCTAGCAGATTTTGAAAGCAAAAAACTTCTCATATATCATTAATAATAAAACATGAGCAGCCTGTTCTTGATCATGCGAAAAAATTTAATAGCTTTATATAAGAATCGTCTTAAAGAATAAGTTTTTTAAAATAATATTATCTCAGGAGGCTTTGAGAATGAACTTGTTAACTATTGCACAAAGTAAGTCTCTAAAAAATCAAAAGGCAGAACAAAAATTAGTGAAAGCACTAAACTCCTTGGAAAAGAAAGCTAGTAATACCTTTCTTAAACAAGCTATTATTTTTCAACTTCAAGATTTAGTGGAAAATAATGAGCTGATTACTCTTGATAAATCTTGAGAGTATAAGCTTTATTGTTTTTTCTAAAAGTTATTCCGCTAGAACAGCTTTTTTGATCACACCTCCGGTTGCATCAGCTAATGCCTGCACAATAATAAATGCTGAATTGTCTATTTCTTTGGCAACAGTTTTAAAATTGCCGATTTCTAAACGAGTGATCACACAAAATAAAATATCCTGATCGGTATTGCTCCAACCACGTCGGCCCTTATATACCGTTACCCCTCGTCCTAAATCCCGAATAATTGCTTGTTTGATTTCTTCGCTTTTATCAGAAATAATTGTAATCGCTGTATATTCCTCTATACCATGCAATAAAAAATCTATAGTTTTGGAGGCGGAATAATAAGTGATCATCGAATAAAGTGCTGATTCAATACCGAGAAGAGATGCTGCAGCTGTGAAAATAAAAATATTTAAGATCAGAATAACATCCCCTACTCTTAGCAAATGACTGCCCTTGCTAATTAGCAAGGCAACAATTTCTGTTCCATCCAAAACTGCTCCACCTCGAATAGCTAGTCCAATACCTGCACCAATAAAAAAACCACCAAAGCTGGCAGTCAGGAACTTATCCGAAGTAACATCTGGATAGTTAACTAGTGCAAGACAAATTGATAAGCCAATAATTGAAAGAGCACTTTTAACGGCAAATTTTTTTCCGATTTGATGATAGCCAAGAACAATAAAGGGCAAATTAACAAGTAAAATTAGTCCTGATAAAGGAATTCCCATTACCTTAGAAAGCAACATGGAGATACCCGTTACACCACCATCAATAAAGTGACTGGAAAGTAAAAATCCTTTTAAACCCAATCCGGCAGAAAAAATCCCCACAATGATCAGTAAAATTTTTAATAGTTCATGGAAGATTTTTTTCATGCTCATCTAATTAACATAAATAAATATTGTAGCAAGAACAACTGTTGTAAGTGAAACAAAGTAATTAGCTGTCGTTGCGAACGAAGCTAAGCAACGACAGGTTGTTTTTACTGTAATATGCTATTTAATTTTATCAGCTAATGATCTCAAATCTATGTTCCCGACCAATTTCGCAAAATCAGCTAACTCCAAATCCTCCGCTCTACTTCCAGGAAAAATACCAGCTTGCAATAACCATTGTTCAATATCGCTTTTTTCACCAAATAATTTACTGGCAGCCAAAGAATTTAAAATTGTTTTTCTTCTTTTACCAAATGAAGAGCGAACTACTTTTTCAAAAATCTTTTGCTCCACATCAAATCGCGGTTGATTAAGAATTTTTAGTTCCAACATTCTGGATTCCACTTCCGCTTGAGGGAAAAAAGAACCTCCTGAAATTATTGGTCCCAGAGCGATATCTGCATACAATTTAGTTAAGACAGAGAGAGAACCATATTCCTTAGTTCCGGAATTTGCGGCAATTCTTTCCGCAAATTCCCGCTGCAATAACAAGCTAGCTCGTTTAATATATTTTCTATTCTTAATGATCCAAAGAACCACATCGGAAGAAATGGAATAAGGAACATTGCTGACAAAAATTAAAGGAAGAAATGCTTGAGGAATTTTTTTTTCAATAGAAAATTCTCTGCCATCTTCTATAAAAACATTCCGATCATTCAAGCCGGAAATATTAGCTTTTAAATACTGCGCAAACTTCCCTTCCAATTCAATTAAATAATAATTTTTTGCTACAGTTAGCAAGCCCTCGGTCAATGCTCCTAGCCCCGGTCCTAACTCCAAGACTGTGTCCTTTCCTGCTTCGATCTGAGCAAATTTAATTATTTTTTCAATGGAGCCAGGATTATATAAAAAATTTTGGCCTCTTGATTTTCTGGGAGCTACTCCCATTTCCTCTAAAACATTTCTAATCAAACTTGGCGAACTAAGGCTCATTGGATCTCTTCAATTGGAAACCGAGCTAAAACATCAATATCCATTCGAGCATCAGGGCCTAAATGATCATTTATAAAGCAATTCTTAAAATTTGCTTTATGCTGATGATAAATTTCCGAACCTAATGCTCCCAGCATTACGGCATTATCCGTGCACCACTTTTTTGGCGGAACAGAAAATTTGATTCCAAATTTTTTAACAAGATTTTCCAGTTCAATTCTTAAGCTTTCATTGGCAGCAACACCACCTGTTAATAATAAAGACTTTGGCTTGTGTTTCCTAATTGCCTTTTCGGTCTTCAGAACTAAAGCCTGGACTAAACAACTTTCAATGGCAGCAGCTAAATCATTTTTTGTCTGTTCAGCAATTTGTCGAGAATAATTTTTAATTTCCCTGGCAATTGCTGTTTTTACTCCGGAAAAACTAAAGCTACTATGATCCGTAGAAACTCCCACAGGAAAATTAAATTTTCCCAATTTCCCTTTCTGGGCACATTCTGCAAGGGCCGGGCCACCGGGATAGGGAAGTCCTAAGAGCGTTGCTGATTTATCAAAAGCTTCTCCCACGGCATCATCCATTGTCCGGGCCACAATTTGGTATTTTCTAAAACTCTCCAGATATATTAATTCCGTATGCCCACCAGAAACGACTAAAGCCAAACAAGGATATTCCATCCGTTTTTCTTTTGGCAAAAGCAGTCCTGCAAAAATATGTCCTTCAATATGATTTAAAGGAATTAAGGGAATATTTCTGGAAAAGGCAAAAGCTTTGGCAAAACAAAAACCAACCAATAAACTTCCTTTAAGCCCAGGCCCTCTAGTTACAGCGATCGCCGTAATGGCAGAGGAATCTAGCTGATTATCTTTTAATAATTTATTAAATAAAACAGGTAAATTTGTTAAATGCTCTCTTGCTGCAAGCTCTGGCACCACACCGCCATAAGCTTCGTGTAATTTTATTTGGCTGGAAAGTAATTCTGCAATTAAAAACTCTTCTACTAACTGACACTCAGTAATCGGTCTTTCTAAACTGATTAAAGAAAGCGCTGTTTCATCACAACTTGTTTCCAGTGCTAATAGCATTTTTATTGCTGCTTTAGATAATTGGCCATTGCTTCTTTATCTTGCTTGGACAATTTTCTAAAATATGGCCAAGGACATAGACGTGCATCTTTAACTTCACCTGTTGCCGTCGCTCCGGTAGAAAGATAATTGACAATTTGCTCTTTGGACCAATTTAAAAGTCCTTTTTCAGATTTTCCCCTAATATCAGGACCGGCAAAAGGATACAAACCTTCTTCTATTTTTCGATCGTTTTCCGGATTAATCCCAAAGATATTTTCTACTGTAACCTTTTGTTGTTCTTTCTTCCCTTTAGACTTAGTGCTTTCTATGTCGTAAAAATATTCTTTCTTGGCATCTTCAGAAAGCAATCCTTGAACATTGCGCTTTTTTGTTTCGGCATCTTCTTCGGCACCAATTTCCGAAAGTGATTTTGCCAGTTTTTTTAAAGAAGCATAAATTGATCTTCCTTTTTTTTCACCTCCGGCAAAAGGCACAGCCGATTCGATTATTCCCCCTTCTGCCGTATGACACTGATAGCAACGTGAAACATTGTGCGTAAGATATCTGCCATAGGAGATAGGATTATTGGCCACCGGTTTGGGAACATATCCGGAGAATTCATCATGCTGAGAGACCAAACCCCATTTTCTTCTTTCAAAACCGCTAAGCACTCGACGTTCGATGGTTTTTTTAACGGGAGCTTGCAAAAGTAAATAAGCCGAGATTGCTTTTAAATCGGAATCAGCAAGCCATTTATAAGCAGAGTGCGCATCTACTGATAGATAATTGCCATCTTTGCCACGAGAAGAGCGAATCGCTTTAATGATATCTGTAACTTTCCAATTACCAATACCTGTCTCCGGATCGGGTGTAATATTTGCTGTCGCCACAATACCAAAACGATCGCTGATTAAGAAACCGCCGGACAAAGGAGAATTGGTCTCAATTGTTTTTTCTCCATGACAACTTCCACAGGCAGCAGCTTTTGTTAAATATTCTCCCCGAGCTTTAAATTTAGGAAAATCACGGTAATCGGTAATTAAAAACTGGTCTTGATTTTCTTCGGCTGAACCAAAAAGTGTTTCCACAACAGTCTTGCTTTCCACTGTTCCAAAATCTGGCATTTTATCTTCCTCGGACTTAGAGCAAGCAATCATCAAAGGAAATAAAGAAAAAAGAAGAGTTGTTTTTTTCATAAACTACTTATGCTGCTTTATTTTTCTACTTTCAGCGTCAGAAATATTGTGTTTCCCCCTCTTCTTAATAAAATAAGCAGAGGTTTATTGGCAGCAACTCCCTTTGTTGCCTGCTTAAAATCTTTTACTGAGGCAATTGGGGTAGAGGCTATTTCTAAAATAATATCTCTTGGCTTCAAGCCGGCAAGCATTGCTGGACTATCTGCGGCAACATCCGTAACAATCACTCCTTTAGTATCTTCTATTCCGATCCCTCGAGCCAAATCAGGAGTTAAATCCTGCACTGTCAGGCCAAGAATAGATTCCTCGGAAGGAATCACTTGCTTTTCATCTTCTCCGTTGTCAGAATCTTCAGCTAACTCTTCAATTTTAACTTTGATCGTTTCTTTTTTCCCGGCTCTAATTACTTCCACTTCGACATCTTTTCCAATCTCAGTTTCTGCCACCATCAAAGGAAGCTCATCATTTTCATTAATACTTTTTCCATTAAAAGAAAGAATAACATCTCCTCTCATTAAACCTGCTTTTGCCGCCGGACTATTGGGCATAACATCAGCAACCAATGAACCTTTAACATCAGATAGTTTTAATGCTTCGGCTACATCTTCCGATATTGGTTGAATTAAAACTCCCAGCCAACCGCGAGTAACTTTTCCCTTTCCGCGAAGTTGAGACACAATGGACTTAACCAGATTAATTGGTGTGGCAAAACCGATTCCCACATTAAAACCTTGGGAGGCGACTTTGATCGGACTAACAATGGCCGTATTGATTCCAATTACCTCACCTTTGGCATTAAATAATGGACCGCCAGAATTTCCAGGATTAATGGAGGCATCTGTTTGGATAAAATTATCATAGGGTTTTCCTCCAGCCACTCTCCTGGATTTAGCGGAAACTATTCCCACTGTTGCCGTATGTCCTAGGCGAAAAGGATTTCCAATGGCAATTACCCAATCTCCAGGGTTAATTTTATCGGAGTCGCCCAAAATAACGGCCGGAATTTTGCCAGGAAAATCGACTTTTAAAAGTGCTATATCAGTTTTATAATCCTTGCCCACTACTTTTGCTTCATAGGTTTTTTTGTCATCGCGAAAGCTAACATGAATTTTATCTGCCTTATCGATCACATGGGAATTAGTGATGATATAGCCATCGGGGTTAATTACAAAACCACTTCCCAAACTACTAAAAGTTCTTCTGCCGTTTTTACTATTGCCATCAGGAGGAAACGGAAGAAAAAAGTCAAAAGGATTGTCAGGATCTGTTTGCCATTGTCCAGTTTTTCTTTGAGGAATTTTTTCTGAGCCTTCGATAGAAAGATTAACAACCGCTTTTCCTAATTTTTCAATGATCGGAGCAAAACTAGGAAGCTGCATTTCCACACCGGTACTGCCCTCACTGCCATCAATCCAAAGTTTATCATCTGCTTTACTGCTATTAACAATAGAAATAAAAAGCACTAAAAATAAAGAAAAATTTTTCATTTTTGAATCCATATCCAATGTTATTATCCCCAACAGGCTTAGTTTCCCGAAAAATTTAAGCTCCTGGCTGTTGGGTATAATGTTTTTATCTCTTTGTTTCGCTTCGCGAAACAAATACTGCTCCTATTTTGATTATTTAATTATTCGTAAACCTAAACCGGAGCAGTATAATTTACTTTGTTTACAAAAGCCATTCTTAGTGTCGTTAAAATCTCAGATAATAACTTAGCTTCTTCGGCTGACAAATTACCTTTTGTTTTTTCTTCTAACATTCCAAGAATATCTATTGTTTGTTTTGCTGCATCAATATTAACTGCTTGTAACCTAGTCTCTGGATTTGGCATTTCACCCAACATCACCAGGGCTTGAGTTCCTAAACTAACGATAAAGGAAATAAAATCTATTTTTTCCGGCTGCTGCATTTTAGCAGCCTCAGTTGGACTTAGAGATTTTTGTTTTTGTTCATTACCTGGCGCTGTTGATACTCTACTTTGTGGTTCTTGTACCTCATTGGCCTCAGAACTTAATTCCCCTTCAGTAGTAAAACGTCTTTTATCAACAACAGTAAAGCCGTCTTTTGCACCCTTTTCTTGACTCATAATTAGAAACTCCCTGGAAAAAACTTTGATCTAACGATCCGCCTTCACTTTGCCCTTCGCGCAGGACAAGAAAGCTACGGCGAGATATAGCCTTTTCTATAAGTTATGCAACATAGTAATGTTGCTTAACTTATGAAAAGAGCTATAAAAAGACAAACCTCTTTTTCGGATTTAGAAATATAATTATACAGAAATTTACTCTTGGAATTTTATAATAAATTACTAGTTTGGTTTAAGCCCTATCGCTTAGTTTTGGTTGCCTTTTCCGGAGGTGTTGATTCTTGCTTTGTCCTTAAAGCGGCGGTTGATTCTTTGGGTAGAGAAAATGTTAGGGCAATAACTGGAGATTCTCCCTCTCTTGCCCGCCAAGAACTTGCCGAGGCCAAAGAATTTGCCAATTCCTTGGGTGTTGCACATATTCTTCTTCCCACCAAAGAGTTAGAAAACCCTGACTATCAGGCAAATTTAGGAAACCGTTGCTATTTTTGCAAAAGTACTCTCTATCAAACGATAGGAGAAGAGATTTTGAAGCGGCTAAATTTAATTGTGCCCGATACTACTTCCGGAAATTTTTCTTATGTAATTGTCGATGGCACTAATTTAGACGATCTAAAAGATCAAAGACCAGGACATGCCGCTGCCAAAGAAGCTGGCGTAAAACATCCCTTGGTAGAATGTGGTTTTACCAAGGAAATGGTTCGCAGTTGTAGTAAAATACTCAATTTAAAAACTTGGGATAAACCGGCCATGGCCTGCCTTTCTTCCCGAGTTGCAGTGGGCACAAACGTAAGTTTAGAAAAGCTTTCACTAATCGAAAGCAGCGAACAGATTTTAAAAGAACTGGGATTTAAAGGCTTTCGCGTGCGCTACCATGAACTTCAAAGTAATAAAGAGCAAAAAGAAAAATTAGCACGAATTGAACTGGAAAATAATGCCGATAATATTGCCTTGATTAAAGTGGATCAGGGAAATATTGTAACAAAAATAAAAGAACTAGGTTTTTCTTTTGTCACCCTTGATTTGGAAGGTTACAAAAAAGGAGGGCGTTTAGCGCAGTGAAAATTTGAGAATTAAAATTTTAGGAACAGGAACTTCTACCGGTGTGCCCCTTCCTGGCTGCAAATGCTCGGTCTGTACCTCTACTGATCAAAAGAACAAAAGACTGCGTTGTTCTATTTTTATTGAAGTTCAGAACAAAGATTGTCTGGAGCAAGATCCGGAGATGCTTCCTGAAGAAGTAATAGGAAGAATTCTTGTGGATACGGCAACAGATCTCCGACAACAAGCTCTAAGAGAAGATATCTGCCGGATAGATGCGGTTTTATACACCCACCTTCATGCCGATCACATTTATGGCATTGATGATTTAAGAGCTTTTAATTACGTCAACAAATCCGTAATCCCTGTATATATTTCTGAAAACTTTGCCAAGGAATTGGAAACAAAATATTCCTATGCTTTTTTTCCCGATCCTACTTATTTGGGAGCAACTCCGCCCAAATTAACAATTAACTTGATTGAGCTGGATAAAAAATTCAATCTTTTTGGCTTGGACATTCTCCCTTTAAGTATTTTTCATGGCAATCTGGAAATCATCGGTTATCGTTTTAATAATTTTGCCTATCTCACTGACTGTTCACTGATCCCAGAAAATACGAAAAAACAACTGCACAACTTAGATCTTTTAATTATTGACGGCCTGAGGAACAGACCGCATAATACACATTTTACTCAGGAACAAGCAGTTCTTGAAATTGAATCGATCAATCCCAAAAAAAGTTATCTCACTCATATTTCACACGAAATAGATCATCAGACAGCAAATCAATATTTAAAAACACTAACTAATGCTGATGTAGAATTGGCTTATGACCAATTAATAATTGAGTTATGAATAATACCGATAACAACAATAACGATTCCGATCTCGTGGTAAGAATAGATTCTCCTGGAAATGGTTGTCTGCTGGTTCAAGAAAAAGTAGAATTTAAAGGCTGGTTTAGTGCTGACGAAAAACAATATAGAGAAATTGAAAAAGGTTCCGCAAAATTAGAAGTTCTATTAGAGGAAGATAACGACAAAGATCAAGGATATTATTCCCGACTTAATTTTGTCGGAGAAAAATTAAGTCCTGATAAAAATCAAAAAAATAAAGTTTTACTTGAGAATTTTACAATTGTGAAAAATTCCCATGTTCGCTTAAAAAATCCTCTGGCTTTCTCTTATGCCATTAGCGGAACACTTAATTTTGCAAATATCCTCTCCGAAACAGAAGAAAAGAAATTTATTCTTACAATTGCTTATTCTTATAAAAACCAAATCACTTTAGCCAACTACGTTCAAATCAGGGTCGCCCCCAAAAACTCCTGGGAAAACATTGAAGGTGGTTTTATCAATTTAGATCGCTATCTTCTCTGCAAGAAAAACATTTTACTTGAAGGATGGGTTTTAAAAAAATCAGAAAAATTAAAAAAAGTAGAAATCTTTATTAACAAACAGTTCTTTGCACTTGCAGAAACAAATCTGCCTTTTCCCGAGCAAAAGTTTTATTATCCCGGGCACCAAAATGCAAAAAATTCCCGCTTTGCCCTGCTCTTCTCAAAAAAAGAATTATTAAGAAAAATAATAAATATCGACCTAGAAAAAGAATTTTCCATTGATGCCAAATGTCATTTTGAAAATGATCTTTTTGAAATTACCGGTCCATTTGTTCTCTGGCCAGACATCAAGAAAAGCAAACTCTGGGGAAGAATTGAAAAAGTGGCGCTGCAAGAAAACGGCTTAATCGAAATTGCCGGCTGGCTGGTTAATACGAGCTTTTTCCCAGTCAGGCTATTGCTTGAAGGCAGAAATCGCCGAGTGGAATTGGAAACAGGAAAATTTCTGGAATGGAACAATCGCAGCGATATTACCAATAGGTTTTCTTTAATTAGCACCGAAGAAAACCTCGGTTTTAGCATTAAGGTGCCTCCAGAAATTTTAGGCAAAATTCCCGGAGAAATTAAGCTTGTTGCCGAAACTATTGAAAAACGCCTTGAAATTGGCTCCCGTTTCTGGGGAATAATTAGCGATCTTTTCCGTAAAACTATTCGATACAAAAATAAGTTTGAAGAATTTGCTGCCGATATTTCTCAAGTACTCTGCCGTCTTGGTTTGAGGAAAAACTTTAATCAAACTAAGCCTTATTTTAAAAACCGCATTAAATCTCCTCCTCAAAAAATAATCATTGCTACTCATAATCTTTCTGCCGTAGAAGGCGCACCCAAAATTCTCTATCAGATCGTTAAAAAAATGACAGAGACAAAAATTAAAGGAGAAAATCTTTTAGTAATTAGTCCTTATGACGGCGAGCTTGCTTTACAATATCAAAAATTAGGCGCAAAAGTAGTAATTGAAAATTCCCTAGATTGCAATTTACAAAACTGGAGCAAATATCTTTCCAGTCAAAAAAAATTAAGTAAAATAATACAATCTTTCAGTCCGGATTTATTTTTATGCGGCACCATTAATTCTTTTTGGGCTGCTGATTATGCTTTAAAAGAACGAATTCCCTATTATTGGTGCATTCAAGAAAGTATCCCACCATACCAAGCTTTTAGTCATTTAAATTTTAATTTACGTGAAATTTACCACAATGCCTTAAGTCATTGTGAAAAAGCTTTTTTTGCCACCGACAAAACGGCAGAACTTTATAAAAACTTCATTCCCGAAAGAGCAATAAAAATCATTCCTAATGGTGTTGACATCGAGCAAATAGAAAAAGAAATAACATTATTAAGCAAAGAAAATGCTCGAAAAAATTTAGGATTAAAAAATGAAATTGTAATTTCCATCATCGGGACTACCGCCGGAAGAAAAGGCCAAGATATTTTTATTAAAGAAATGGCTCTTTTGAAAAATACTTTAAAGAAAAAAGATTTTAAATTTTTTATTGTCGGCGCAAGAGAAGGACAATTTGTCTATGATTTGTTTTCTTTGGTGGAAGAACTTAAACTAAATAAACATATAACTATTGTTCCGGAAACTTCTGCAGTCGCTCCTTATTACTTAGCATCGGACATCATGGTAATTTGTTCCAAAGAAGAATCCGCTCCGCTGGTTTCCCTAGAGGCCTTTGCCTATGGACGACCTTTAGTTTCCACCACAGCGTTTGGTTTGGCCGATCAAATCGAAGATGGAAAAAATGCTTTGAGCTATCGCAGTGAAAATCAGGGAGAACTTGCTACAAAAATTGCATCTTTGATTAACTCTAGCGATTTACAGCAGAAATTAATTTCTGCTGCTAAAAAAACCGTGGAAGAAAAATATAGTTTAAAACAGAGTTTAACAAAGTATTTAGAGGCCATTTTGCCGAAATAGCTGAATTCATAAAATAATTAAAAGTTCTTAGCGCTTGACGATTACTATAGATACGGATATTTTCTTGGCCTTAATTAGGCACTGCTCCGTAATTCGGCCCGATAGCCAAGTGGTAAGGCAGAGGTCTGCAAAACCTCTATACGCCGGTTCGAATCCGGCTCGGGCCTTAAGGCCTTTAAAATATCCAAATTTTTTATAAGGGATAAATAAAAATGACATACGTAGTAGCGGAACCTTGCATTGGAACAAAAGATCGATCTTGTGTAGAAGTCTGTCCGGTAGATTGTTTTTACAACAACCCGAATAAAGAATTAAATGTTCAAGTTGCAAAAGAACCAGTAAAAGAAGGCGATGTAGGAATGCTGGTAATTCATCCTGATGAATGCATCCATTGTGGAGCTTGTGAACCGGAATGCCCAGTAGAGGCAATTTTTGAAGATGATGATGTTCCGGAAAAATGGTCTGATTTCGTTCAACTAAATGCAAAAGTTACAGAAGGTTATTCTGACGAAGAACTTGACAAGAACAGGGTAACATCTAAATAATACTCAGTATTTCAACTCGTTGATTTTACTAAGCAATTAGTGCATAATTAGCCCTTTTTTAAAATCAAGCTTCTATAAATAAGGTAACATGCCTGCAATAATTATCGTTGGTGTTCAGTGGGGAGATGAGGGTAAGGGAAAAGTCGTAGACTATATCACTGAAAAAGCAAAACTAGTTGTTAGATTTCATGGCGGCAATAACGCTGGTCACACCGTAATCGTCAACGGCAAAAAAACTGCACTTAAATTAATTCCTTCCGGAATTTTAAGACCGGATACTCGCTGCCTGATTGCTTCGGGAGTGGTGATCGATCCCCAAGCTTTTCTGGTAGAAATTGAAAGTATCAAAGCACAAGATGTCGAAGTAAATCCTCAGCGTCTGGGATTAGCACCGGAAGCAAGTTTAATTCTAGACTATCATAAGGCCATCGATCAAGAACGAGAGAGATTTTTAGCCGGAGATAAAATCGGAACAACCGGTCGAGGAATTGGTCCAGCTTATGAAGAAGCAGCTTCTCGATTAGGATTGAGATTAAGTGATTTGACAAATGAAAAAAGGCTAAAATCTCTTCTTGAAAGAAATGTTGGACTGGCCAACAGTTATTTAAAAAATGTTTTAAACTCAGATATTTCTTTTAAAAGTTCTGAAATATTGGAACAATTAAAAACTTATGCCAAAATATTGATCCCCTACTTCTGCAACGTCAGCGTGGAAGTAAATAATGCCTTAGCTAAAAAAGAACTCGTTATTTTTGAAGGTGCTCAAGCTTCTTTGCTTGATCTTAACCATGGGACATATCCTTTTGTTACTTCTTCGAATACCATTGCCAGTTACGCCTGCGTCAGTGCAGGCTTTAGTGTAAAACTGGTAAATTCTATTATTGGAATTTGCAAAGCGTATTGTACCCGAGTGGGAAGCGGCCCATTTCCGACAGAAGAACACTCAGAGGTTGGAGACAGAATCCGCGAAGTGGGAAAAGAGTTTGGCACTGTAACGGGAAGACCACGAAGATGCGGTTGGTTTGACGTAGTTGCCACAAAAAGAGCGGTTCGATTAAATGGCATAGATAATTTGATTGTTACTAAGATCGATGTTTTAAGCGGCCTAAAAACAATCAAATTGGGCGTTGCTTATCAACTTGATAACAAAGTATTAGAAGATCTTCCTCCTTGCCCAGAAGATCTAGAAAGAGTACAAGTAAAATACGAAGAGTTACCCGGTTGGAGCGAGGATATTACTAAAGCAACTTCTTTTGCCGAGCTTCCTAAAAATGCTCAAACTTTAATTAATAGAATTTCCGAACTCAGCAACTGTCCAATTGGTGGATTTTCTGTCGGCCCGGAAAGAGCTCAAACTATCGTTTCTTGCCCTCAAATTAAAGGATTTACCGATGTCTAAAAGTAATCTTCAACCGCTAGCAAAAAATAAAGGATTAATTTTGATTGTGGATGATGAACAAACAATTTGTTCTACACTACAAAGTGTTTTGGAAGACGAATCCTATTCCACCATTACTGCCAACAACGGTTTAGATGCAATTTTAAAAGTTCAATCATTTTATCCCCAGGTTGTCTTCTTGGATATCTGGATGCCTGGATCTGACGGTATAGAAACATTGGAAAAAATTAAAGCCCTATCCCCGCAAACTGAAGTAATTATGATTTCCGGTCATGCCACTATTTCCAATGCCTTGGAAGCTACAAAAAGAGGAGCCTTTGATTTTATTGAGAAACCTTTAAGCATCCAAAGCATATTAATAGCCGCAACACGAGCAATTGAAAAAAATAATCCTCCGGAACAAGAAGAAGATAAAAAAACAATTCCTTCCAAAATAAGTTCTTCTTTTCAGCATCCCGGCATCAAACTTAAAGCACTTAAAGGAAGAAATCTTGGTCAGAGAACTTTAAAGAAAAGTGCGATTCTATATGGACACTGCCTTCATTCCGGAGAAAAAAGCGGTTTAGTTCTGGAACCTTTGCCGGCAAATTCCGGAATACATTTTTCTAGAATTGGCGATTCCAAAACTATTCCGGCTTATATTGATTTTGTTAAATCTACAGATTTAGCTACAACTTTAAGCATGGGCAATATTAAGGCCTCAACAATTGAACATTTGATGGCCACTCTTTGCGCTTATCGTATTTCCAATTTATTAATTAAATGCAACGGAGAAGTTCCGATATTTGATGGTTCAGCAAAGGAATTTTGTAATGTCATTGAATCTGTTGGCATTGAAGAACAACCTGGCAGCTGGTACGAAATCGCTATTTCTGAAAAAATAACTTATCAATCTAATTTAGAAAAACGTTCTAGCGGAGTAGAAAATCAGAATGAAGAATACTTGATCATCGAACCAGCAGATAAATTAATCATTCGCTATGAACTGAACTACCCTGCACCTATCGGTAAACAAAGTTTTGAATTTCAATGTGTCGATGCCGCTTCTTTTAAAGAACAAATTGCGGCAGCAAGAACTTTTGGTTTTATTAAAGACATAGAAAAACTCCAAAAAGCTGGTCTCGCTGCCGGGGGAAGACTGGATAACTTTATTTTAATTGATAATGAAAAAGTAGTTAATACCCAACTTAGATTCCCTGAAGAATTGGCCCGACATAAAATTCTCGATATCTTAGGCGATCTATTTTTAATCGGCAGACCTTTGAGGGCTAAAATCACTGCTCATATGACCGGACATTCTGATAATATCAATATCTTGCGCAATATTAACGAAACTTTGAAATGCTTGGAAAACTAAGTTCAACGGAGCGCGGACTTTAGGGCATCTCTAAAAATTAGACAAAACAAACATCCGTTTCTTACAAACATTTTATTTTGGCTATTAACAATGTAGGGGCACCCTTTATTGGTGCCCGGAATTCCAAAAAATATTGGTCAGACGGGCACCCATAAAGGGTGCCACTACAAATTAAATTTTTGTAATTTAAACATCCTAAACAATTATTCTACCTAATTTTTAGAGATGCCCTTTAGTCAGCTTATTTCCAAATATTTTAATATGGCAGAATAAAACTTTGGTATTAAGCGGACTAAAGTCCGCGCTCCGTACGTTTTATGCTTTTAATTACGTATCTGGAAATTCCAAATAATTACACAGTTTAATTTACAGTCTCTTCAACTTCATTACTTGC
>CAYOOT010000051.1:0-19506 GCA_964405665.1 uncultured Bdellovibrionales bacterium | reverse complement strand
CTGATTTCTGATTTCTGATTTCTGATTTCTGATTTCTGATTTCTGATTTCTGATTACTTAAGCACCTTCATAATCTCCATCGCCTGTTCAATCGTATTATCAATATCAATCCAATAATTATACGAACCGGCTCGACCAATTGACCAAACTCCTTCGGGCATTAGATCAAAATATTTTTTGGCTTTTGCTTGCTCAGCTTTGATCGGCATTGGATAATATTTCCCATTCATTGAAGGAATTTCCAAACCCAAAAGCGTTGTTGGAGATTTATGTTTAGTAAATTTTTTATATTCAACAATTCTGGTAAAAGGCTCAGAGTTTGCATAATATAAGAAATAAACATTCTCCGGAAAAGAATGCTCTACCGGCAAAACTATTTTGTGCAAATCTCTTCCGATATAAGGCAATTCTCCATAGCAATAATCGAAGGGTAAATCCGGCGAAATTGTATTAATAATGATATCATATTGTTTTTTAATGCCATTAATAACAACACTTTTATTTTGCAGATCGTATTTCTCTATTTTTGTATTTAATAAAACATTCGCTTGGGCTGTAGAAATATCAAAATAATCATTATAGCCATTTGCTGCATAGGGGTAAGCAGAAATCGCCGTATCCCAACAAGCACGCGGGCCTTCTTTTAAAGTAACTCCCTTAGCCGACCAAGTAAAGGTATCGAGTTCTTTGCAACTATCTAACTTCCACATTTTCTTAGTATAGGTGTTTACGTATTTATCATAGAGAATTTGACCAACAGAACTAATCCAATATTCTTCGAGATTTTTTGCGTTCTCAATACCCTGACGGCATTCTAGTTGTTTGTAGACTTCTTCCGCATCAGGCATTTTCGGGATGTCATCTTTATTTATTGGAAAGTTATAAAATTGCGCATCTCGTTCCACATAAGTTAAAAACTCATGCTCCGGACATTTTCGAAGGGGAAGATATTCATTAAGAAAGTTAAAGACCTCTTCATTTTGCGTGAGAAAATGTCTCGGTCCAAATGTATAAGGGTGTCCACCCCATAAAAAAGTTCTTACTCCGGCACCAAGAAAAGGAGCTGCTTCAACTACAGTAATATTCCATCCACCCATTAATGCTAACTGATGAGCACTGGTGCAACCAGCAAAACCTCCACCAATAATTAAAGCTGTTTTCATTGTTTCCTATAAATTTGCCAGGTAAATCTTTACTTTATTAGATGATAACAGATGATTGATTGTTCCAGAATAAGTTATTTCTCAAGGTAGCTCACAAGAGATTTTTCCAGAGTTGTAAATTTAATATCAGGAATTAAATTTTTTAATAAGGAAATATTAAACTCTAAATCAAATTCCCGAGAACCTTCTTTTTTTACCTTTTCAATCATAACTAATTTGTTCTTCTCTTTAGAAATAATTTCTGTAATTATTTTTGCGATATCGGCAATTGATTTAGATTTTCCAGTAGCAACATTTAGTGTCCCGGAGAAATCCAAACTAATTAAAACTTGCAAAACATTGATTAAATCTTCTACATAAAGATAATCTCTTTTAATATTTCCTTCTCCGGAAATAATCACTTTATTTTTATTCCTAGCATCAGCAAGCATTTTAGCAATAATACTTTTCTCATTTACTGCCGGGCCATAAACTCCAGGCAATCTTAAAATCATCAATTTAGTATTTGTCAATTCCTCTGCATTTTTCAACATCCATTCCGAAGAATATTTCGCCAGTGCATACCAAGAGTCGGGATTAGGAAGTGATTGTTCGGTTAAAGGGAGAACAGCTGGAGAGCCATAAATATCCACTGTGCTGAAAAAAATTAGTTTGCTAATTTTTTTAATTTTACAAGCAGCAATAAGATTCCTTACCATTTCCAAGTTTTGCAAAAACGATGAATAAGAATTATTCACAAATTTATTGATTGTGGAGAGAAAAAGTATTGTTTTTTCCGATGAATCAAGCTTTTGAAAAGCTTTAATTACATCTTGCTGATTTAAAAAATTACATTCTCTTGAAGAAAGGGCGATGATCTTATTTTTCTGGGCAAATTCTGATTTTAAAATGCAGGTTCCGATATAACTATTGCGCCCACAAAGGATCAGTTGATTGTTCATACAACTAAAGCTATACTGCTCAGACTTGAGAATGCAAGTTAATTTTGGCAATTAAAACATGAATAAAAAGTCAGCAATTTTCTCACTAGAAGCAATAGATTCTGAACCTTGGGTAAAGATTCCATCGGCAAAAGATTTGGAGCAATTAAGTCCAGAAGAAAATATTGTTTTTAATCAAACTGTTAGAGCAAGAGAAAAATACCTTTTTTATATTCAGACATTTGATTTCTTAGCCAGCAATAATATCATTGGCGATTATTTCGAATTTGGCTCTCATCGTTGTCGGACATTTCGCATGGCGCTCACGGAAGCCAAACGTCGATCTTTAGACTTTATGCATTTTTATTCTTTCGATAGTTATCAAGGACTGCCCGAGCCAACAACTGATCATGATGTTACGGCTTACAAAAAAGGAGCTTTAGCCACTTCCGAAGAAAGTTTTTTGGAAATTGTAAAAAATCATGGGATCTATTTAGATAAAGTAAAAACTTTCAAGGGTTTTTATGACCAAAGCTTGACAGCAACTTTGCAAAAAGAACTATTAAAAAGCGGAAGAAAAATTGCCTTTCTCAATGTTGATTGTGATTTATATGAATCCGCTGTTCCGGTATTTAATTTTATCGAACCCTTCCTGCAAGAAGGAACGGTTGTTTTTATCGATGATTTTTTTGCTGGTTATCACGGCTCGCCTGCCAAAGGAGTGCCTAAGGCTTTTGCAGAACTGCAAGAAAGAACTAAATTTAGATTTATTGAACATTTTCAAGTTGGTTGGGCGGGGAGATCTTTTATTACTTATTAAGTATCTGCTTTGTAGGGGGCAGGGCTTCATAAAAACTAACATAAGTTAGTTTTTATGAAGCCCTGCCCCCTACAAATTAATTTTTCATATTGTTATATAAAAATTTTCCAGCCGAACAATATTATTCTTCACAGAATATTTTATTCTTGCTTGTTCTATCCTTTTTTCCCAGGAAGGATCAGCTATCTTAGAATTTAAAATCGCTTGTGGATTCTTAAAAAACTCAGGAGAGGCCTCAACTGCAACTTTAAACCTATCGAGTAACCATTTTTGAAATTTCAATTGAGAATTAACGATTACTCCCAGGCCGGCATCAAGATAATCAATATTTCTAGCGGCATTACATTTTGCCAAAAAATTTGAAGAATAGTTTTTTATGGCTTTGCCTTGAGTTAATTGCCAAGAAATACTCATTCCAAAATGATAACGACTAATTTCTTCTACCAACATTTCCATGGGCACTGTAGAGTGCATTTTGAAATTATTGTAGTTTTTTTCTAATTCAAAAAATTCTTTAAAGTCCTCTTTAAAAGTAGGGGCACCAAATTGCATCGGATGAGGATAGAGATGCACATGCAAACCATTATCGAGAAATGTCTTCATCGACTCTTTAAATCCCCAATTTTCTTCACTGGTAGCAGATGTAGCAATAAATCCTGCAGACACAATATGAATTCCGTTCTGTTCTTTGGAAGCAGAAAATTCTAAGGCATTGCAGTATTCGGGAAAGAAAATAACTTTAGTTGGTCTTTTTAAGCCAAGCTCTTTTCCCAACCGCCCCAATCGAATATCTCTTACCACTAAACCATCGGCCTCTTCTATTGCTTTCCAACGATACGCTCTTTGTTCAATGTCCTCTGTTTCAGCAATTGTCCCCTCTCCGTAGTCATAAAAATCAACGATAGTTTTTCCTAATTTTTCCTGAACAAAGCGTAAAGTAAGTAAATCTCCCGAGCCGGTAAAAACATGATAAGCTTGTGGATTATATTTTGCAGCCAAATTAAGCGCATGTTCCGGATTAGTAAATGTTTCAACTTTGTCAAAATATTTATTCCAATTACAGGCATCGTGCTGATGCAAACATAACAAAACAACTTGCCAGCCCTTTGCTCTTAAAGCTCCAGCTATTTTGGAAAGCCTCATTCTGGGATATTCCGCGACAAAGACCAATAAGCGCTCAGCTTTTGGCAATCGTGAAGTAGCCGCAAAAACAGATTGCTGCCCATTTCTCGTTAGTTCTTCAAGGATATTTTTAGCTTCTTGAATATATCCTTGACGATTTAAGATCTCTGAGATTTTGACTAATATTTCAGGGTCTTGAGGCAGGGCTTTCAAGGCTTGATTTACCAAATTCGCAAATTCTGTAATGTTAAAATTTTGCTCGATTTGCCTAATCCTTTCTATCCAAAATTCCCTCTCTTGAGGAAATAACTCACATCCTCTTTCCAAACATTCCTTATACGCTTGAATATTGCCAATCTTAGCCAAAGCCTTAGCTAAAATTAAATAAACTTTACTGCAATCAGGATTTTTTTCTTGCCAATCATCAAGAACTTTTTTAAGAACATCTAATTTTTCTGAAGATGGAGAATTTACTTCTTCCAAAATAAGTTCAGCATATCTTTGATATAAAACTTCTTCTTCCCCAATTGCTTGTAAAGCTTTTTGTAATAACTTAATGGCATCATTTCTCGGTAGTAAATAACTCATTTCCAGATAAGCCTCAGTACAAAAATCATTTAAGGTGATTGCCAAGCTAAATTCGTTAATTGCCAAAATCGTTTCTTCGGTGATCTTAAACAACTTACCCAAGGCCAATCGAATTCTACTGTCATCGGGATAATTTTCTTTGAGTCCCAATAACATTTCTTTGGTTAAAAAAAGTTCTTGATTTTCTTTTCTTGATTGATTTTTTAAACTGGCACTGGCCTCAACTTTAGAAATTAAGGCCTTGATCATTAGCGCATCAGAGCTAATACTTTGCGCAATTCTAGCTGTAGGAGACTCGTCCATAATTTATTTTAAGAATGATTTCTATAATATTGATATATAATTTAGAGTAAATTACACGCTATTTAGATTCTAAAATGAGCATTGTAGACTAATATGGTCGTAAATTATTCTAGTGAATTTTGAAAGCAAGTTTCACAGAACACTTTCTTATTAAGATTTAAGCCAAAAGTTGATTCCAATGGAGCTTTACAACTACTACAATTAATCAGCTTAAGTTTTCTGGGATTGCGTAAGTCCATCCTTTGCTGATGCCTTAAGTCGTGATGAAGCCGCGGTAACGGAAGATTAAGTTTTTTATGAAATTTTAGTTCCATTTTTTGAATTTTAAATTGTCGGCCTGATTCCAGACAAGTAATCGCTTGATTAAGAATTGTCTCATCGACTTCGGCGATAGTTTCTGACAAAGGAGCCACCTTTGATATCGAAATGCTTTCTTCGAGATCTTTCCATTTCCATCCTCGCTGCAAAACTTCATCTTTGGTTAAAGGAAAATATTCAGCAGCTACACTTTCATTATAAGCAAAAGGTGAATATTTTATCGGGAAGTACTCGCCATATTCACCACTTTCCCTCATCTGCTCAATAATTTTATTTTTTAATTTAAGATATTCTTCTTTGGAATATTGTTTATTAAAAATACAATATTGTGCATGTCTTAAACCGATACAAGCAAAAAGATCATGAGAATTAAAACAATGGGAGCAATATGAGCAATCATGTGATTCGCTGGTTTTAGCAGAAAAACTGACATTCACATTTTGGTAACTTCCTTCTACAGCAAGACAAAAATCCTGGACAATCGTTTCAATTAAATCCCCACAATTTCTGGCATCCCAAGCATCTCGGCAATGGTATAAATATTCTGAATTTCTGCAATTATAGGAATTAAAAACATTTCTATTATTTTCCAGATAATCTCCGGAAAAATTCTCATTTCTGGAACCCTGATAATATTTAAAAGGATATGTTTCTGAGAATTCAGTAAATTTCTTTTGGAAGTCTTGGATTTTAGAATAGCGATCCAATTCTAAAGAAGCTAAGACTTTAAAATATTCTTCAGCTGAATATTGCTTATTAAAAATATTATATTTTTTATTTGTTAGATTGACGCAAGCAACACAATAAGAACAGCCGATGAGATTTCTGGAAAAATGACAATTATCACAAGTGCTGATGTTTTCAGAAAAAGTACAGCTGTAGCAATTTTTACCTTTGAGGATCTGATAACAAAGCTCTGATTTTTCCAGATAAGTACAGTCTAAACATTCCGTGCAACCCTGATACCACATACCATAAAGACATTCCCGGGAGGTCCCGCTACAAAATATCAAATAACAATCCCTGTTTTCCTGACTTTGATTGGTATATTCAGAATTTTCACTTTGCGGACAAACCAAAGCACACTGCGGCACCACATTAAACAGTTCAGAGAATTGTTCAAAAAAACTTTTATTAAAATCAAAATCTTTTGCATATGTTTGCGGATCCCATTGATCTGACCACCAATAATGTTGGGCATACACAGGGAATTTTGCATTCAAATCAAATATCGAAACAATTATCTCGCCGGTAGCATCACAAGACCGACGGTAAAGCTTTCTTTCATTTCTCCAAGCCAACATTTTTCTGGCCCGTTCTTCTGGACAAAGTATAGGAATAGAAAAATTTAATTTACGATAAAGCTCGGCTTCTTCCGCATAAACAGAAAAATCAACTCCACTGACAGAACAAATTTGCTTAGCTGTAGACATTTGATAAAATCTATCATAATTTGCTAGGGGATTAAAGGATTGATCATGAATAAAAATAAATTAATATTATATTTTGTATTTGCTTCCTTATTTTTTCCTTCAATTTCCTTTGCTGAGAATAAAGTCGACCAAGCAAAAATAAAAATCGGTGTTTTACTTCCATTAACAGGACCCTTTGCCCGTTATGGAATGAAAATTCAGGAAACAATCGCAGCTTTTTCCAATGAGAAGATTAAATTCTTTTTTGAAGACGAAGGTTGCGATCCCAATATGGCAGTTAAGGCTTACAAAAAGCTTTCCGGTTTGGAAGGAATTTCTCTTTTTCTTGGCCCCTGGTGTGGATCTCCTCAAAGTGCGATTTCTCCCTTAATCAAGTCCAATCAAGATCTGGCTGTTTTGGGAAGTAGCGCACCAGAGAAAGTATACGAGCTATCAGGAGGCAGAATGTTTTCCACTCAAGCAAGCATCGAAAAAGAAAGTCACTTTCTTGCAGAAAAACTTAATGAGTTTGTAATAAAAAGCACAATAATTATTTTTAAAGAAAATCAATTTAGCAGGGCGCATGAAGCTGCTTTTAAAGAAAAATTTAAAGGTAAAATTATTGCAACATTAGCTTACAATAGTGAAGATCTCTCTGAACTTAAAACAATTGCCTTAAAAGTTAAGCAACTACAACCTCAAGCACTCTATATTCCTGACGCTTTTCCAATCTTAGGCGGTATTTTTAAGGAATTAAATAATGTCGGTTTAAAAAGTATTCCGGTTTATTCCGTGTATTCAGTACAATCCGAGGATGTTTTAAAAGTCGTCGGAGAAAATGGAAAAAATATGATCTATTCCTATCCGGATATCGGAGAAAAAGAAGCTTTAGAAGTTTTTCCAAAATTGGCAGCAGAATTACTAGTTAATGCTGCTATTCCTTGTGCTGGAAACAATGAATGTATGATCAAAAAACTCACTTCAGAAAATACTTTTGATCACAATGGAGTCCTTTCCGGAGAACTAAAATTAAAAACAATAAAAGAAAATAAATTTGTGTCTTATTGATTAGCAGAATTTACTTTGATAAGATTTGATAGAAATGAATTCAAAAAACAATATCCCTTTAATCACTCTCTCTTCCGATTTTGCCGTTCAATCGCAAGGAATCGGACATATGGAAGGAATTATTTTTGCTCTTGCTCCGCAAGCAAGAGTTATTCACTTGATGCATGGCATCCCAGGGTTTAATACTATTGTTGCAGCCAGAACGATGGAAACGATTGCTAAAATACCTGTGGGTATTCATGTTTGTGTTTGTGATCCAGGAGTGGGAACAAAAAGAAAACCGATTATCATTGAAGTTGGCCGAGGAGATTATTTTATCGGGCCGGACAATGGTATTTTTCATCCGGCAATAAGAGTTCTTGGTGGAGTGCAGCGGATTCAGCATATTACCAATCCTAGTTACATGAATCAGCCTGTTTCTCACATCTTTCATGGACGAGATATCTTCGCACCAGCGGCTGCCCATCTGGCAAATGGAGTTGCGATGGAAAGCTTTGGTCCAAAAATTGATTTTAATTCACTTTGTCCTGCTGCTTATGATGAAGCAGTAATTGAAAACAACAAAATTATTGCCAGTGTTATTCAAATTAATAAATTTGGCTCCGTGCACTTAAACATTTTACATCAAGTTTGGGACGAGATGGGAATTAAAATAGGAGATAAAATAAAAATTAAATTTCCTGACCAGAAAGAGTTAATTTTACCGGTGGTTAATACTTTTGGAGAAGTAAATAAAGGAGAGTATTTGATTCTCAAAGATGATTACCTGCGAATAGCTATTGCTAAAAATCTTGGTTCTTTTGTTGAGGATTATTCTTTGAGTGCTGGAGATAAGTTGGAGATCTGTAAGATTGATTAGATTTAGCAGTTAGCTCTGTAGGGGCAGGTCTTGTGCCTGCCCGTTTAGCCATATTTGGTATTACGGGCAGGGACAAGCCCTGCCCCCCCTACAGAGTTAACTGCTAAATTTTCCATTTTTCAAAAAATATGCGGTAAGCTCTTTAACTTTTTTATTTTCAGGAAAAAGAGTATGATTTACTGGCACTACAATATGATCCTTCATTCCTTCGAGTTTGGTACTCTCAATTGATACTTTTCCATCATTGGCAATGCCAATGATTCTGGAAGAAATCGGATCGAGGGTTTTATTACCGGCAATTATTCCCAACTCAAAATTAGTTTCCGCAAATATCTTTTTAAAATTTTCCTGATTGGTAATTAATTGTTGGCCTGCTGGTCCATATAGCCACTTATATAAAAAGAAGTTTTGTATTCTATCGGCAACCTCACTTCCTTGATTGGGAGGACCAAGCATTACTACCCTGCTTAAATTTTTGGGAAAATGATTTTTTAAGTAGGCTCTGATTAAAAGTGATCCCATTGAATATCCGACAAAATGCAGTTTATCAAAATCATTTTTTTGATTGAAATCTATGATTGCCGGATGAATAATTTCAATTAATTCTTCAATCGGATATTTTGTCGATTGATAACCTAAATTTAAGACTTTGAAATTTTCTCGTTCCAAATACTTCGCCAAAGATCGCATACTGTATCGAGTTCGAAATATTCCATGTAAAAGAATAACACCTTCTTTCATTAGTGAAGATCCATTAAGATTACTTAGCCAAACTGACTTCCCAATTGCCTTTTTTCTGAAACGCAGGAAAACTATAAAGACCGCGAATGCGATCGTTTTTTAAACCGGAAGTTAGTCTGATTCCATAACTGGAATTTCTAAGTTCTAATTCCATTCCTCGAGCCAAGACCTTACCTTCAACTGAAAAATCCTCAAAACCGGCAATGCTTGCTTTGCCGCTGACTTTTTCATTACTTACTGCAATTTCCAACGTAAAATTTCTCTTTTCATCGAGGGAACCTACCTTGTCCGTAAAATTAAATACTCCGCGATAGGTTTCGGTTGCTACACTAACAGGAGGTGTTTCTTGGGGAACTAAAGACGGACTAACTACCGGTTCTGGAGAAATTCTTTCTTCATGACCTTTAGCCAGAGGCAAAGTATTAGAGACTTTATTCTCCAGCAGTTCTGGTTTTATAGAATTGGAATCTCCCAAAATACTTAAGGTTGAAGATAAGACTAATTCACCTGACTTTACTAAATCCAAACGATAATTTCCCGGAACTGGATTTTTTTGAGCAAACTCTTGAAGATTTCCCATAACCAGTAACTTTCTGCTTTCTCGAGAAGCAAGTTGCGCCGAAAGTGGGGACAATTTAGCAATAATATTGGAGGAATTTAAATCAACCACATTGATACTAAATAAGGATTTCAATTGATCCGTGTCCGGAAGAAGATCTTTTGCCGCACCACCCTTAATATCCAATTTCGCAGTCCAACTTAAAAACGCAACTTGTTGCGGAGCAACATGCGAATCCAGGATAGTTTTTTCACCTTCTTTAAACATCAGATAGCCAGAGAAACTTAATTGATTGGGAGAAATTATTACCGGTTCTTCTTTAACTGCTAAAGTTGTACTTACTTTAAGTGTTGTTGTGGTAATTGTGGTTTCTTCTTTGGGAATAGTTGTAGTAACAGTCGGGGCTGCTGTTTGAGTGGCTAGCGCAAGCAAGTTCTGTTTTTTATTAAGATTTGTTTTTTCTTCCTTAGAATCATTTTCCAAAAAATTATCAAGTTCTTTGGCATAGTTTTCTCTTTCTTCCTGCTCATTTTTCACTATTTGATTTTCTATTTTTTCTGGTTCAATCTTTTCAGCAGAAATTTTTAAAAGTAAAGGAAAATTACCCCCAATCAATTGTTTATAGGCAGGGAATGTTTTTAAACTGATTTTATGTCCGACAGCGAGTATCAATAGAAATAATAAAAGCCATTTTATAAAAGAAAAATTAGCTGTTTGTTCCTCGACAAAAACTACTGGACGAGAAGAATCTCCAAAGTTCCAATTATCAATATCTTTTTTATTGGAACCAGATGTTCCTAATTTAAAATCACTATTCTTGTCTTCTTGATTATTAGAATTAACTACTGAGCGCAAAGAATTAACATCTACAGAAAAAATTGTTCCTTGAGAACCGGTACTCAATGTCGGATAATGTTTTAATAAAATGGCGCTCATCTCTGCCATTGATGAAAAACGATCTTCTCTTTTCTTGGCTGTGGCCTTGAATACAAAATCTTCAAACCACTTGGGAATTCCCTTTGCTGGATTGGAAAATTTGGGTAGGGGATCATTAACATGCTTAAAGGCCAAAGCAACTGCCGAATCGGCGCTAAAAGGCTTTTTACCCATCACCAATTCATAGGACATAATTCCCAAAGCGTAGATATCGCAGGCCGGCGTAAGCTCTTCTCCTTTAATTTGCTCGGGAGACATATAATCAGGGGTTCCCATCATCTGCCCGGTTTGAGTTAAAGCTGTATCAATATTAACGAAGCGCGCTGTTCCAAAATCAGCAAGTTTAACTTCTCCATTTGAGTTGATTAAAACGTTAGCAGGTTTTAAATCACGATGAATTATTCCTTTGCCATGAGCATAAGAAATACCATTAATAATTTGAAAAAGTATTTTGACCGCTTCTTCAAAAGTTAAAACCGCTTGCCCAGTTGTAGTAAAAAGCTTGTCTTTTAAACTGATACCATCGACATATTCCATTGAGATATAAGAATAACCGACTTCCGTCTTTCCAATATCATGTGTTCTAACGATATTGGGATGAGTCAATGTTCTGGCAACTAATACTTCATTTCTAAAACGTCGAAAGGCAGTCTCATCTAAGGCCAAATGAGGAAGTAATAATTTCAGAGCGATTGTTTCTCCATCTAGATCTTTATCTTTAGCTAAATAAACCATGCCCATACCACCGGCACCAAGTCGCTCTCGAATTTCATAACGACTTGCTACAATCATGCCCGATTCAAAAACTAATCCATTGGGGGCTTTGTTGCTTGTATCCATTAAAAACCTATACTCATCGTAAATTGAATTTCCCATAGAGGCGAGTTCTAAGCCTACTTATTGAGGTCATCATATGTCTTGCATCTTGCCAATGCAGGGTTAGAACCGTGCCTACTGAGTTAACAACTCATCTAAAAGTTTTTCTCTTTCCTCATCATTATTAGTTGGCTTATCAGATTTTTGGTAAGGTTGAGTTCGAGCTTCTTTATTTATTTCTTCAACTTCCTTAATTACTTTATCTGGAGTTTCTTTTCCCACAGAAACCTGTGAAGGATCAACGAATATTCCATGCTCAGATTTTTCTGCATTAGGTTCTTGTTCTGAATTGTTTGTGTTTTTTTGTATTTCTTCTCCTGCACCTGAGGTCACTTGATCTTTTCCTAAACCATCCGTACTTGGCAAAAGTTTTCTTTTAGCAAAAGATTCTTGAACAAATTTCTTTGTTAAGGGATTTCTTTGGATAATTAATTTGCCTGGAATAATAATTTCTTGTCCAAGTGCAATTTTTTCAGGCTTGATTTTAGGATTAGCCTCTATAATCAGCTTCCAATTGGAACTTTTTCCGGTATACCAATTAGCAATCATCGCCAGAGTTTCACCAGAAAAGCTAACTTTGTGTATTAAATCCGCAGGTTTCGTTTCTTCAATATGTGCTGTCTCCGAAGGCTCTTCCACTGGCTTTTTTATACAAGAAACTAGTCCTAAGAAAATAAACAAAATAATTAAAGTTCCCATTATGTCATTCATTTTTTTCATAATTTACTCCTTAGTCGCATTATTATTTTTAATTTGACTGATTGTATCGTTTAAAACTTTTAAAACTATTTGATTTTTTTCAACTGCCTGCCTGGCTTCTAATGCGGCAATAGCTTCAGTTGTTTTAATTTGAGCCAAAACTTTAACGGCAAAACCTCTAACTAAAAATTCAGTATCACTAAGACTATTAATGACTTCAGGAGTTAATAATTCTCTGGACTTCTTTTCCAAAAATGAAATCGCCTTCAAAGTATCAATTCTGATTTTATAATCGGCGTTTTTTAATGCTAAAGGCAACAAATCCGCTTTCTCTCTTTTAAGAACTTCGGGAATTGCTAAACGAAGGGCTTCCTTATCCTCGCTGTGTTCTGAAAATAACAAGGCAATCTGTTCATTACTAAGAGAAGAAATTTGCTCTGCATTAAAAGGACCTGCTGGCAATTCCACTTTTTTTACTTCAAGTTTTTCTTTTGTATTTTCAACTTCTTTTGTAGGAGGGACTTGCTGTTCTTTATCGGAAATTTCCATAGCTTCAGAAGAAGATCCCTCTTTAAGGGACTCAGCTTTGATATTTTCTTTTTCTGAAACAACCTCTTCAGCTGTTTCCTTAGAAATTTCGGAATCGACTTTTTGCTCATTGCTTCCAAAAATCTTGTTAGTTAATTTAGAATTGGAAGTGACGATACCGAGCATAACTAAAATTACAATTACTGCTCCAAAGAAAATCTTAACTGCCGGATTAGATTTTTGAGTTAAATTTTCATTTGCAGCTGCCGCATAATCAACTGCCGCTTTTTTATATTTACTTTCACTGGGGATTTCTTTTTTCTCGGCAATTTTTTCAGCATTAAAAGCTGAAGTTGCAATTACGTCTTGATCGTTTGAGGAATCTTTCTTTTGATTTGTATGTTGTAATGCTGCTTTTAAACCCAAAGAATCGGCATTGAAACTGCCGATTACAGTTTTTGCCTTTACTCTTTGTGAGAGATTACTTGATTTTTGATGATCTTCTACCAACATTCCCGGATAATATCCACCAACCAAACCATTGCCATCAATCACCACGCCTAAAGTTTGTGCAGCTTCATCGATTAATTCCAGAGCACTTTGCTGACGCTGTGTCTTATCCTTAGACATTCCTCGATCCAAGACCCTTTCCAAGGCCGCGGGAAGATTGCTTTCTACTTCCTTAAAACTAAGTGGCTCTTTATTAATGATACTGCTGACCACCGTAGTAAAATCGTTTCCAGGAAAAGGACGTTTCCCTGTTAAAGTTTCAAAAGCAACTACGGCTAAAGAAAAAATATCACTTCGACCATCAAGTTCAGTCCCCCGAATTTGTTCCGGAGACATATAACTGGGAGTGCCGACAACTGTTCCTGCCGGTGTCAAAGAAGTATCGCTTAATTTTGCAACACCAAAGTCCAATAAAAATGGTTTATGTTTGGTATCAATAATGATGTTACTGGGCTTAATATCTCGGTGAATGACATCTTGAGCATGAGCGTAATCGATGGCATTGGCAATTTGCGAGAGGTAGTGCAAAACAGCAAGTGAATCTAAGGCACCATTTTCACTGATCATCGCTTCTAAACTTTTACCTTCAACAAATTCCATGACAATAAAAGGACTGCCATTAGAAGCTCTTCCTGCTTCAAAAATTGTTACAATATTGGGATGATGGAGTTTCCCGGCAGAACGGGATTCTTGTCTGAATCTTTGTAAAGCTTCATTCCCCGCAGTATCATCGCCCATGTAAACAGATTTTAAAGTTTTTATTGCCACTAATCGGCCAATCTCAGGATCTTTGGCCTTATAAACGACACCCATGGAACCACGCCCAATGGTAGAAACTATTTCATATTTATCTATAAAACTTTGACTCACTTACCCACCGTAAATAAAAACAATATGACCCTACATTCTCATCACTCAGAAGCAAATATATTTTAGCTAAGTAACAGGGGTTAATAATGAACAATGGCGATAATTTTACATAAAAAAACCATCGCAACAAGTTTATCTTAACCAGTCATTGCCAATTCAATACAGTTAGTAAAACTAGCTGTTATTTTTCCTAGGTTAAATCGCCATTAACATCAAAAATTTTAATGGAAATCTTATTTTAACATTGTGTCTTCCAATTTAAGCAGGAAGGAAAGGTTAAACGCAATTAAACATGCAGAAATATACTATAAAATTAGGACTTTAGCCAGTCGCAGTTAAACATTTGAGCTTTTTTTTCACGAACTTTTTTTCTTTCCGCTCGAATTTCTTCAATTTTATGTCCAAAAAGAGACCAAAACAAAGGTTGAGGCAAAGTATTTCTGGTAGCAATTAATTTTAAAGAAACCGTTTTAAGCTTTTCCAATTTTTTAGAAACAGGACTCTTTTCAAGAGCTTGGCTTGTCTCAATAGGATCAGCTTTATTTGGATTTTCTTTCATAACCTATATAATTATAGCATGATTCGTTTGCCTTTAGGAAGATTTATTGGAGCGCGGACGTCCTCGTCCGCAACCTGGAAAGTCTTTCAGACAGAATTCTCAAGGTCAATCTTTAATGAAATTACTTCTAGACTTTGAGGATTCATACTGTGCTACAATCCAGGTTGCGGACGAGGACGTCCGCGCTCCAATAAAAAAGGCACCTTAATAAATATTAAGATGCCTCTTCAATTCAAAAAGAAAAGCTTTTAATTACAATACTGCTTCTTTTAAAGCTTTGCTAGGAGAGAGTCTTACTCTTTTTCTAGCAGGAATATGAATCAATTCCCCAGTCTTTGGGTTTCTGCCCATTCTGGCTTTGGAATGACGTACTTGAATTTTTCCAATACCAGGAAGTGGAACTTTATATCCCTTCTTCAGAGCAGCTTGAATCATTCCGGCAAAGCTTTCATAAACTTCCTTTGCTGATTTTCTGCTATCCAATTCACAGGCAAGCTGTAAATTGCTGAGAAATTCAGATTGATTAAACTGAACACCGTTTTTAGGTTTTTGCATTTTAACGTTTTTTGTTGTTGGTTTTGATGTTTTTCCAGCCACTGGTTTATCTCCAAAATGTGGTTTGTAATATTAACCCGTCTTTCCTATATTCACAAATGGTCAAAACAAATATGATTTTTCCATATGTTGAATTCCCATTTAAATTAAAAAATCTAAAAGGAAATCCGAGGTTAACCTCATCCTTTATGATTTAATCATAAAGAACTGGTTAAGAACTGATATTAATTAATACACTTGTATATAACTTATGCAAGCCCTGTAAAGAAAAAAACTGCTTCTATTATTCTTCTTCCAACAAGTTTTCATGCAATAAGCGAACAGCTAGCTCAACAAATTTTTGCTTAATTACAAGAGAAATTTTGATTTCGGAGGTGGTAATCATCATTACGTTAATTCCTTGTTTAGCAAGAACATCAAACACCTTAAAAGCCACCCCTGCTTGATTACGCATTCCTTCACCAACTACAGATAGCTTGGCAATTTCCCGATCGATATCAATGGTACTTTCCGGCCAATCAATTTTCACCTGTGTAGAAAGCACTTTATAGGCTACATCGGCAGTGTCATATGGCACTGTAATGGAGATATCTACTCTGTTATTATAGCTTGAACTTTGGACTATCATATCCAAAACCACATTGCAGTCGCCTAACATCTTAAACAATTTTGCTCCAACTCCTGGAACATCAGGCAAATTGCGCATGCTGATTAAAACCTCATCGGAGCGACTGGTTATTCCTGAAACAATTGCGTCTTCCATACCTTTATACTCCTCAACAATAGCTGTACCTTTTTCTTCCGAGAAACTTGAACAAACAATTAATGGTACCCGATGTTTATGTGCAAGAGCAACACTTCTTGCTTGTAAAACTTTTGCACCACTATTTGCCAGCTCTAGCATTTCTTCATAATTTAGATAATCCAATTTTTTTGCTTTTTTACAAACTTGAGGGGTTGCAGAATACACTCCATCAACATCAGTTAAAATTTCGCAACGACACGGTCCCAGCACCGCAGCAATAGCCACCGCAGTATTGTCAGATCCCCCTCTTCCCAATGTTGTATAAGATCCAGTTTCATCAATTCCCTGGAAACCGGCAACTACCGGCACAATTCCTGCTCTTAAAAATTCCTTGATTTTTTCACCGTCCACACTGGATATTAAATTATGTCCCCCAACAAATTTGGTTTTTATTGGTATTTGAGGGGCTAAAAGAGAAACTGCTTTTAAGCCTTCTTGATCCATGGCCATAGCTGTTAAGGCCGCACTTGACTGTTCACCGGTAGCAAGTAATTGATGATATTCTCGCGGGGGCAATTCTCCTGCTGTGATATTTTTGGCAAGGCCAATTAAACGATCCGTTTCTCCACTCATCGCCGAAACTACAACAACTATTTTTTTCTTTTCTTGATTGAAACGTTTAGCTACTCGCTTAGCTACGGCTTGAATTCTCTCAACGGAACCAACGGAGGTACCTCCAAATTTCATCACTACAATATCGGACGGATCCATTTCCATTTAATTAACCAAATATTTTCTTACAAGGCGGACTTTACCCACTCTAAAAAGAAAGTTTACATTTCTTACTTGAAATATAAATCTTGTCTGTAAAACTTAACTCCAATAATTCGTTCTTCTTCCGAATCACTACTTAATTGGGGAAGAAAGCTAGCCATTGCTATCATTACTTCCAAAGAAAGTAAATCCCTAATTGCTGGTATTTTCCCGGGCCATTCGACAAGTGTAAGAGTTTTTTTGGCGAGTACTTTTTCTGATATTTCTGGAGGAATAGTTTCTTGTTTGAGTCGATATAAATCCCAATGCGAAACTAAAGAAATGTCCTTATTTTTCCTTGTTTTTTTAAGGATTTCATATTCTGTTTCTAAAATAAAACTAGGACTGGAAACTCCTTTTTTAAATCCCAGATCAGCTAAGAGAGAACGAACAAATTCAGTTTTCCCCGCCCCCAGTTGTCCGCTTACGCCGACAAGCATTCCGGCCTCTAATATATCTAGTATTATTTTAGAAATTTCCTTTGTTCCGGCTTTAGATGAAACAAAAAAGGCGATATCAGGCTTGACCTCAAACAGTGCAGCAGCTTCATCGAATTCTTTTTTTTCTATGATTTTATATGATTTCACAAAATTTTGATTTAAATAAATATTCTTCGTCAAAAAACTTTCAAAATATATTGGTTAAACGGGCGGGCATAAAACCCGCCCCTACATATTTCATATCACATTGGGAATGCAATGTAGGGGCGGGTTTTATGCCCGCCCGTTTAACCAATAGACCTTATTATCCCCAACAAATTAGGCTTCTTCTTCAATAATTTATTTAACACAAGCGGAACTTGTTTCCCCACATCCGAGGCAATGATTCCATAAGGACCTTTTTTTTCTTCTAAAAATTCAGCCGCCTTCCCATGGGTATAAACTGCAATAGTAGAAGCTTGCAGCGTTCCAAAACCCTGAGCCAGAAATGCTCCGATTACCCCCGATAAAACATCGCCTGTGCCAGCTGTTCCGAGCACCGCAGTTGCCGTTGGATTAATAAATAAACCTTTTTCCGGGCATGAAATAATCGTTCTTGCTCCCTTGAGAATAACAATTGAATTAAGTTTTTTTGCCATTTCCTCGGCCACCTCTAATCTTTTTTCTTGTACGGCAATAACTGTAGATGATTTTAATCTAGCCATTTCCGCAGGATGAGGTGTGAGCACAGTATTCTCAGGTAATTTTTTTTGCAGAAGAGGGTTAGCACTTAAAATGTTGATCGCATCGGCATCCATAACTAAAGGGAGATTATATTCAACACAAGCTTCTAATACAATTTCAAGCAAATTCTGGGCTGATCCTGACGTTCCAAATCCAGGACCAATTACTACTGCATCTTTATTTTTGAGTGCTTTTAAAATATTTTCTTTTTCCGCTTTTACCCCAATGCACATTAATTCTTTTAATTTTGGGCTTACTTTGGTGGCCTCTTTCTCGAAAAAAGCAAGGGATACTAAACCAACCCCGGATTTTAAGGCAGCCTCTGCCGAAAGCTTGGCCGCGCCAAACTTTCCTTCAGATCCTCCAAAAACTACAAGATGACCCCTTCTGCCCTTATGTGAATTAGCTGAAAAAGCATTATTATTTTTTAATAAATTAAAAACAAAATCTTCTTCAATCAGCTCTCGCTGGATGTCTAAAATCTCCGGCAAATAATTAGCAATTCCAATATCTGCACAAAATAAGTTTCCAGAATGTTCTGCTGCCGGATAAAGCAAATGCCCCGGCTTTAGGCATTGTAAAGCTAAAGTGTATTTAGCAGAAATTGCCTCACCAAGAACTACTGCAGAATCACTACAAACCCCGCTGGGTAAATCAATCGCTAAAATTGGAATTTGTTTTTTCTTGGAATACTTATTTAAAAGCTTAATCACTGATTCAGAAAGACCTTCAGTTTTTCCTTTAAAGCCAGTTCCAAAAATCGCATCAACAATCAAAGAATATTCCTCTGATTTTAATACCTTCTCTAAAGATGTCAGATCCTTAACAACTTCCCAATCTCCATTACTTTTTAAATATGAATCACAACAAGCTCTTGCTTCTGCTTTTAAAACCGAAGGTTCTTTTAACAAAAGAACCTTCGGTTTTAAATTGAAGTTCAGCAAATTTCTGGCCAGCACCAAACCATCTCCTCCATTATTTCCGGAGCCGGCAACTATTAAAATTTTTTTATTTAAATGAGGGGCACATTGAGTAAGAACAAAATCCAAAACCGCTCTTCCTGCAGTTTCCATAATTGCTCGCGAAGGAACTAAAATCTTATTAAATGTTCCTTCGTCTGCTGCTTTCATCTCAGCGGCAGTTAACACTTTCACAATGAAAGCTCCTTTTTGATACTTTCAGCAATTTCCTGAGCAAGATCATTACAGAGCTTTTGATCTTCGCACTCTACCATTACTCTTGCTTTAGCTTCCGTTCCCGAATAACGAAGAAGCACTCTTCCCGTTTTTGCCAATTTTTTCTCGGCATTTTCCACGCAAGTCATGATTCCTGGCTTGTTCTGAAAAGGAATTTTGGCTTTAACAGGAACATTGATTAAA
>CAYOOT010000050.1:0-19599 GCA_964405665.1 uncultured Bdellovibrionales bacterium | reverse complement strand
ATTTAAACCAACTACATAAATAATACTCTCCGGGATATTTGGAATGTATCCTGCTGCTTTCTTTAATCCCTTATAAAAATCTGAAAAAAACTTTTCTACGTTGGGGATAAAGTCAATCTCTCCATTGGCTTCTTTAGCTGCGGTCTTATTCTTTACCACAGGAGGAAAGTGTATCTCTGGATTTTTAGGATCAGGTGCTATGCTAACTTCTTTTATTTTTATTGAAGTTGAAACGAGCTGTTCTTTGGCAGAAAAATTTACTGCTTTGCTATTTTGCGGACCAAGAACTTTTGGTATTGCTCTTTCTTCAGGAGCCATGTTTTCAATGAAATTCTAATAATATTATTGCTCTATGTATTATGAAGATTATTTCTATTTACGTGACAGATTTTTTCAGAAACTTTTATGAATAATTATAATAGCTTAGAAAGAGAAATTTAAAAACCTTCTAACTAATAGAAATTAAACTTAAATTTCAGAACTACTAAAACATTTAGATAAATATTGGGCACTCATCTCTTATGAGTCGTCGTATGCTTTCTCATTTCTATTTCAGCAACTTTTAATCTGAGGCAATGCGACAATTTACTTAGCCTTCTTAATAACTCTCAAAGAGGATTATTATATGGGGAATAGCCATAAAACAACAGGGAGTTCTTTTAACATATCAAACATCAACAAGATGATTGATCAAGCCGTACTCCCAGAAGCTTTAAAACCTGATTTCAAAGGAGATGTTAGCAAAAGCATAAATCAGATTTCATCAGTAGAACTAAAGAAACTTATAGATCGATACCAGGATTTTGCTACTCTAAAATCCCCACTGGAAAGATTGTTTGATGTAAAAAAGAAACTTCTGACTCTTGATCTACAGAGAGAACTTGGTGGAACAGTAGATAAAGCTACAGAAGATTTTCTTAAAGACTATCAACAAGTCGTCATGGAGGAGTTAAAAATTCGTTGTTCCGAGCAAAATATATCTTTAGAAAAAGAAATATTACCATCAATTGAAAAAATTACTGAAAGTTCCAAAGGAGAAATCCTTAATATCTTTGAACGCTATGCCAAAGAGAATCAGCTACGCAAAGGTCTTTGCGAGAAATTATCAGAATGGGCCAAACTTTCTTTTTGCTCTTATCGAAAACTAGAAGAGTTTGGGCTCTCCTGTTTGTACGTGCCTACTGTTCGTGTCGGATCTTTCTTTTCTGAGCTTCTCTTCAATAGAAAAAGCTTTTCTGATGCTTGGTCAACATCATTATATAAATCAGCCGATGCATTATTAGAAATTCGAAATCATTATTTAAAAAATTACAAATCATCCTATTGGGGGAATGATAAGAGTCTTGATAAAGATGTCAACTTTTGGCACGCCTTACTTAAAGTAATTCCAGTTAGCGCTACCAGTGAATTAATATTTGGTGTTTTTGGCTTGGTTGACATCGTCTTTAAAGAAGAACTTGGTAAAGCCAGCCTTTACTGTTGGAATGAAGCCATGGAGACCATCAATTGTAAAGAGCTAGTCGTAGAAGATCGAGTTGAATTCATTAGATGGTGGGGCCATGGAGTGGAAGCCCTTGAAATAATACTTGCTTCAAAGTTTATTGTTTCAGGAGTGGGCGCAGTCGGCATGAGTTCTGCAGAAAAAAGTGTCATTATGAAAAAATACCTAGGAACAAGTAGTTTGACTTCATTTCTTTCTGCAGTTGCCCAAGAATGGATGGATAAAGAAAGTGACGATAATTATTTCAGAGTAATTGAAAATACCTTTTCAAATATGGGCACATCTGCTCTTTTTCCAATCACAGCTGTTCTTACTAAGTATATTTCAATAGGAAATTTTAGTTCAAAAAATGATTTTGTTTTTAATCGAGTAAAGTGGAGTAATGCAGCTAGGAGTGTTACAGGAAGTGCTGTTAACTTTGTTGATGATTACGGTGATTTGCAGGATGGATTTAATAGTGTTGTTGATAAAGGTCTTGGTTTTGCAGACGAACAAAAAGGAGCTCTTTTGCAACTTGGGATAGCTGGTTTCGCTATCCTTCCGGGCAAACGACATCAACACCATCATGGTATTTTGGGCAGTGAAATAGCTAGTGCTTTAACGAGCAGTGATCTTGTTTTTCCAAAACGTGAAAATAAAATATGGGACAAATCTCCACCCAACTTAAACCAAAATTTTCCCAATACCCCTGCTTTCATGAGACCTGAAGATCGGAACCAATGGGATAATTATCAGCAGCGACTTATTGATTTAGGACTTGAATTAATTGACGACAATGGCCATATAAGGATTCGACATGATGCTCAACCTTTAAAATTGAACTATAACTTAATCGTGATGACTCACGGCAACACACTTGCTAACAATACAAAAATACCGTTTGGCAAAAAGAGTGATTGTCTTCCTGAATATACGTTAGCCGATGAAGGAGAAGAAGACGCAAGGAGAGGAAACGAGCAAATGTTAAGAATGGTTGATGAAGGAATAATCGACCCTCAAAAACTAATTGTAATGAGACCACCTTACCCGAGACATCTTCAAACAGAGAGAATTGTTATGAACGGCATCAACTTCTATGATCCTCAAGCTACAATTATTACTCCAGATTTATATATAAGCTTTTTTGGTTATGACTGGGGCCCGTTTTCTTTTGAGGAACTTGGACCAATAATCGGCGACTTCGAATTAAGTTGGGTAAAAAAATGGAGAGAATTAAATGCCTTTGTTAGATTTAGAGAAGATGGTTCAACTTTAATAGATTGCCTTTCTACGGTAAAAACTCACTTAGAAAAGTGGAACACCGAACACAGTGGTAAAACAATAGTTTTTATTACAAGTGGATCAGTGGCAGCTGTAATACGAATTCTAACCCATACCGACCATAGATATTCACCCGAAGGATTTCTTTCTTGGCGTGATAAGGACGCAAAACCTCCTCGCGGAGAACCTACGCTATTCGAAAGTTGGGAGGTAGAAGGACCGAGAAGGATAAAGAGAGAAACAGAAGCTAAAGTTATTTTAGAAGAACTTATTCATGACAATAAGTATTCTGGAGAAAAAGAAATTATATCAGAGCTACTAAATACGAAAGACCCTGTAAATAGTTTAGTAAGAATTCTATCTGAGAAGAAGCCAATCAGTGAACAGTGCAGATGGCTATTAGTTTCTATATTAAATCGTCTTATAAACATAGATACGAAATATAATGAACATAGAATTCTCTTCAATTTGATTGGCGATGCAAAGCAACATAATATAGCGATAGTAGGAGGACGTTATGTTTACAAAGAAGTTCTAAGTAGCGGCTTTTTTGGATATGTATTTCGGGTTTGGGATAATAAAGAAAATAGAATGGTGGCTCTAAAACTGGCAAATGGCGATTACAGCAAACAGGCAGAAAAGGCGATAGAACTTTTGAAAGGTAGAGACAGAATTGTTCAACATCACGAAGTTCAAAAGATCGATCATAGAGTTTTTGGTTTCGTTGTCATGTGCACAACTATGGAATTGGTTGACAGCACAGATTTTATCCATACCAGAAAGGACACTCCGGAGACTAAAATTAAAAAATATACTTTATCTCAAATTATTGAGGCTTATGTTAATGTCATCGAGGAAGTCCAATTTTTAAATAAAAATCAAATATACCCATGCGATTTGCAATTTTTTATTTCCATGTCAGGGAAACAAATCCAAATCAAATTATTTAATTTGGATTTATGGAAATTTTCAGAACCTACAATTCCCGCAGAGCTTACCAAAGAGCAAAATAAGGAAATATTAGAGTATCACTGGAGCATACTACAGCAAGCCATATTGCTACATGGACAAGACTCTAAGCAGTTGACTTCTGAAGAGGTAGAGACATTAAGATCGCTACTTCTAAGGCTAGAACTTCTAAATGTGAACAGACCCTCTTCCGATTTTGCTTACGACTTTTCTTATATGATCGAATCGTTAAAATCCTTTTGTTCAAGTGCGCTTGATCCTTCTACTCCATCGTAGAATCACACAAACTTCTTTCGAAGTTCCCGAAAACGAAATTGCCACTGTCTATCTGGTTAATGATGGGATTTAGAAAATTTGACTCAAAACTTTATTTGCCTTATAAGCGCGAGTTGTTTTTAAGCTATTATATCCATCATCATTATTTATTGCACTATTATGTTAACAATTTCTCAACTGAAAACTCTCGATATCCTAAAGGAAGAATTATTTTTAGGTAACAAAAGAAAATATAATCAAACTGAAGCTGAAAGTTTAATAAGCAAATACAAAATACTTCCAGAAGCAACTGCTTTGGAAAAACTTATGGCGTTCAAATTCTACCTGGAAACAATCAATATCAATCCTTTAATTAGTTTCATTGATGCCTTTGGAGAAACACAAAAAGTTTATGTGCCTTTTACAGTAGAGCTTGATCTGAGATCGTATGAACCAAAAGAAATAAATGATTTTATTAATCAAATGAAAAACGAAGCGGTGTATCTGCTTACTAATGCTGCTTTTTTCGAGAACATTTCAACTGCTAATCCAATAGATTCCTTTTCACAAATCTCAGATTTTATTAAAAGATATTCGGTACTCAATAGAACTTTTAATTATTTTGAAGAACAAGAACTTATTTCCGAAGAAGACAAAGAAGTAATCATCAAAACAATTAACTCTCTAGGAGAAATAAATTGTTGTTTTAACGGTGAGGGCAAACCTTCAAGTAGAATAATGGACATTTCTTTGTTATCAAACCCAGATTTTCATAAATTTGAAGACTCTCTGCAGGAACTTGAAAAAGAATTGGTAAGAAAACAAAAATCTGAAAAGGCTCGTGCTTTTGACTATTCAATTCAGGACACTTCTTTTAAAGAGCTAAGATTAAACAGAAGACTGACTTATTATATGACTTTATCAACTGTTCTTCCTAAACTTAATAGAACTACAAACAAGAAAGAAATAAAAATCTTAGATGCCGGCAGTCCGGTTGAAAGCATGTTTGTAACATTATATCTGGCAAATTTAGGTTATCAAGCAACTTCGTTTGATAAAGACCACTTAGAACCAAGGATTCAAAGACTAAACAGATATAAAGATTTTAAAGAGGAAATGATAAATAATATTACTCTTGAAATAGGAGACCTTGCCAAAACCCCTTTGGGCAATGAAAAATATGATGCTGTTTTTTGTCATTCCGTAATGGAAGATATTCCCGACAAGGCTGATTATTCCGCATTAAAAAATATGGCCGATTCCGTCAAGCAAAATGGGTTCTTGGCACTCACTGTTGACTTCGCAGGATTTTCCAAAACATCTGGCGGTTCAATATTCAAAGGCGCCAGACATTATAGCATGACAAAAATTTTGACTAAGATCATTGTACCTGCATATTCTTTCGGATTTGAATTAGAAAACGGTATTAGTTTGAGATTGAACCCTGCTGATATTGACGATCTTCCGCCAACAAAAGTAAGTAGAAAAAATTATGTCGGGGCAAGTCCTGATGTCTGGCAATTTGATTTTCAGGATGGATTAACTAAACTTGATGAAAGAATTTGGCAATATACTGAATTTTGCCTGATCTTTAAAAAAAATAATCAAATAAAAGCTACAAACTCTTGAGCATTCCCCCATCAACTACGATCATTTGACCAGTGATGTAACTAGCAGCCGGAGAAAGTAAAAAAGCGGCAGTTTTTGCAATTTCTTCCACCTCACCATAGCGCCCCAAAGGAATCATTTGGGAAACTAATTCTTTTTCTTTCTCAGCAGAGTGTCCTTTATGGAAAGCAGCAAGAGTATCTAACTCTTTGACGCGTTCTGTATCAATTCTTCCAGGAAGAAGATTATTCACTCTAATATGATACTTGGCAAATTCTGAAGCTAGAGATTTGATTAAGGAACTTACACCGGAGCGAAAAACTCCCGAGAGTAAAAGATTGGCAATTGGTTGTTTAACGGCAGTGGAAGTAACACAAAGAATCGAAGGAGCAGAACTTTGTTTTAAATAAGGAAGTGCTCCTTTAATTGTTCGAATTGCACCGAGTAATAACAATTCAAATGCTTCTTCCCAATTTTTTTCTTCCAGAGTTTCAAAAGTCCCGGGAACCGGGCCCCCGGAGTTGACAACCAGGAGATCAATTCCACCTAAGGTTTTTACAGAACTTTCAATCCAAGAATTAATATTGAGAGAATTTGAGATATCCAACTTGGAAGAAATTATCGTGGCAGCAGGATTAATGCTTTTTAGACTTTCTGCAGCTTTACTTATTTTAGACTCACTGCGGCTAGCGATACTAAGTTTTGCTCCTTCAGAAACTAGTTCTTTTGCTATTCCATAACCGATACCTTGACTTGCACCGGCAATCAGCGCTACTTTATTTTTTAAATTTAATTCCATTGAAAAATCCTTTTAGATAAAAGACTATTTTATATCTTTTAAATGAAAAGTAAAATTTTAATCATTGCCGCTTTTGAACCGGAACTTAAACCTTTAAGACTTGCTTTAAAAAATCAAAAAAATATTGTTTTTTCCACAAGCGGTATCGGCTTTACTCAAGCTGCTGCAAAAACTACCGCAGCACTTTTGAAAACAAAACCAAAGCAAGTGATCTTTGTGGGAAGTTGCGGAGCTTATTCTAAAACCATACCCCTGTTAACAATAATCTGTGCCACGGAAAGTAAAATTGCTGATTACGTTTTTGCCAGCAAGAAATCTTATAATCCTCAAAATTACTTGCTGACATTTAAGGCCGATCCTAAATTAATTAGGAAATTAAAATCAAAGAAAAACAAAGAGTTTTTTTTCTCAACAATTCATTCCTCCATTTCCATTACAAAAGATCCCTCCATTGCTCGGAAGTTTCTGGAAAAAAAACATTATTTTGAAAATCTGGAACTTTACGGGGTTGCTCAGGCTTGCAGTAATCTCAATATCCCTTGGAACGCCATTTCCGTGATCACTAATTATATAGGGGAAAATGCTCATTTAGAGTGGTTAGAAAATTATCAAGAAGCAGCTAGCAAGCTTAATCTACTTTCGCATATTTAGGTACTGCTCAGTAATCCCATGCGACCAGGCCCTTGCTCTTCTACAGCCATTCATCACCTGCTTGAAAACAGGAATTTTAATAAAAAAAGATACGATTTTAGATGAGGGTGCGTCATGAGCAATGTCTTTAAATAAGGTTATTAATTTGCCTTTACTGCCAATCATCGACAATGGACCATAAATTAAAATATTGGTAGAAATCCCTGTTGTGATTCTGGAATTCAAGTCTTCATTTGGCGGAGAAAGAAGTTTCTCCGCTACAGTCGTTTCTGTTCCAATTAATAAAGTTTCAGCAGAAATTAATGCAGTTCTCCCTAGTTTTGTTTGCAATGTTTTTCGCATCAGGAAAAAATATCCTGTCTGATATGCTAGTACAGTATTTAATCCTACGGCCTTTATTCCTCTTTGGGCAAAACTAGAAAATTTAAATTCTTTTTGGCTTACAAAATGCTCCTGTTCATCAGTTAAAAAATTTACGAACCCTGAAACAAAACCACTTGAAGCTTGACGGGAGCTAAGCGATGAAAAATAAGTTTTTGCAATTTTTGGTACAGCCTCTCTCATTGCTGAAGGAGTAAAATAAAAAGTAGCTCCAGCCATTCCGTAATCTCCGCCTTTTATGGCCATATTTTTAGCAACTTCAAAAGTATTCTGTTTTTCTGTACCAAAAGTATTTTCTAATATTGCGCCAAAAGCTCCCGACAAAAAGCCGCTACCATAGCCAAGCAGTCCTCCAACAAGCATCCCCGCAGCAACTGCAAATAAAGTTCCACCCAATGCCAAAGAAACGAGTGGAAAAACAACACCCGCAACTGCCATTCCTCCGACAAAAGATAAGGCTAAAAAAGCACCATCACGAAAATTTCTGGTATATTTTTCTGCAGCATCCCAAAATTTTGCGCTTTTAGCGGGAAATAAAAGTTCGGTAAAAGATGTTTGTTCTGTTTGGGATTTAGGGGCTGGAAATTTTAGATCTATTCCTTCATCTAGTCGTGATACAGGCTTAGGCAATAAATCAGCTTCTTTTTTCTTTATTACGGGTGGCACGGTGGAAGATGATATAAAGTATCATCTATTTTGTCAAGTTTGGGTGATTGTTTAATGATTTCAGGCAATAAGCGGACTAAAGTCCGCTTATTGCCAAATAATTTTAATTCCTATTGGGGCTTCGGTGGCTCATATTTAGAAGGACATTGCGTCATCAGATTCTTAGCCACAAACTTTTCGCCATCAAAATTCCCTTCAAGAATGACATCTCTCCCAGAACGAAGCGTATCGGGAATGGTTTGTTCAGACTCTATCAACAGTTTTTTATCTCCGGGATTCGTAATGTCACGCACATAAAAACTAAATTTTTTGTTAGCATCTACACTTTTCACTATCGGATCTTCTGTCATTCTGGCACCCAATCTAATATTATTTCTAACATTCCCCATCTCAAACAATTCCCCAACTGTCACCACAGCTTTAGCAGTGGTAGAAACACCCTGATAAATCAAAAATCCAAGAGCCAGAGCTACAACAATAAAAGCGACTACTATTCTTTTACTCATTTCGTAATTCCTAAATCAGCTTTTAAGTTATCAATCTTTCTATCAATATGATCTTTCATCCAATTTTCATCCCACCATTCAATTGGTCTAACCGGAACTCCATAGACTCTGATTTCATAATGCAAACCAGAATTAAATATCAAACCACTATCACCAACCGTTCCTACTACAGCTCCTTTTTCTATCTCTTGACCCTTTTTCTTGAGGATACTTCCCAAATGCGCATACAGAGTGCTAATACCGAGCCCATGATCGATTATTACAGTATTTCCGTAGGGGCCAAGGAAATCAGCATAAACTACTACTCCGGCATTGGCGGCATAAACTGAAGTATCTTTTGCCGCTTGATAAGTCATTCCTTGCTCCTCCAAAGAAGAAATTTCTTGATTATTTAAATTTAAATTAACAGTTTGTCCGAAAGAACTAATTTCTTTTCCGGCAAATCTTAAAAAGGTTCCGTCCCAATATTTTTTCTCAGTTCGATTGAGCAGGAATGTTTTTACAGTTTTTTCAACATCAGCTCTCAGTTGGTTATTGATCAGCTTGAATTTTTCCAAAGAATCTAGATTGGAATCCTTAAAAATTTCTTTCTTCACCAACTCAGCGTATAGACTTTGCACTTTTTGTTCAAAAGTATTGGGATTAAGGTTAATTGTTTTTTTGGGATAACCCATTTTCTGCACATGATAATTAAAATCTTCAACATCAGAGTTTTTCACTCGATCTTCTGCAAAAATTTTCAAGCTTTTATCGGCAGTAGTAATGCCCTTCTGCACTGGGAAAAAAGAAAAATACCAATTGGGATATTTTGTAAAAACCAGATTTAATTTATCTGCAGGGATTCCTTGGTAATCAAGATCCCCGTAACGGACTCCGGCTTTATTTAAGTTTTTTTCTTTTACTTTAAAAAATACCAGTTCTGTTCCGCCGCTTACGGCATTGCGTTGATCGAAAAAAGCAGAAACTGCCGGATATCTAAAATCAACATCATAATTGCTGTTAAATTTTGCCGCATTACTAAAAAAACTTTTATCAAAAGCAGAGATGCTGAGAGTCACTTGACCTTCTTTAAAGCCAAGTTCTTTCGCATTAATATTAAGGCTCAGCTGATCATTGTTGGTTTTTTTAGAATAAGTTTTATTTAAGACTTCCTTTTTTTTGCCGGCCTGCTCCAAGCGAACAATTACAGCATCAAGGCCGGAGAGTTGATCGCTTACTGAGAATTTAAGATTTCCAATGCCACTGCCAAAACCGGGAAAATTGTTGGGAGCAATAATTAGAGGAAGTTCCTTTTCCATAATACCAGATGAAAATTTATCTTTGAAATAAAAATAAAGAACTATCACTGCGGAAAAAATAATTAAAAAAGATAATTTAATATAAGTCAGCATCTATTATTCGCCTATATCCACAAGATCTTCTTTTTCCAAATCAAGTTCACTCGAAAGAAATTCCTTTAATTGATCTTTAAGTCTTGTTTCTAATTGCCGGATCCTTTCTCTGCTCAATTCAAAACGATCGGCAATTTCTTGAAGTGTTACCGGCTCCTCTGTCATTAATCTTAAATCAATAATCGCTTTTTCTTTATCACTTAAATTTTCTTTAAATTTAGAAACAGATTTTCTAATCGCATCGGAGAACTGCTCTCGCACAACGATGTCTTCGGCGTTTTCCTTGGAATCGGCGATTAGTCCATGAAAATCCGGAGAATCATCATTGCCCCCCACCTTGGCATCGACACTAAATTCCGGAAGTCCCAATCGTTGCTCCATCTCTATCACTTCCGATTCTTTTACATTCAAGCGTTGAGCTAAGAGTTTTGCTTCCGGAGCAAAACCTTCGGATTCTAGTTTTTCTTTTTCTTTTTGCAAATTAAAAAATAATTTTCGCTGAGCTTGGGTTGTTCCGATTTTGACTAATCTTAAATTGTTAATAATAAAGCGGAGCATATACGCTCTTACCCAATACACGGCATAAGAGGGGAAACGGATGCCACGAAAAGGATCGTATTGTTTTACCGCTTCCAACAAACCGATATTTCCTTCCTGCACAAGATCTAAAAGATTTTGCACATTTTTTTGATATTCTCGAGCAACCATTACCACAAGACGCAAATTTGCCATTACCAATTTATAGCCGGCTTTTTGATCATGATGTTTAAAGTATCTTAATGCAAGTTCGTGTTCTTCTTCTTTTGTTAGACTGGGAATATGCCTAATTTCAGCAAGGTACCTCTGCAAAGCATCTTGGGGAATAATTGCGCCAGAATCTTTAGCTGCACCTTCTGCGGAAGGCAAAATTAGCGGAAATATTTCCTTCTCATCAAAATCAAGTTCCTCTATTTTCTTTCCATCGACAATTTCAGGAACCATTACTTCTTCTGAATCCTCAACAAGCAGAGACTCTGACCCTTTCTTCTCCAGGGTAGCTTGCTCTTTTACTTTAAGAGTTTTTTTATTTTTCTTGGAATTCATTTTCAATTTTCTAATTCAGAAATTAAAGAAATTTGTGCCAAAATAAAAGCAATTGCTGTTTCTACTCTTAAAATTCTATTTCCCAGATTGATAAAGTTAAAATTATAATTTTTAAAAACTTCTAATTCAAAATCCAACCATCCCCCTTCCGGACCAATGGCTAATAAAATGCTTTCCGTTAATAAATCATTTTTGCACTTATATAAACTAGAGAATGTAGCAATAGAATTAACATCAGCCAAGAAGCGGCTTTTTGACTGAATAAACAATTCTTCCAACTTGAGCTGAGCTGGGGTTTTGCTTGCTTTGTTTAAAGCTTCTTCCTCTAATAGATTAATTTTAAATTCTTTAAAAATCTCTACTTGCGGCAGATTAACCACTCCTCCTTGCTCCATCCCCAAAAGAAGATGCTCTTTAATCTTTTCCTCTGAAAACACAGGGGAATTAAAATAAGACTTTTCTACTCGAGCAGAGTTAATCAGGAGAAGTCGCCCTACTCCCAAAGTTCCAATCAGTTCCAAAACTTTCTTAAAACTTTGTGGTCGTGGCAGGCAAAGAACAATGTTTATATGGGAGAATATACTATCATCTTGAGGACTTAGTGAATCAGACAATTGAAGCTCTAAACATATGTCTGACACCTTTTTCACCTCGGCAAGGCATGAACCTGCATTAATTTGTCCAACCCTAATTTTTTTTCCGGGACTTACTTTTAGTATGTTTTTCAGATGATCTGCTCTTCTATCTCTTATTTCAAGACGATTTCCTGATAAAATTTCTGATTTTTCATAGAGCAGAATATTCATAAGGCTTGCTTAGTACTTACTTTTATTTGATATACAGTTTACAAAAATAGAAACTACATAACACAAATCAACTTATGAGTAACGAAGCTAAGCCTAATATTGATTCCATTGATCCCATCGTTTCCCTGGCTAAACGCCGGGGCTTTATTTTCCCCTCCAGTGAAATCTACGGGGGCTTGGGTTCCTGCTATGACTACGGTCCTTTGGGTGCGGAATTAAAACGCAATGTCAAAGAAGCTTGGTGGAAAAGTATGGTCCATTATCGCAACGATATTGTCGGCCTTGATGCTTCGATCATCATGCATCCCAAAGTCTGGGAAGCCTCTGGACACGTTGCAGGCTTTCATGATCCGATGATCGAATGCGGAAAATGCAAACTGAGAATTAGAGCAGATCATTTAGATGATACTGTTCCTAAATGCAAAAGCGACAAAGAGGGTAAACACCAATGGGGTGAACCAAGAATGTTTAACCTGATGTTTAAAACTCATCTTGGTCCGGCAGAAGATAGCGCCAGTGTTGTTTATTTGCGTCCTGAAACTGCACAGGGAATTTTTGTGAACTATCAAAATGTGGTTGATTCCACACGAGTAAAAATTCCCTTTGGTATTGCCCAACAAGGAAAATCCTTCCGTAATGAAATTACGACAAGACGTTTTACTTTTCGCACTTGCGAATTCGAGCAAATGGAAATGGAATTTTTCTGCGAGCCCGGCACTGATGACGAATGGTTTAGCTATTGGAAAGCAGAGCGCTTAAATTGGTTTATTAATTTGGGAATTACTCCTGAACGTCTTCGTCTGCGGGCCCATGCCGAAGATGAATTGGCCCATTATTCCAAGGCTTGCGCAGATGTAGAATATCTTTTTCCCTTTGGCTGGTCTGAGTTGGAAGGCATTGCCTGCCGCGGTAAATTTGATTTAACTCAGCACTCAGAACACAGCGGCAAACAACTGCTTTGGAGAGATCAAACCAGCGGAAATACCTTTATTCCACATGTGGTAGAACCTGCTTTGGGAACCGATCGAGCAGTACTAACTTTTTTAATTGATGCTTATAAAGAAGAAAACGTCGACGGCAACCCAAGAACACTTTTACAGTTTCATCCACGGATTGCTCCTGTGAAAATAGCCGTATTTCCTCTTTTTAACAAAGAAGGACACCCCGAAAAAGCGGAAGAAGTTTATAAGATGTTAAGAGAACGTTATTCCACACAATATGATTCCAGTGGCAATATCGGCAGGCGTTATCGCCGACAAGACGAAATCGGCACTCCGCTTTGCATCACGATTGATCATCAAAGTATACAAGATGATACAGTTACTATGAGAAATCGCGATACTCTTGTTCAGACAAGAGTGAGAATTGCTGAGTTGAGGACGGAGATTGAGAAGTTGTTCGGATTCTAATTTTTGAAGCAATGCACATGGCAAACTGGAGCGCGGACGTCCTCGTCCGCAACCTGGAACACAACAAAGCATGAATCCTCATGGTCTAAGAATAATTTTATTTAATGGTTAGCTTTGAGACTTCTGTCTGAAATACAAGCCAGGTTGCGGACGAGGACGTCCGCGCTCCAATTTTAAATTTCTACAACAACCCTCCCAACAACTTCGCCGCTCCAGAGAAAACCCCGCTTTGAAATAAATCTTTAAACATTCCTCCAGGTTTTTTAAGAAAATTTTTCACGGATTCAAAAACACTGGTAAATAAACCATTTAAGGCTGTTAACGAATCTTTGACGTCAGCTTTCCAGGGAAATCCCAAAATAGCATTTTGAATATATGAAAGAATATCTGAGTTTTTAGAGATATCATTTAAAGGCAACCCTGGCGTTTGTCCTAACTGATTATTTAATAAACTAGGAAGATCCAGGCCTTGATTACATAAACAATTTTTTTCTAAAGGTAAGGGAGAAGCAGTTTCTAAATTGCCGGTAGGTTTTTCTTGTTCCAAAGAGTTATTTTCTGAAACACTGCTTTTATTCAAGTTGTCTTCTAATTTTGCCACAACTTTCTCAACAAGCAACATTAAAGACTTCTCTAAAACATTGACCAGGCGATCAACTAACAGTTGTTGATCGATAATTGATTTGTTTTTAACTGTATTTTCCGCTCCGCTTCGAAGGGGCAAATCTTTTGCTGCTGCCAAATCTGCCGGATGATAAACAGAAAAAGCATTAAGTATTCTTGCGGTATCAAGATTGTTTTTATTAAGGCTGGATAAGTTAAAGGATGTTTCCATGTTTGTTCTCCATTAGAGTTATAATTAAAGTTGCAAAATCTCTATTCGCCGAAGAAAAAATGTTGTCTCATCAACTTCATTGAAAATTACGCAGGACTTTGCTAAGAATACTCCATGCTTCCATTAATCACTAAATTCGAATTAAAAAATTGGTCTGCCGCAAGTTTACTTAAAGTCTTGGATAATCAAGAACCTTATGCCATTTGGGAAAGTTCTTCCGAAAGAAATTATAAAAAAAACCATAGCACCCATCAACCGGCACGGTTTTCCCATTTGATTTTAAATCCTACAAAAACTATTTTTTTAAAAAATAATTTTTATACAATAGAAAATAAAGGAGATTCTTGGAGCAGGGAATGTTTTCCTTTCAAAGAGGATCCCTTAGAATTATTAAAATCAGAATTGCTTCTGGATTATCCTCTTGAGATTTCAGAACAAACAAAACATTTTCAAGGCGGCTTAGTAGGTTTCTTTAGTTATGATCTAATCCGTTACTTTGAAAAAATAAATGGGTTAAAAGTTCATAATCAAGAACCGGAATTATATTTTTTACTAAGTCATTGCACTATTGTTTTTGATAATTTAGAAAAAAGCATTTCCTTAATTAGTCTTCCCGAAAATTATCGGACTAAAGAGGTTTGTCGAGAAAAACATTCACTTTTTTCAAAAGAGTTACAAAATATTCTTAAAAACAATGCTCCCCTCATAAGAACTTGCAGCGACATTAAAACAGAATTTACAGAAATGTATTCCTTACAAGAATTTACCAACATGGTAAATTCTTGTAAGGAATACATTTCTGCGGGAGATATTTTTCAGGGAGTTTTAGCTAATGTCTTTAGTTCCAAGGTCAAGCCCGATCCTTTAATTCTCTTTGAAATTTTAAAACAAATTAATCCTTCTGTTTATCATTTCGCCATTAAACTCAAAAACTCCACTGTTGTTGGAGCTTCCCCGGAAGTTTTTATTCAAAATGAAATCAGCAACTCCCAAGATATTGCAATTAAAATGCGTCTCATTGCCGGAACCTATCCCAAAGGAAAGAACGAACCGGAACAAATCAGTAGCGCGGAAGAATTGATTTCCGACCAGAAAGAACTTGCTGAACATTTAATGCTGGTTGATCACGTCAGAAACGATATAGGAAAAGTTTCGCAAATCGGCTCAGTAGAAGTAAAGGATTTATTTTCCGTAGAAACTTTGGCCGATGTTCATCACATCGTATCCCAAGTAAAAGGAAAACTTCGGCCGGAATTGACTATTTTTGATGCCATCAAATCTTGCTTTCCGATAGCAACCCTGGTGGGTACCCCAAAGATCAGAGCCTTGGAAATTATTGCAGAGCTGGAAAATCAAGCTCGAGGTATTTTTGGTGGTTCAATAGCAACCATTGGTTTTGATCAAAAAACAAATTCTGCTGTTGCCATTAGGTTTGCCACAATCAATGAAAAAGAATGTTTGATTCGTGCCGGCGCGGGGATTGTTTATGATTCGCAACCGGAAAAAGAATATCAAGAATGTTACCTTAAAGCCCAAGCATTATTTAAGGCAATTAATATTGCACTAACAAAAGAATATCTATGATTTTGATAATCGACAACTATGATTCTTTTACTTACAATCTGCTGCAATATATCGCAGAGGTGACAGAACAAACTATTCCTCTAGAAGTTTATCGCAACGATCAATTAAGTTTAGAAGAAATAAAAAAGAAAAAACCAACACATATAGTTATTTCTCCCGGCCCATGTACGCCTAATGAATCAGGTATCTCTTTGGAAATTATTGCACAACTCTATCAGGACGTTCCGATATTGGGAGTTTGCCTGGGCCATCAGGCAATTGCTCAAGTTTTTGGAGGCGATGTTGTCAGAGCCCCTTTACCGATGCATGGTAAAACTTCAGAAATTTTTCATAAGGGAGAAGGAATTTTTAAAGGAATCCCTTCTCCCTTTACGGCAACGCGTTATCATTCTTTAATCGCTGATAAAAATACTTTTCCTGCTGCTCTGGAAATCACCGCTCAAACCAAGGACGGAGTTATTATGGGCTTAGTACACAAAGAGCAGCCTCATCTTGTAGGAGTGCAATTTCATCCAGAATCAATTATGACTCCTTATGGAAAAACTATTTTGAAAAACTTTCTCGAAAATTCTTAAAACCTTATTACACTCCAATAAACGAAAACTAAAGAGCTCAAAAAAATACTTCTTCCAATAGAAACCCATCGATTAAAACTGAACCCATCTAAAGATTACAATATCTTAGCCTCCAATATTTAATTTGATTAGAAGATGATTCTAGCTCAATTTTCTCACAACTTTGGCACATCACTTGCCGATAGACTTAAGAACGATATTTATAATTAAAATATTATAGTAGTAAAAAAATGATTAGTAGTAAAAAGTTGTTATTAAGTAGCTGTTTTAATAAACTAAATTGTTTTTCCAAAAAGCCTGAACCACTCAGGTGGAACTTACCTCCTCTGCAAAAAGTAGTTGGCTTTTTTCCCAGAAAATCTAGAATAAGTCTTCTACTTCTGACAATTTTATTACTTCTAAATATACGGACTACAGCAAAAGCAGAGGATCAACCAGCCGATGTAGTTGCAATCAAGGACCAATTCGTAATTGAGCTTCCTTCAAACCTTTCTTCTCAAAAAATAGATTCACTTTTAGATACAGTAGAAAGCAATGGTCTTGAAATTTCTGAGAAGGTCAGCCCCAATAGTAAAACTTATCTAATAGAAGACAGCTATGTAAGTTTCCTCAAACAATTGGGTTATAATGTCGGAGATGAGATTGTTGACTTCAAAGGAGAAGCTAATATTTGCAATATTTTATTAAGTAAGAATCTTGTTAAGTCCTGTAGCCCGGACTTCTTAGTGGGACTCGATAACACAACACCAAATGATACCAACTTTGGCTCTCAGTGGGGACATAATTCAACAGATGGTATTTCCAGTGAGCCTGCTTGGGACATAAAACACGATAGCACAGATGTCGTTGTAGCTGTAATTGATACCGGAGTAGATTACAACCACGCCGATCTTAATGCCAACATGTGGGTAAATTCCGGAGAAATTGCGGGCAATGGTATTGATGATGATGCCAATGGATATATCGATGACATCTATGGAATAAATGCAATTACAAATTCCGGAAATCCTTTAGATGATAATGGACATGGTTCGCATTGCGCCGGGATAATTGGTGCAAAAGCAAATAACAGCGTGGGAGTTGCCGGCGTAAACTGGAATACAAAAATAATGGCTTTGAAATTCCTTTCTTCAGGTGGCTCGGGAAGTTCCTCTGATGCAATCAAGGGAATTGACTACGCTATCGCGATGAAAAACAGAGGAGTAAATGTTAAAGTATTAAGCAATTCCTGGGGCGGTGGTGGTTATTCATCTGTTCTTTATAATGCCATTGTCCGTGCAAGAGATGCCAATATGATTTTCGTGGCTGCAGCAGGCAATAGTGGTTTAAACTCCGATACCACGCCTTTTTATCCCCAAGCCTATAACGTAGCCAACGTGGTTTCTGTTGGCGCCCTGAATAGAAATTTTGCTTTAGCATCTTTTTCCAATTATGGCTTAACAACAGTTGATATTGCCGCTCCTGGTGTGTCCATTTACAGCACTTATAAAACAGGTGGTTATGCTTCTTTATCAGGAACTTCCATGGCTACGCCTTTTGTGGCCGGTGCTTTAACACTCCTTGCATCATATGATTCAAGTTTAAATTACAACAGTCTTATCCAAAGATTGTATGCTACGGCAAAAGTACGGAGCGAACTTACTTCCTATATTGCTGGAGGTCGTGCTTTAAACTTAGATAATCTTTTGAGAAATACTACGACTCCAACACCAACTCCTACACCCACTCCGACACCAACTACAACCACCACCACTAGCACTACGACCACAACTTCAACTACTACTACAACTTCCACTTCAACTTCCACTACCACCTCTACTACGTCGACAACTACAACAACAATAGCTCCGGCACCAGAACCTGACCCTGCTGAACCAGAACCGGAATTAAACATCTCTTTTAATATTACCAAACTTCCTTATTCTAAAAAGAATACAGAAAAAATTCTTTTTAGCGGATACGTTACCGCAGATGAAGAAGGAATCGAAGATGCTTCTATAAAAGTAGCTTGCACTACTGGCAGTGGCCGAAAGAAAAAAGTAAGTAACTTTTATTCAGTAACTAATACAGAAGGATATTATGGAATAGTAGTCTTGAAGACAAAAAGCAGTAGCACCTACAGCTGCCTAGCTTCTACATATATCGATGGGGAGGAATTAATATCCGATCCATTAAAACTGAGTTCGAAAAAGGTAAGCGCAAAAAGCAGTAGTTCGAAAAGTAGTAGTTTAAAGAAGAGTTCAAAAAAGTAAATTCTACTGATATTTACTTAGTTTAAGTTATGCTATATATTGTTGCCATATCTCAACCTATTATCAAAATGGTTATATGGCAGCAAAAACTTATTTGCTATTTTTATATCTAGCAATATTTTATTTTTCAATTCCCTTAATCAGCTTTGCTCAAGATCAAACCCTCACACCAAAAATTGTTCAAGATCAATATATAATAACAATTTCCCAAAACTTATCTGCTAATCAAATTTCTGATTTAGCAGAAGAACTTAATCAAGAGAATTTAGCAATTTCTACTGAAATCAATAGCGAGGAAAATATCTTTTTAGTCGAAGATATCGCCGCTGCTTCCGCCAGACAAATCGGAATTATTCTCAGCGATCAAATTATTCCCTTCACTGGCAGCGAAGGCATTTGTGAAAAACTATATCAGAAACATTTAGTTACTACCTGCAGTGCCGATGTCGTTGAACAAGCAACTTTAGTTCCCAATGATACTCGATACGGAGAGCAATGGGGACACAAAGCAATTAGAGGAATAAATTCTGAACCAGCTTGGGATATTTCTCAAGGAAATGGCAGTGTAGTTGTTGCAGTTATCGATACCGGAGTTGATTACAACCACAATGATTTAAAAGATAATATTTGGACTAATTCCAGTGAAATCCCTGGAGACGGAATTGATAATGACGCAAACGGTTATATTGATGACATTCACGGAATCAATGCGATTAATAATTCAGGTGACCCCATGGACGACCATAGTCATGGCACACATTGTTCGGGAATCATCGGAGCAAAAGGAAATAACTCTTTGGGAGTTGCCGGAGTTAATTGGAATGTAAAGATCATGGCCTTAAAATTTCTTGATGCTGGCGGCGGTGGTTATACTTCCGATGCGATCAAAGCAATTGATTATATGATTGCTCAAAAAAATAAAGGAGTTAATGTAAAAGTATCCAGTAATTCTTGGGGCAGCACCGGCTATAGTAAGGCCCTGCAAGATGCCATTGAGCGAGCCAATAATGCGGGAATAATTTTTGTTGCCGCTGCCGGAAATAGTGAAACGAATACCGATTACAGATC
>CAYOOT010000049.1:0-19940 GCA_964405665.1 uncultured Bdellovibrionales bacterium | reverse complement strand
AAAAAAGAATTCGTCGATCAATTTAGAACTAATGACAATGCTTTCAACTCAATTTTTAAGAAATTAGATGATCTTGGTTTGAGTTTAAAAAATTTTGTTGCTCCTCACGTCAGGGAATTAACTTTCAAGGGATACGCTAAGGAAGCAGCAATTTGGTTCTTTGTTTCTCCGGTAATTTTATTCTTAGGAGCAGAGTTATTAATTACCTTTCCTTTAGTTTGGTTTTCAAAAACAGATCTGCTCGCAGATAGACTAAGAGGTTGGGGACTAAAGGTTCCGGAAGATAAATTGGAAAAAAGAAATTCTTTCCTGGAAACGCTTTATGAATTACCTGAGTATGCTTTAAATCGAGTAAAAGAATTTTATACAGGAGGGGAGTTTTATCGCTATCGTATCCTTCCTTATCATTACACCTATAAATTAGCGACAAACGAAGAAGTCCGAAAGCAAGCAACTACAGCTGTCAAAGAGACTAAAACTCATCTGGAAGTCGGGAAAAAGGTATTTTGGGATCCACCTGCAGATCATCGGGGACAGGCGGAAAGATCTGAGGAATTGAGAAAAGAGGCGGAAAAGTTTCTCCACCCTGAGAAATTTGAGGAAGGAGTGCCACCAGAACAGCCAGTTCCTCCAAAAAATGAAGAGCAAGAGTTAAAGACACCTTCTAATGATGCTACTGAAACTCCTTGGAGAAAAGAAGAAAATAAAGTTAAGAAAACACAAACTAAAGACTCTACCGGCAGAAGTTTTATTTTGCCAGAAGACGAGGAAGATTCCGATGGAATGGGCTTATTGGAAAATACCCCGGTAAATATTTATTCGGCAATATTACCTAAACCAATAAAAGAACAAAAAAAAGTAGTTTAGTTTTTTAAATACGTATTTAATTTATTAAATAAATCTTCTTCAAATCTTGATACGGAAAATTTACCGGCATTACTTTTTATAAAGGCATGTTTAGTAAAAGCAGTATGGATTTTTACATTCGAGGATAAAATTTCATAATTAAAGCAAATCTTAGCCTTACTTAATTCGCTAAGACTTAATTGTATTTCTACAAGATCACCATAAAATATTGCTTTATTAAATTGCTGATGGGACTCTACTACGGCTAAATGAAAACCTTGTTTTACAAGCTCAGTATAGGGATGGCCAAGATGTTTTAGGAAGGCTTCTCGGGCTAACTCATAAAGATAAAAATAATTGGCATGATAAAGTACTCCGCCGAGATCGAATTTGCCGAGGGGGATGTTGTTAATGGGGTATATGAAGTTTTTATCTTGCATATGCTTACTATTTGGTATTAAGCGGACTAAAGTCCGCGCTCCGAACGCTCTTCGCTTTCATTTAAATTTTATACTTTAGCAAAAATACGTTCTGAGCGCGGACTTTAGTCCGCTTAATACTAATACTCGATAATTATATCTGCCTATTTAAATCCCAGTTTTCCAAGTATTGCGTAACAAAAGACAAGAACTGACCAGCCATCGAACCATCAATTACTCTGTGGTCATAAGAAAGCGTTAAATAAACCACATCCCGAATCGCAATCGCCTCATTAACCACCATTACTCGCTTCTTAATCGCACCGATTCCAAGAATTGCCAGCTGAGGTTGGCTGATGATCGGACAACCCATGATGTTTCCAAAAACTCCAGGATTGGTTACGGTGAAAGTACCGCCTTGAATATCATCAGGAGCAAGTTTTTTATTTCTTGCTTTTTGCGCAATGTCATTTAAAGCAGAAGCAATGCCTACTAAATTTAATTGATCGGCGCTTTTAATTACTGGAACAATTAAACCTTCAGTTCCATCTTTACCCAAAGCGACAGCACAACCTAAGTTGATAAACTTTTTAATAATTAAATTAGTTCCATCAACTGTGGCATTGATCTTGGGGAATTGAATTAATCCCTTAATTACCGCTTCCAGAAAAAATGGAGTAAAACTTAATTTAAAGCCTTCACGGGCGCTGAATGCTCCTTGAATTTTTGCTCGGTATTTTGCAACATTTGTTACGTCTACTTCGGCCATAGAATAAACATGAGGACTTGTTTGTTTAGAGCGCACCATATGCTCGGCAATTAATTTTCTCATGTTATCAAAAGGTTCTACAACAATTCCCTCTTGATTAAATTGGGGTCGCGGAGCTGGAGCTTTTGGCGCTTCGTAACTAGGAGCCGTTTGTTGTTTTGGAGCAGCACCTTTATTATCCAAATATGAAATAACATCTGTTTTTGTTACTCTTCCCTGAGTGCCGCTTCCGGGAATTGCAGATAGCTCCGAAGGAGAAAGCCCATGTTGTGAGGCAATATTTTTTACAAGTGGAGAATAGAATCTGTCTTCTTTACCTTCAGTTGAAGTTGCAGCAGGAGTTTGTTCTGTTTTTATTTCTATTTCTTCTTTTTTTAGTTCTGGTTTTACAATCTCATCTTTTTTACTTTCCTTTTTTGCTTCTTTCTCCTTTGTAACAGAAGCGCCAGCTTCTGTAGTTTCAATAATCGCAATTACAGATTTTACCGGAACAACATCTCCCTGTTTGGCAACAATTTCAGCAAGAACTCCGGAAACATTAGCTGGAATTTCAGAGTCCACTTTATCGGTGGAAATTTCTAGGATAGTTTGGTCTTTTTCAACCTTATCCCCGACATTTTTTAACCACTTGAGAATTGTGGCTTCAGTAATAGATTCGCCCATTTGGGGCATTAACATTTCAACTTTCATAGTAATTATATGTATAATTTTATAAGAGAATTCATTTTATAAAACTTTCTAGTTTTCTTGGCAAATAATTAAATGTTTAAGCGATAATAACAAAAGAATCATTATTAATTTGCAGAAGTATTTTCTCTTTGCTATACTTGTAATACAAGTATAGCAGGAGAATTTATGAAAAAAAAGGAGCTCAGACAACAAGTGGCCCTCAGACTACCAACTGAAATTAATCAGCGTTTAGAAAAACTTGCTAAAAAAACAGGTCGCTCAAAAACATTTTATATTACCGAAGCGATAATAAAGCATATCGAGGATATTGAAGATCTCTATGAAGCTCTTCATGTATTAGAAAACCCTGGTAGAATTTACAGCATGGAAGAAATAAAAAATGAATTTGATTTGGACGATTGATTGGACAGAAAATGCAAAAAAGCAATTTTCAAGTATTGACAAAAAAATTCAAAATAAAATAGTTTATTATTTAGAAAATAAAATTGCGACAGATATTAATCCTAGAAAATTTGGCAAACCACTTAGCAGGAATAAATTGGGGTTATGGAGATACCGTTTTTCGGAGTATCGAGTGATCTGTCAAATTAAAGATCAAAGTCTGATTATCTTAGTCATTACAATAGGGCATAGAAAAAATATCTATAAAGAAATCGATAATCAATAAGCCAAAAGCTTTTCTAAGGCATCGATAACCCACTGATTCTGCGGCAACACAGCTTCTTCCAGAACAGGAGAATGCGGAATAGAGGTATATTTACCACCAACTCTCATAATTGGTGCATCCAGGTATTCAAAACAATGCTCGGCAATTTGCGCTGATATTTCCGCTCCCATGCCCATAAATAAAACATCTTCATGGGCGATTAAAAGACGATTGGTCTTTTTTACGCTGCTAACAATCGTTTCTATATCCAATGGATAGATCGTTCTTAAATCAATTACTTCAATTTCTAAACCATACTCCTTGGAAAATTGTTCTGCAGCAACTAAACTTTTTTGAACTAAATAACCCCAGGTGACAATTGTCGCTGCGGTTCCACTTCTTACTACTCTGGCTTTTCCCAGAGGAACTAAATCATCGATTCCACCTTTTGGCCCTTTGGCATAGACTTGACGGTAAAGACCTTTGTGCTCCAGAAACAACACCGGATCTTTTCCGCGAATTGCTGCTTTGAGCATTCCTTTGGCATCCCAGGCGTTCGATGGATAGGCTATAAAAAATCCAGGAAAATGGGCAAATGTAGCTTCGATATTTTGGGAATGATAAAGACCACCGTGAATATATCCACCAACAGGAATTCGAACCACAGCAGGACAATAAAAAGTTCCGTTAGAACGATAACACATCATTGCCAACTCATTTCTCAAATCCATCATCGCGGTCCAGCAATAGTCCCCGAATTGAATTTCCACTACCGGTTCCAGTCCAACGGTAGCAAGCCCGATTGCCGTTCCAATAATTGAGGATTCTGCAAGTGGTGCGTTAAAAACTCTTTTTTCTGTATATTTATTAGTTAAACCGGAAGTTACAGAAAATACTCCGCCTTTTCCATAAGCGACATCTTGTCCATAAATCACCATCTCCTTATTTCTTTTCATCTCTTCATCTAGAGCAAGATTTAAGGCGTCAACCATGAAGACTTCTTCTGCTCCGTTGCGCTCAGACTCAGGAAACAAACTTGCCGGATCCGGATTAACAAAGACATTATCAAGAGCAGTTTCCGGATCGGGATCATTTTGAGCTTCCGCCCAAGTAGCCGCATCATCAATTTCCTTTAAAAGCTCTGCTTGTAAAGTTTTTAATTGTTTTTTAGTAAAAACTTTCTTCTTTAAAAGCTCTTTTTCAAATCTCACTAAAGGATCTTTTTTCTTTTCGTTTTCCAAGTCTTTGGGATAGCGATATTTCGTTTGATTGTCAGAGATAGAATGGCTCTGCAGGCGCACAACTTTTGCTACAATTAAACTTGGTCCATTTCCTTTTCGGGCTCGTTCTGCTGCCTTAATAAAAGCTTTTCTGGAGGCGAAATAATCAAGGCCATCAATTTCTACAACATCCAAGCCGGCAAAGCCTCTGGCTACATCAGCCACACTTGCTCCGGCAATATGTTCGGTAATATGCACAGAAATTGCAAAATTATTATCTTCAACTAAAAAAATTACCGGCAACTTTTCCCGTGCCGCCCAGTTGATTGCTTCAAAATAAGCGCCTTGCGCAGTTGTTCCTTCCCCGGAAGAAACATAAACTATTTCATCATTTTTCTTGTAAGTGGCGGCTTTGGCTGCACCGACTGCTTGAAGAAACTGCGTTCCCGTAGGAGAACTTTGATTAACAATTCTTAATTTTTTGTGTCCATAATGCATCGGCATCATTCTGCCGGCAGAGTTAGGATCATCAACTTTATTTAGAATATTTAAAAAAAATTCCCGATCACTCATTCCCAAAGCACAAACAAAAGCCATGTCTCTGTAGTAGGGATAGAACCAATCATGTCCTGAAATTAAAACTTGAGCGGCTGCAACTTGCACCGCTTCATGCCCGGCACAACCAATTTGAAAATGGCATTTGTTTTGTTTGTATAAAACGATGGCCTTTTCATCAACTTTTCTGGCCCGAAACATATATTTGTAGGCATCAAGAAGAGTTTGTTTACTAAGCTTGTTGCTGGGCTTGATTTTTTTAGTTGATTTTTCTTTGGCCTTTTTTTTTCTCATTACCATTTAAATATGGATTGCTCTTCCTAAAGCATCACCCATTGCTTCCATCACTGCCTCAGAAAGGGTGGGGTGAGCATGCACTGTATTAAATACACTAGAAGCTGTTCCTTCGTGTGATTTAATAATTGATGCCTCGGCAATTAGCTCTGTCGCTTCAGGGTGAATAACATGCACTCCTAGAATTTCTTCATATTGTTCGTCAATGATCACTTTGACAAATCCTTCTGTTTCATTTGTAGCAACAGCTTTACCGCTAGCAGCAAAAGGAAAGCGTCCAACTTTTACTTTATGTCCGGCCTTAACGGCTGCTTCTTCAGTCAGCCCAATGGAAGCAACTTGCGGTTGACAATAAGTGCAGCCGGGAATTGCCGAATAATCCATCGGATGAGTATGCACTCCGGCGATAGTTTCAGCGGCAATGATCCCTTCATGACTGGCAACGTGCGCTAGTGCCGGGGGTCCAATAATATCGCCGATTGCATAAATATGCGGAGTATTAGTCTTATAAAATTGATCGACTTTAAGAAATGATTTTTCCGGTTTAACTGCAATATTTTCTAGCCCCAAATCTTCGATGTTGCCCTGAACACCAATTGCCACCAAACAATAATCTCCACTCCATTGTTCAATTTTATCCCCAGATTTAATGATCGCATTGACTCCTTGCCCCTTTTTCTCAATGCTTTCAACCAGAGCTTTTGTTTTTATTTGCATTCCGTTCTTTTTAAAATTCTTTTCCAAGGCGATAGAAACTTCCTTGTCTTCGATTGGAAGAATTTGATCTAAAAGTTCCACTACAGTTACTTCTGCACCAAAAGCATTATAAAAATAAGCAAATTCAATTCCAATCGCCCCAGAACCAATTACTAAAAGTTTTTGTGGGCATTGTTTGAGAGCAAGGGCATGACGATAAGTAATTACTCTTTCTCCATCTACAGGTAAATTGGGAAGAGTTCTTGCTCTGGCACCAGTAGCAATAATCGCATCTTTAAAATTAACAGTAGTTTCTGTTCCAGATTTGTCTTTAACGTTTAATTGATTAGTATTTAAGAATTTTGCATGTCCATTAATCAGTTCAACTTTATTTTTCTTTAAAAGAAATTCTACGCCCTTGGTCATTTTATCAACAACTTTGCGGGAGCGTTCGATTACTCCGGGAAAGTCATAACTTACTTCAGATGTTTTCAGTCCAAAATCGGCAGCATGTTTGATTGTATGTAAAACTTCGGCACTTTTTAATAAAGCTTTTGTCGGAATACAACCCCAATTCAAACAAATTCCACCGGGGGCTTCCTTTTCAATAACAGCTGTTTTTAATCCCAGCTGCGATGCGCGAATTGCTGCAACATAACCACCAGGACCTGCTCCTATTACTACGCAATCAAAGCTCTTTGAAGACATCTTCTTTTCTCCATTATTACAAATATTAAGGCGTTTAATCTATAAAATATTAAATGATTTTCTACAAGAAGCAAATTCTCTACAGCTGCTAATTGCACATAGTCTTGCTAATTCCGGGCAGGCATAAAACCTGCCCCTACGTAATTTAACGAAGGTAGGGGCGCCCTTTATGGGTGCCCGTTGCGGCAACATTTTTTGATAATTCTGGACAGTCATCCTTATATCAAAAACTTCTTAAAGAAATTACTTGAACTGAATTTAATAATGAAATCTGAGGTTCCAACCCGGAGTCCTTTAATTGAAAATCCAGTTTTTTTAAAACTTCAATACTTTTTTTCAAATCAGAAATACTAAAACCTCTAATCGCAGTGGAGAGTTGCTTTAAAAACCAAAAGTTGCTTAATTCTTTGGTTTCCGGATCCTTAACCGAAGATTCCTTATTAGCAGCAATTATTCTAAAAGCTTTACTGAGAAAACTGGAAATTTGTAAAGGATGCAGGCCTTGCTCCAAAAGAGCTTTGCTGATTCTGATCGCACCATAGGGATTTTTACCGGCCATTTGAGAAACAAGCTCAAAACTGCTTGATTCTTTAGAACAAGCAAGAACATCTTGCACTAGCTCTAAGGTGATTTTTTTACTTTGAGCAGAAAGTAAAGATATTTTTTCAATTTCATTTAAAAGTTGATTGAGATCCTCAGCTAAATTATTTTGAAGATAGGAAATTACCGCGGAATCAATTTCAAATAAAGGGTTGATTTTTAAAAACTCTCTTTCGATCCATTTACTCAAGGCAGCACCCTTTAATTCGGAAATAGTGATCGGAGAACAAAGATCGATAAATTTATTGACAATAGAGGTTTTGCTAGTTTCTTCTTGAGCACAAATCAAAATAAGATTGGAAGTATTATTATTTAATGCCTCGACAAATTGTTTTTGACTTGCCGCTTTAATTTGTTCAACATCATAAATAATTACGATGTTACTTTGAGAAAAAAGGGAATAATTAGAGATTAGAGAAGTAAAATTCCCCATGATCTGTTTGTTATTCAAATCGGCACCAAAAAACGCTGAATAATTACAGCTATTTTTTTTACAGTAATTTTCTTTAAGCCAATTAATTAGCTTTTTTAATCTTGCTTGTTGCGCAGTGGGGAATAAGAGAATCGAGGACAATCCGGAATTAATTAGGCAACTGACTAGATTATTCTCAGCAGTACCTTGTTTAATAATTTTTATTAGTTCATCTGCAGAAATTGCTTTGGTTTTGGACATCATTTTTCTCCCATTTCTCGGGCATAAGAAACGAACATCCTTGTACTATATTCTGTAGTTGGGTGCAAAAGGGGAAGAATGCCTAGGGACGGAATCGAACCGCCGACACGAGGATTTTCAGTCCTCTGCTCTACCGACTGAGCTACCTAGGCGAAGAGCTGGATCTTCTAGCAAATTTCCCATATTGAATCTAGTGTTTATCTGATTTTTTAAGTATGGAGACTTTTCGAGTTCCCGCTATAAAGTCGTGGAAATAGATTTTTTTCAGAAAAACTAAATTAATTAGGCCCAAAGTGAGAAAAACAGGCAGTTGAGAGATTGTTCTTAACAAAGAGCGTTTCAATCCAGGCAAATTGCCATCTTCTGAAATAATCATTATCCCTACTAGTCGGGCACCCACGGTCTTTCCCCAGATTGCCAATTGAAAGGTCCCCATAAAAATCCAAGTTAAACAAAAAATAAAAATCATCGGAATAATAAGAAGTAAGACTTCATTGGAATCAAAAATTAACAAAAAATCTTTATTTAAAAGTAAATGATAAGAGATGAAAAGAGTTGCCAATAAATTAAGAAGAATGTCGATTATCGAATTTGAAATGTTTTGAAAATCTGATGTTGGGGGTAAAAGTAAAAGAGGAGAAATTGGGGTTTCTCTTTTATTTTCCTCGGTTTTAGCCTCATTTTTTTCCTGACGATAAAAAGAATCCAATGCTGCACGGACGAAAGTTTTATCTATTTCTTTTTTGTCTTGAGGTAATTTCTTTTCTTCGATGCCTTTAAGATTAAGAATTTCTTGTTCCGCTTCTTCAAAAAGCAATATTATTTTTTCTTTATCTGTCTGATTAATCTTCTGATTCAGACTGATATTTAGTTCCGCACTGGAATCTTCTTTTAAAATAAGTTCTTGCTCAACATTTTTAAATAATTCCAAGATTTGATCTTTAATCATAAAGCCTGTTCAAGATGTTTCCTACTGCCACAATTACTGCAGTTTCCACTCTTAAAGTAGTATTACCCAAGGTACTTCCTAAATAACCATGCTTAATCGCCAGTTCAATCTCTTCTTTAGTCAATCCGCCTTCGGGACCAATTAATAAATTTGTTTCGGAATCTGCAGATTTACTTTTTAAATTTGTTGCAATGCTTGCAAGCTTAAATTGTTGATCTTGATTTTCATAATCAGGAGCAAGAAAAATAAGTTTGTTTGCTGCGGAGTTTTTTAAAGGCAATGCCTCCGATAAATCTTTGAAATATTTAATTTCAGGAAATAGAGGAGAACCGCATTGTTTAATTGCCGCAATGGCAATTTTTTTAAAGCGCTGCAGTTTTTTTTCTAACTGAAAATCCTTTAATACTTCCTGACTTCTTTTTGCGGAGTAGAAGTTGATACTAGAAACTCCCAATTCAACGGCTTTTTCCACTATAAATTCATTGATTTCAGATTTAATTAAAGCGACATGTAAATTAAGCTTAGGAACTGATCTTTTTTCAATTTTGGAAATAATTTCACAGAGACAACAATTATTTTCATCTTTAAGATATTTAGCTAGAAAATAGGAACTATTTTCTAGGTCAAATAAAATAACTTCCGAATCAGGAGTTATTCTTAAGACATTTTTTAAATGATTGGATTCAGAACTATCGAGATAAGCAAATTTATTAGACAGAACTTTATCAAGAATAAATCGATAAAGCCTCAAATTTCTACCTCAGATTTCTATAGGCCTAATTCTTTTAATCTTCTTTCAGCAGCATCTATGCGATCAATGCCGACAAATCTTTCTTCATCAATTAGAATTGTCGGTGTCTCAAATACTTGAAGTTTTTTACCTCTTTTATATATTCCTCGAACTCTTTCTCTGGTATCAGTGGTGCTCATTCTACCGGCAAATTCATTAACATCGATATCTAAATCATCAGCCAATTCGATTAAAAAAGATTGTTCGTTAGGGTCTTGAGCTTGTCCCCACCAACGATCAAAAACTTTTACGTTGTATTCTAAATCTAGTTCTAAATCTGTTGCTACTACGGCACCTCGAATACTTCTTTCCGGATCAAATTCTGTTTCCGGCCATCCTTCTTTAAAGGTTATCGGCAAATTCATTTCTTTGGCTAATCGGGTAGCGTCCTCAATGATATAAGTGGCCTTTTCTTGTGGAATCACTGTTCCTTGAAAATTCTTACCTGAGGCTTTAGCCGAAAATGGCTGCCAGAGAACTTTGACATCAAATTTTTTTTCAATTTGAGAAAGACGATCAAATGCCAAATAAGAATAAGGGCATTGGAAACTATAAAATATTTCAACTGTTCTTGTCATTTTCTTATCATTTATATGCTAAATTATACAAAATCGTAAGCAGTTTCTCTTCTAAACCAGCTTAAAAGTCAACATAAATCTTATAAGGAAGAAAACTTTTTATAGTCAAAATAATCAGATATAGATAATAATCGCAGAGATAAATTAAGAGTAAGGAATGATTGATGAAAAGAAAAGAAGAATTAACATTATTAGAGCGATTATATGTTTTTGAAGTGATCAAAGGCGTGATGCAAACGACAGGTCACCTGATTGGCCATCTCGGATTATATCTTTTGCAAGTAATTGGACTGAATAAAAGTAAAAAACCTTGGGCAACAATTGAATATCCTAATGAGTTACGGCCTTACGCTGAACGGTACCGCGGTCGACATCGTTTGACCTTAAATTCAGACGGAGCAGTTCGCTGTACGGCTTGTTATCTTTGTGCAACTGCTTGTCCGGCAAAGTGTATTTATATTGAGGCCGCAGAACATGACGATGCTAATATAGAAAAATTTCCGGCCCGTTATGAAATAGATACTTTGCTTTGTATTTATTGTGGCTATTGCGTAGAAGCATGCCCAGTGGATGCTATCAGAATGGATACAGGAATTCATCCGGAAATTTACAGCACCGATCCCCGCACCTTTGTTGAAGATAAAGAAACTTTAATGATTCGTTCCAGAAAGATTGAAGATCAAGGACCAGAAGCTTTACTTAAAGAACACCTTAAAAAAATGCAAGTTATAGAAAAAAATCCTTATTTTAATGAATTCTAGTGAATAGGTTCTTTTGTTTCTTTTTGTTTTTTTTCATTTCATTTTCTGCCTTTGCAGAAACGAAGGAAAAATCAGACTCCAGCTTAGTGGTAAATCCCAATAACTTAGCTAATTACTACGACCAATTAATCAGTCCCTTAATTCCTTTAATTAAAGATCAAAAAATTATCGTCCCTTTAGCCAGTGGTAAAGATCTTGATTTTTCCCTAAGCAAAGAGTTTTTAGAAGCAAGCACACAAAATGCAGCAAATTCTTTTTTAGATGATAAAAATCAATTGCAGTTTAATCAAACAAATTCTGTGCCCTATGTCGTGTCTTATGCTTTACCCTTTGGTCAAGCAAAAGAAATAAATTCAGAAGTCAATCCTACAATTAAAGGATATAAAATTCTTTGGAACTTGAGTTTTGCGCAAAATCAAGAACAAGACTCTTATTATCAACTGGCAGTTCATTGGTTTGGTTCACAAGCACTTTTTAAATCGGCTAGCGCCAGTTATTATAGAAAAACTTTTTCTTTTCCCTCCGAACAGCAAGGAAATACTGAAAAAACAAATTTGCTCGATCAACCTTTACAACAATTAGAAATACTAAATTTCAAATCACCGGAAGTTATTAACGGTTATTTGGAATTTTCTAAACGTTATTTCAGCAAATTTGCGGATCAGCACTGGATTTTTTCTACTATTAATAAAAAGCTGCGGTCAGTTCCCAGTTCATTACGCAGCGATAAAATCTTAGAATGCGGGATTAGTTTTGATGATCTTTTGAATTTTTCCAATAAAATCCAGGATCTGGGAATCAAAACGCTAGAAGAAAAAACAATTTTAATTCCTTTAAGCTCGCTCAATACTTATCCGCTGGAATTATATAATCTTGACGTAAAAGAAGAAGCAAACTTTTCAGAAAGTTCCAGAAAACAAGATTTACCAAAAGCAAAACAAGCTCCCAACCAAAACAATAAATATTTGACCGTACGTGGAGACAAGGAAACAACAAATGGTATTAGCCAATTTGTGCTTTTTAATCATGAGAGCAATCAGAATTTACAACTTTCTCCCTGGGCTCCAGTTAATTTAGTATTTGTTCCCCGTAAAGTTTGGGTTTTAGAAATCTTTCCCTTGGATCCATTTTATTCCAATGGGAAAGAAGTTTTATACATTGATCAAGAAACTTTTTTGCCTTTTTATAAAATTATTTACAATCTGATAGGAGAACCGAAAAAAACTGTTATTTCATCCTGGGCTAAAGCTGAAACAAAAAATCAAAAAATTTCTTTATTTTTTAATACTTTTAACTTAGCATTTGATAATTCCAAACAAACAGCCTGCTCCACGGTTACGGAATCCGTCCAAACTTTTCAAGGAAAAGAAAATCAAAAAACTAAAGAACTAATGAATTTGATTAATCTTGATAATTATAAGAAAGAAGAAAAAATAGAGAAGCCAAAGCCGAAGAAGTTGGAGAATTACAAGGAATTGGAACACAGAGACAGAGATTAAAAAGAATACCAGTCGTTGCAAGCGAAGCGATCTCCCAGTGTTTACCCGAATCAGTCCCTGCGTAAACACACGGAGATTGCCACGGGAGCCTTCGGCTCCCTCGCAACGACAGGTAGTTTTGTCTTCGCCTTCGTCCTACGACTTACTTCATTCTCTCGGCTCGACTAAGCTCGCCGCAGTCAGAACTCCCTCGCAAAAATTATTCTTATTGCTAATTACTAAATTTGTTATATCTAAAGCAATGACTTTCTTCAAAATCAGAAATTGTCTTTTTTAAATCCCCCGACTTCTCCAGTTCCGAGACTAAAGCCACAGACTGAGCACCTCTTTTAAAAACCTCTTTTGCATTATTTAAAGTTATTCCCCCAATTGCCACCAAGGGAAGGGGAGATATTTTTACAGCCAGTTCTAATTGTTCTAAACCAACTAACTGGGCATGTCCGGATTTTGTCGGAGAATCAAAGATTGGTCCAATTGCCAAATAATCTAGAAATTCTATTGGTGCTGTTTTTATTTGCTGAATAGTATGCGTGGAAAAACCAATGATTTTATCTGGACCAAGTATTTTTCTGACTTCTTCTGGGCTGATATCGTCCTGACCTAAGTGAATGCCATGAGCATTAGTTTTTAATACAACTTCTACAAAGTCGTTTATTAGTAGAATTAAATTCGGATTATTTTTTTGGGCAAAGTCCAAGACCTTGTTGGTTAAAGCGGATAATTGCTCAACACTATGTTCTTTGGCTCTTAATTGTAGAATCTTAATCCCAGAATTAATGAGCTTATAAATATAGGGAAGATTATCGATGTCTTTTTGCAGATTTGCTATTGGATAGAGTGGAGGAGGTATGAAATTTTTCATTATTTAGCGTTTTCCAATTAGATTGACTAAATGAGACAATCCACTAAAGCGTACGGAGCGCGGACTTAAAGTCCGCGCTCCGTACGCTTTATGCTTTTAATTGCGTATATGGAATTTCCAAATAATTATAAAGTTTAATTTACAGTCTTGAAAAATATTATAACATGCGCCCAGCAGGAATCGAACCTGCAACCTACAACTTAGAAGGCTGTTGCTCTATCCAATTGAGCTATGAGCGCAAAAAATAATAGTCGCTTAACTGCTTGATTTTACTAAAAAATGCAAGCACTTGCCTTGGCCGCAGAGCATATATATATAACATCCTTTAAATATTCAAGATTTTTAATAAAAAATACTGAAGCATTTGTTGTATACTCTTTGAATATAGGAGTGAATGGTAGTAATAAGGTTTGCTATTTCGGCAATAGGATAGGTTAATGTCATTGGAACAGAATTTAAAATTTAGCAGCGAGAAAAATATAATTGCTGGTAAATATGAGGTAATCTCTATTGTCGGTAGAGGCAGAAATAGTGTTGTCTATAAAGCCAAATCATTAGAACATGGTTTTTCAGAAAAAAAAGAAATATTTGTTGCCTTAAAAATTCTTCCCTTAACAGAAAAGAAATCCCTAGTTTTAAAAAGCAGGATGAAAAGAGAATCATTATCAATGCTTGCTTCCAAGCATCATAATGTAATTCGCCTTTATGATTTTATCTCCGATAACGAAAATTGCATTTTAGTAATGGAATATGCAGATTCGGGAGATTTAAGACAACTTTTAGAAAAAAGAAACTCCGGATTAACAATCGATTTGGCGTTGGATTTTATGATTCAAACACTAAATGGTTTGGAACATTTGCATCAAAGAGGAATTATCCATCGTGATCTTAAACCTGATAATCTTTTATTGATCAATAATTATATCATTAAAATTGCAGATTTCAGCGTCGCCGATATTCCCAAATCTGAATTTAAAGTAGGAAAAGCTGATTATAGCAATTCTGTAGGAACAATAGACTACATTGCCCCAGAAGTTTTAAATAATGGCAAATCATCGGTAGTATCTGACATTTTTTCGATGGGTGTAACATTTTATCAATTAATCACCAACAAACTCCCTTTCGAAGCTACATCATTTGCTGAACATATTAATTTAAAAGTAAATGGAATATATGAACCTGCCAGTTCAGTAATTAAAAACATTCCTCCAGAAATTGATAAAATTATTGCAAAAGCCATGGCAATCAATCCAGCAGAAAGATATCAAAGCCCTCGGGAATTTATTCAAGCAATTGAAAATTTTAGAAAATTCAAGCAAAAATCTGAGTTATTTAATCTTGATAAATTCGCTATTAAGTCTGATTTTGGAAATTTAGATCTACTTTTGGAAGAAGATAACAAAGACCACGAAATAGCAGATAGCAATAAGAAAAAAAGAAAGAATAATTTTGGTTTTAAATTAAATAAAAATAAAACTTTTTATAAAATGCTTGCCGGTTGTTCAATTTGCTTCTTTATAATAATGGCGATTGCTTTTTCTTTTATTGAATTTAATTTGGGAAATTCCTTAGCTAAGGAATCAAACAAAACAAACAATAATGAAGCTGAGCAAATTGAACAGGAAGCAAACGAAGCATTGGAATTACCGACGGAAAATGTTTTGCCTGAGATAAAAGAAAATGTTGTGGACAACTCCTCAGTTTTTTCCAATTTGGCAACAAACAATTATATCGGTATTTTTAAAAAGCTTTATTCCGATGGAACAGATGAACGGTTCTCTTCCGGTCCAAATATTGATAGTACCAAGCTGATTCTTCAAGTACCATTTGCCGGTTGGGAAAATGTAGAAATTGACATGGGTACTTTGGTCAAAAAAAGATCGGTAATTTTGGAACATGCCGGGATGAAAATTGAACTTAATTTTGAAAATGCTAAAATAAAAGAAAATAATGTAATTACTGCCCAATACAAAGATTTATTGTCTGGAAAATCAGGAGAACTGATATTTAAGTAAGATCAGATTCTAATTGATTGATCTTTAAGATACTCTGTCATATACATTTTATCTTTACCCTACAAAGAAAATGTACAACCACAGACCGCCATTTAGTGAGCAAAAATTTAGCGCAGAAATTGTTTCTAGTCCTCAAGAAATTGAAGAAAAATATCTTTCTTATTTGTCTGATGAATCAAAAACAAAAGGTAGTTTAGTTAAGACAATTTGCCGGCCTCAAAATTTAGAAGAATTATCTTGGGTATTGCAACATAATTATAATTCCAATATTCCCACTAGGGTAAGTGGGGCTAGAACTGGCGTAGCGGCAGCAGCCGTTCCGGAAGCAGGGGATTGCTTGATTTCCCTTGAGCGAATGAAAAAAATTTTTAATCTCCAAGAAACTAATGGAAATTATAGCATCGAAGTTGAAGCAGGTGTAAGTCTTAATGAACTAAATGAGCACTTAAAATCGATCAATGCTCCAGTTTTTTTTCCGGTAGATCCCACAGAAACTTCTGCTTCCTTTGGAGGAATGTGCGCTACTAACGCTTCTGGAGCAAGAAGTTATCATTATGGAGCAATTAGGGATTGGGTTTTAGGATTAGAATTGGTCTTGGCCAATGGGTCAATAGTTAATTTGGAAAGAGGAGATAGATTAATCAATAGTGCATCCCTTAAAGAACTTTTGCCGGCAACAACTATCCCGGAAATCAATAACATAAAAAAACCCGACTCCAAAAATACAATCGGTTATTCTTATCAAGAAAATACCGATTTGCTTGATCTTTTTATCGGTTCTGAAGGAACTCTTTGTTTGTTTTCAAAAATAAAATTAAAATTAGAACGTCTTCCGGCATCCAGATTATCTTATTTACAATGCTTTCCTTCTAATGAAACAGCTTTAAGTTTTATTGAATTGATTGACAAGGAAAATAGTCTGCAAACACTTGCTCTGGAATATTTGGATCAAAACTCTATTCACTATGCAATGCTCAGCCCTCTTGCAAAAAAATCAGCTCCGGCAAAATTAATTAATGAGGCTGTAGTTGCCGTAGTATACTTGGAAGTAATTTTAGATAGCGCCGATCAATTAGAATTTGTTTATAATAAAATTGAAGAAATATTAAATCAACTAAATGTTTCCTCAGAACTTTCTTTTGCTGGAATAGAAGAAAGAGATTTGAATGAATTGAAAATTTTTAGACATGCTGTCCCGGAACAAATAAATGCTATTATTGCCCAAAGGAAAAAAGATAATCCACAACTTCATAAAATAGCTACCGATATGGCTGTGCCCAAGCAATTTCTTAAAGAAATTTTTTATTATTATAAATCCCAGCTTGATCAGCGAGGTTTTCAGTATGCAATCTTTGGACATGCAGGAAATGCTCATTTTCATGTAAATTTACTGCCCAGGAATGCAGAAGAATTAGCGGAAATTAAGGTTCTTTATTTGGAATTTGCCAAAAAAGTAGTGGAGCTTTATGGTGCTGTTGCTGCGGAACACGGAATTGGAAAATTGAAGAAATATTTCCTAAACGTTCAATATGATAAAAATATCATTGAAAACATGAAAAAAATAAAAGATTTATTTGATCCGAAGAATCTACTTAACAGAGGAGTTATTTTTTAATGAGTAAAATTAGTTCAAGTGCGATAATCATTGTATTGACTTTAATTCTTTGGTCGTCAGCAGCCACCATTAGCTATTATTCTGCAAAAAATCATCAGGTTCTAAAAACAGAACAAAGAGGAGAGAGCAAACAACAACTTTCCCCTGAAACACAAGCTTTAATCGAAAAAAGCAAACAAACCCCCGATGACTATCGGCTGCATCTGGAGTTGGCAAAAAACATTCAACAAGAAGCATTCTCCAATTCCGATCCTAATATTCTAATGCAAGCAGTGGATGAATATAAAAAAGCTTTGGAATTAAAGCCTAATTATCCTGAAGCACTGCTGGGACTGGCCGGCTTGTGCATGGATGCGGGCATTCTCGATCAAGCCACTAAATATTATGAAAGTTATTTGAAACAGAGGCCGGATGATATCGAGGCAAAAACTGATTACGCCCTTAGTTTAGTCGAAAGTAACAAATTGGATCTCGCTGAAAAAATTCTTAAAGAAAATATTACCCAAGACAAAAGCCTAAAAAATCTTTTGGCCCTTTCTCTTGTTTATAAGGCAAAGACCGATATTAAAACTGCTCTGGATTATGCAAATCAAGCTCTGGCTTTAGCAAATAGTGCTGAAGATAAGAATCGAGTTAATGAATATATAGCTTCAATTAATAATCAAAAAACTGTCGATCCCGATAGCAATAACCTTTCTCCGGCAACTTTGGTTGAGCAATATTTTAAAGGACATGAAATTATCGGGCCAAAAGTGGCCCAAATTACCTGGAGAAACCTCAATCAAGTAGAGATTAGTCTTCAGCATTTTCCAATAGAAAACATGCCTCCTTTTGCCAAGGAAAAAATGATCAATAATATTAAAGAAAAATTTAAGATTCTGCCGAATATTATAACAATAAAATTTATTAGCGCAGAAACTCAAAAAGAATTACTATCTATTGAGGTAGGAAGCAGCAAACAATAATGAAAAAAATCAGAATTCTTATAGCTAAACCAGGCCTGGATGGACACGACAGGGGAGCAAAGGTTATTGCTCGGGCTTTAAGAGATGCGGGTTTTGAAATTATTTACACTGGCTTGCATCAAACTCCGGAAATGATCGTGCGCAGTGCCGTGCAGGAAGATGTTGATGCCTTAGGAGTAAGCATACTCTCAGGTGCTCATATGGGAATATTTCCCAAAATCATGAAGCTCTTAAAAGCCGAGGGAGCCGAGGACATCCTTGTTTTTGGTGGAGGAATTATTCCCCAAGAGGATATTGAAGAATTAAGTAAGTTGGGAGTAAAAAAAATATTTACTCCAGGATCCTCAACAAAAGAGATTGTGGATTGGATTAATTTAAATCTCAAAGGCAAAGCTCTCTCCGTAAATTAAATGAACAGCAAATCAATCTTAACTATTGCCTCGCGTTTTGTAGCACTCGCGGCAATAGTTGAAGTGCTTATTTCTTATTCTCTCTGGTTTCCACAAAGAGAATTTCCCATTTTACCTTTAATTACTTTTCCCACTGCATTCTTAAACTTTGAGGATTTCTTAGCGCCATTGCTTCTTTTGGCTTTGATCATTCATGCTGCGGGTTTTTTTCTTAGGGCTTCGGCAATCTCTGCAGTTTTGTTTTTTCTGCTAGCTATAATCTTGGATATTACTAGAGTTCAACCTTGGGTCTATCAATATATTTTGATGTTTACAGCTTTCGTTTTTGCAACAAAAAAGAATGTGGGAGAGAATCAACAAAAAGAAGCACTTTGTTGTTTTCAAATAATCATTGCCAGTATCTATATTTGGAGCGGTCTTCATAAATTCAATCTTTTTTTCCCATTAAGCATGGTTCCTTGGTTATTTGAACCGATTATTACAAATCAGTCTCAATTCTTTGCATTATTTATTATTTTTAGCTTTCTTTTGCCCCCATTGGAAGTTCTTCTGGGAATTGGATTATTTATAAAAAACTATCGCCGCATAGCTATTATCGGGCTCTGCTTAATGCATGCGATAATTCTTTATACCATTGGCCCCTTAGGTCATTCTTGGAACGAGGTAGTCTGGCCTTGGAATATCTTAATGATGGTAATGATTATTCTTCTTTTTTGGAAAGCAGAAGAAAAGGCTTGTTACTTAATAAAATTAAATTTAAAAAATGTTCCTTTTCTTGTAATTTTATTTCTATCAAGTATTGCCCCAGCTTTTAATTTCATAAATCTTTGGCCTTCTTATTTATCATGGGCACTTTATTCTTCTGATACTTATCAAGCTCAGATTTCTCTTCCTCAAGAGCAATTATTAAAATTACCGGAGGTTATTCAGAGATCCACAATTGTTTCAGCCAAGGAAGAGGAAAGCTTGATTGATATTATTAGCTGGTCTGAAGCGGTAGTAGGGGTGCCGCTGCCGCCGGAAGTCTTAAATTATCTGGCCGCAGGTAAATATTTTTGTAAATTACTTCCAGATAATACAGCTTTGAAATTGATTATCTTCGACCGACCTTCCAGACTCTCGCTAAATCGTGCTTCTGCTATATATAACTGTGAAGATATCAGAATGCTGATCTCAGAGTTCTGATATCGGAATTCTGAATTCGGAAATCAGATTGCGGAATTCTGATTACTGAATTCTGATTTCTGATCTTTACTACCAACAACCATCTGATAGGAGATATGTATACCCCTCAAAAGCATTAACATATTTCCTAAACATCTCTCCGGACTCAGCTGCAGTGAGCTCTCCGTTGGAAACAGCTATTTCTAAAGAATTTCT
>CAYOOT010000048.1:0-20143 GCA_964405665.1 uncultured Bdellovibrionales bacterium | reverse complement strand
AATGCAACTCTTTATGTGTAAACCGTATTTAGGGATTGACAGACAGAGGCTGAGATGAAGGCTGAGGCGGAGACTGAGAACAGAGAAATTTGTACTTGTGGGTAATAGTCAGCCATAAAGGGTGCCCCTACATTTCAATTATTAGAAAAATCGACTAAACCCTCGGATCCTGGTTCTGCTCTCCCTTTCTCGTTTGATTGTCTCTTAACTCTTTAAGTTTAATTTTAATATTTTCATGTTTATTCGCTAAAATTGCCGCGGCAAATAAAGCGGCATTAATTGCTCCGGGTTTCCCGATTGCAAAAGTTCCAACTGGAATCCCGGCAGGCATTTGCACCATTGAAAGCAGAGAGTCCATCCCGCGAAGTGAATTACTTTCCATCGGAACTGCTAAAACTGGGATTGGTGTTTTAGCCGCAGCTACTCCGGCCAAGTGAGCGGCACCACCGGCTGCCGCAATTAAAACTTCAACTCCATTTGCTTCAAGTTTAGAAACATAATTAGCAACTAAATCTGGAGTTCTATGAGCAGACATTACCTTTACTTCATGGGGAATTCCCAACTGATCTAAGAGCGTGTTAGTATGTTGCATTGTTTCCCAATCAGATTTAGAACCCATTATTACAGAAACTAGATTTTGCATAAACCAACTCTCCTTTTATTTTCTAGGCATACTTTCATGTAAATATCCCCCGACTACTTCTACAAATTCAGCTTTCCGCTGCAGTTCTTTGATACTTCTGGCCCCGGCATATGTCAAACCACTTCTTAATCCCCCAATAATATTATCAATTAATTCTTTGGCACTTCCAGAAACTTCTGCCCAAAAATCAGTTCCTTCAGCCACAGTTTTTTCTTTAAGTCCACCATAATAATCTTTCTGGAAATCTTCACTGGCTTGACCACGATATCTGGCAGATAAAATGCCTCCTACATTTTTCTTCAAAGCAGCACTTTCTTTAGTTAATGAAAAAAGTTTACCTAGCATTACCGTGCTTGCCCCTGCGGCTAAGGCCAAAACCACTTCTCTACTGCCTTTAATTCCACCATCAGCAATTAAAGGCACTCGTAATTTTTCTGCAATCACAGCGCAATCTCTGATCGCCGTAAATTGCGGAACACCAAAACCGGTCACCATTCTTGTAGTGCAAGCAGCTCCAGGACCGACACCAACTTTTACCGCATCAGCCCCGGCATTTACCAAATCATTATAGCCCATCGCAGTGCAAACATTTCCGGCAATCACAGCACTCTCCGGATGAGTTCTTTTTACTTCGGCCACAAATTTAAGCATCGGTTCTGAATGTCCATGAGCAATATCGATACAAACACCCAAAGCACCTAAGTCCAGTAAAGACCGAACTTCATCTAATTTATGCAAGCCACAAGAGACAAAAGTTTTTTCCTTATATTTTTTTACCCATTTTTTTTGGATTTCCAAATCACAGAAGCGATGAAAAATCGGCATTCCTCCATATTGTAATAAAACATCTGCCAAATCTTCAGAAATAACCGATTCCATATTTGCCGCAAGGAGAGGCAATTGCAATTTTAAGCTTTTTGTCAACCAAGTTTCTAACGTCGGTTCTGTCCTCGAAGGAACATTGTTGTATTGTGGGACTAAAGCGACATCATCAAAGGTTAGGGCTTTTTTCATTGGTCTTTAAGTATTGATTTTAAGTGACCTTTTCACTATATATCTTTGATCTTAGGTATGTCAAAACAATAGCTATGGATGAATTAATAGAAACACAAATGCTCAATGCTTTGGAAGTCTTTCATTATGAAAGCAAGTTCCGCAACAAGCTTTTTTCACTTGTTTTAGAAGAACAAATCCAGATCAAAGACATTATTACCGATCTCCGGGTGCTCCATGCTTCAGATATTAGCATTATAATTTTTTGCCATAACAATCAGGAATTGAAATCGGAACTGGAATTGTGGACGGAAAGAGGAACAAAATTTAAGTTGCTTTATGATGATGTCAGCAGTCCTTTATCCAGTCGCAAGATTAATGAAATAAAAAAATTAATCGCTCAAAATATCATTCCTGTTATTGCTTTTGATAGAAAATTAAAAAATCAATCCTTTGCCGACAGATCAACGATCGACACAAAAGTTTTAGACATTGCCGAGGTGCTTAATTCGACAAAAGTTTTTTTTCTTTCGGATTTTCGCGGTTTAGAAATTAATGGTCACTTTCATTCCAATCCCAATTCTGCTCAAATTACGGAATTCTTAAGTAAGCCAGAAACGATTAACATTGGAGCGGAACGTCTGCAATTTATTCAAGCACAAAACATTGAAAGAGGCATTGAAATTATTCTTTTGGAAGGAAAAAGCGGCTCTCTTTTCAAAGAAGTTTTTACTCATCGTGGAGCCGGCACATTATTCACTCAAGACTACCCCAACGATGTTCGCAAGGGAGAATTAAAAGATGTTACTGATATCTCCTTAATAATGAAACCATATATCATGTCCGGAGAAATTCTTCCGATCACCGAAGATGATATTGCAAGAAGTATCGACAATTTTTATGTTTTTACAATTAACGGTGCAATTGTTGCCTCTGCTAAAATTGTCGATTACGGAGAAGTTGCTGAATTAGGAAAGTTTTGCACTCTGCCACGCTTTCAAGGGAAAGGCCGAGCAAGAAAACTTGCCCAAAAATTAATTGAAGAAGCAAAAGCATTAAATAAAAAATATGTTTTTGCTCTTAGTATCGAACCAAAGATGTGGCAATTTTTTGAAAGTCTGGGATTTTATGAAATACCCAGAGAAACATTGCCTGAGAATTGGAAAAAAAATTACAACTTCAAGAGACCTTCCAAAGCATTAAGGTTTGATCTTTGCTAAAAGATCTTCAAGTAAAAACCGAGTTTCTATTTTCTTAAATTAAGAACTGCTTCAGCAATTCTCTTGCCGAATTTTTCAGCAGTAGCAAGATCGGCTTTTAGTGGTTCAGGCGAACCCTGAGGAGATTGGGACATCGCCCCCATGTAAGCACCAAGCCTATTTAGCTCCAACTCCGTTCCCAGAGTATTTTCTGCTCCGGTTAAAAAACCAGTACTAATCCAAATCATCGAATGTTGCATCGCATTGACAAAAAGTTGCGATAGCGTAGCAAATTTATCGCCACTTAAACCTTGAGAATTGGTAAAACCTGCGGCTAATTTATCTTTCCAACCTTGTTTAAACCAAATTTTGCTCGCAGCCTCAATGAATTCTTTAAACTTAGCAGATGGTCCGCCCATATAAGTCGGGCAACCAAAAACTATGCAATCGGCATCATCAAAAAAATTAAGATTGTTAATTGCTTCTTCTGCCGTAATTATTTTTGCTTCTACGCCATTAACAGATTGTAAACCTTTGAGGACATTTTCTGCTTGTACTTTTGTATGTCCATAACCGGAATGATAAACAATACTGATTTTTTTCATTCTTATCCTAGGGATTTTACTGCAGATATTGCTGCTTCATAATTTGGTTCCGCTGAAACTTCCGGAACATATTCGCTATAAACTATTTTTCCTGTTTTATCGGCAACAAAAACTGCGCGAGAAAGAAGTCCCCAAGCCGGCATAAATGTTCCCACGGCTTCACCAAAAGTGCGATATTTATAATCACTGGCAGTAACTACTCTTTCCACACCTTCTGCTCCGCACCATCTTTTTTGGGCAAAAGGCAAATCCATACTTACTGTTAGAACAGCAACATCAGATCCTAATTTGGAAAGTTCTTCATTAAATCTTTTAGTTTGAATTGCACATACTGGTGTATCTAAACTGGGAACAACAGAGACTAATAATTTTTTCCCAGCAAAATCTTGAGATTTAAGATCTCCCATGTCATTTCCAGTTAAAGTAAATGCGGGAAGTTTATCTCCTGCTTTTATTTCGTTACCTTTAAGTGCTAATTCTGTACCTTTAAAACTAGTGTGTCTTGTCATAAAATATCTCCTTCTATCTTTCCAAAGTAAATGGCATAATCAGTTCTAAAAGTAAACAAACTGAGTATAGCAAAATGAATAACGTTAAAACTATCTTCAACAAAGAATTAACAGACCTTTTTGACCAAGCCACTAAAGAAATTAATGGGTTTTTAGAAGAGAGCATTGAGACAAAACCCAATATTAATATCGGTTTTTGTGGCGGTAGAAGTATCGTACAATTATTGAGATCTTTACAGGAAAATGGCTCGAAAAAAATTTGGCAAAAAACTAACTTTTTTTTAGTAGATGAGCGTGTGGTAGAAATAACTTCTCCTGATAGTAATTATAAATTATTAAATGAAGAATTTTTTTCTAAGTTAATTGAGAATAAAATTCTCCATCACCATCAGCTTCATCCTTTTATCGTAAATAAAGATTCCGCTGATTACGGATTAGCAGAATATAATAAAATATTTCAAGAAAATGGAGGAAATTTTGACTTGATCTTTCTTGGTGTCGGCGAAGATGGGCATATTGCTTCTCTGTTTCCCCAACATCCTGAACTTAAAAATATCGATCCAAAATATTTTTTAATTAAAGATTCTCCCAAACCTCCTCCTCTAAGAATCAGTATCAGCAAAAAGTTAATTGCCCAAACACCTTATGTGGTAATTCTTTTTATCGGGGAAGCAAAACGCAATGCTTATAGCAATTTCAACAATCCCCATATCAAAGAAGAAATGTGTCCGGCAAAGATAGCTCTTAGCGCCAAGAATCTGCTAGTTTTAAGTGATTTGCATGTTTAAACTTCTATCAATTTCCTTTACTTTATTCCTGACATTGGGAAGCTTAAGCGACTTGCTCAGTAAGCCACAGCTTTTTTTGGAAATTATTTTGAGTTTCAAGCCTCTCTACCTTGTTCTTTCACTTATTGCTTTAATTGGGAGTATTATTTTAAAACGTTTTTTTTATTCAATGATTTTCTGTTCATTGTTAATCATCAATTTTTATCATGTTCAAAATTGGTATAACTTTAATTCCAACTCTGCTTTCGCAAATCATCAAACAAAAACGAAAGAAAAAATCAAAATTGCAATAATCAATGTGCTTTATGGAAATACCGCTTATCAAAAAACACTAGATTTAGTTCGTCAAGAAAAACCCGATCTCCTTCTTTTTATTGAACTGGAAAAAGCTTGGTTTGAAGAAGTGAATAAACTTTCCGATCTCCTCCCTTATACCGCTCCCTCTGATCCCAAGAGTATTTTTGAGGTGAAATTAAAAAGTAAATTCCCTATTGAAGAATTTGAAATATTTCCTCTAGACGATCCGATTCGCCTGACAATGACTGCTACTATAAAAATTAACAACCAAAAAGTTTTTTTACTTATTCCTCATTTGCCTGCACCAACGGATCCCGATCGTTTCTCTCTAAGAAATAAACAATTAAATAATCTAGCGGAAATATTACACAAGCAAAATTTACCGACAATTCTGATTGGCGATTTCAATACTTCGATCTGGTCTCCTTACTATCAAGAATTTATCAACAGAACTAACCTGCAAAATTCTCGCAGAGGATTTGGGGTGCTTCCCAGTTGGTTCGCTCTTAGTACAAAATTACCTTTAATAGCCTCCCCGATTGATCAAATTCTTTTTTCCAAAGATTTTAAAGCAGTTAATTCCTATCTGGGAGAAGATATCGGATCGGATCATTTGCCGCTAATTTCAGAATTAGAGTTTTAGAAATACAGAGCAACTGAGAAGGAGAGAGAACACATTGGAGCGCGGACTTTAGGGCAACGTGCCCTGCCAGTCCGCGATCCGACGTATCTACATCTTCCCCGCAAACGCCTTAAACACAGCCAAGCCACTGACAGCAATCTGCGCCTTACTCTGAATTAAGGCATCTTCTGCATTAAAGAGATCTCTTTCAGCATCAAGCACGCGAAGAAAATCAATTAAGCCGTCTTGATATAAATCCTGGGATAATTGATGAGCTCTCTTACTTGCTTGAAAAGATTCTTCCAATGATTTTTGCCTTTTTAATTCCGCAGAATAAGCATTTAAACTATTTTGCCCTTCTTCCAGTGCTTGCAGAACAACTTCTTGATAATTGTTCCATGCTTCTTTTGCTTTTTCCTCTTGCAAAGCAATATTTGCAGAAATTTTCCCGCCTTGAAAAATTGGCAAGCTGATGGTCGGACCAAAATTCCAGGTCTTACTGCTGGCATCAAAAAATGTTGAGGAAACATTCGTCTCTAAACCAGCACCGCCCACTAAAGTAATTTTAGGAAATATTTCAGCAACGGCAACGCCAATTTTTGCGGTTTGTGCAGCAAGTTCTCTCTCTGCCACTTTCACATCCGGTCTATTTCTTAAAAACTCTGCCCCTTGTGAAATTGCAATCAAATTATTAATTTCCGGAATTTGACAAGAGGTTTGATTGATTTTTTCAATAACAAAGTTTGTCGGAGATTCTCCGGACAAAACTGCCAATCGATAAAATCTTCGTTTCATTTCTACCTGCAACTGCGGAATAAAAGATCTTGAATTTTCCAATAAAGCTGAAGCTTGCAATAAATCAACTTCCGAAGAAATCCCCGCATTAAATTTAGATTTTACGATATCTCTAAATTGCGTTTGCGCTTTAATATTACTTTCGGCAATCTCCAATCTTTTTTCAAACGTTCGATACTCAATATAATTTCTGAATAAGTCCGCCAACAAAGAGATTCCTATTCCACTGGCGCCACCTTCTGCCGCTTCAATTTCAGCAACTGAGGCCTGATAGGCCCTTCTTTTTCCACCAAACAGATCAAATTCCCAAAGAGCATCAAATCCGCTTTGATAAGTATTAACCGGATTTTCTCCCAACTTACTAACAAAACTATTCTTACTTCTTTCTTGTCTATTAAATTTTCCTCCTAAGGACAGCGTCGGCAAAAAAGAGGAGAAAGCTAGATCAGAACTAAGTCTTGCTTGCTCTAATCTGGAAAGAGCAATCTGATAAGTCAGGTTTGATTTAATAGTTTTTTCAACCAAGGAATCCAAGACGGGATCATTAAATTGCTTCCAACTAGAAGTCATAGTTAATTCTGATTCTCTGGTAAATAACTTGTGATCATTTCCTTCAATCTGCCAATCTTCTATATTTTCCTGAACGGGTTTTTGATAATCAGGGCCAACCGCAGGAAGACTGAGACAACCAGCAAAAAGCAAAAATAAAAGCAGGAAACTTCTAAACATGCGTTTCTGCCTCAATAAAAACATCCACAAGCTGTCCTACAAAAGCGGGAAATTTCGCCGGATCAAATTCATATATTATCTGTAAAACTCTTGTATCCACCCGCTCGGCATTTTCCCCTGTAAGAGATTTTTTCGGTACAATATAAGGCTCAAATCGGACAAACTTCAGATCAGCTCCAATATTACTATTTCCTCTTAAAGTTGCTCTTGCTTTTGTTCCGGCCTTTATCCTCCAGCTATCATTTTCATCAATATCAACCCGCACCCAAAGGGAATCAGTTTGACCCATCAGCATTAGAGGTTTGGTCATTACTTGCGCTGCGGCAAATTCTCCCGGTCGAATATCAATTTTTAAAATCTCGCCAGCAAGGGGGGCAATTACTGTGTGCCTTGCCAACTCAACTTCTGTCGCCTGAAGGCTGTCTTGGGCCTCTTGTCTTTTTGCCAAAGCAATACTGACAGCATTTTTTCTTTTGGCCACTTCATCGGCACTAACAGCTCTTTTGTCACTTACTTTTTGCAAAAATTGATACTGACTTTCAAAATCTTGCAATTGAGCTTTACTTACTTCCAGAGCTGCTCTTTTTATCATCAGCTGTGCCTGCACTTCTCTCGTATCAATAACAAAAAGCGGATCACCAAGATTCACTTTTTGCCCAACATGCACAAAAACTTCCGCCACAACGCCAGAAATATGGGAAGCAATTTCAATATTCTCCCCCTTTGCCTCAACGATCCCTGCTCCGGCAACGGAAGAATCAAAAGAACTTTTTGCTGGCTCAGAAATTGGAAGAGTAATTGGATTAGGCGTACTGCCTGCTCGCACAGTTCTAATCCCCATTACTAATCCGGCAATCGCCAAAAGTGGCAAACCAAATATTCGAAAATTATCAAAAATAAATAAAAGTACTTTTTTCATATCTTCCTATTTACTCAATCTCTTTAATGATGCCATCATCCATCGTAGCAATTCTATCAGCAAAGGGGAAAATCCTATTGTCATGAGTTACCACAATTAAAGTTTTACCATTTTTTAAAGCAACTTCTTTAAAAACTTGCATGATCTTCATGCCATTCTCATGATCAAGAGCGCTGGTCGGCTCATCACAGACTACCAAATGTGGCTGATGAATCAGAGCTCGCGCTATCGCCACTCTTTGCTGTTGCCCGCCAGAAAGTTGCGCCGGTCGGGAATAAAAGGACTTCTCCAAGCCTACTTGCAATAAAATTGCCTTGGCTTTTTCTAAAGCTTCTTTTCTCCGAACATTTGCTAAAAGCAAGGGAATGGCGACATTTTCCAATGCAGAAAGCGTGGGAATCAAGTTATATGATTGAAAAACAAAGCCGATAGCTTTTCCTCTAGCGGCAGTTCTTTCTCGCTCTGACATTTGGGCGAAATTATTTCCATCGACTAAACAACTGCCCTGATCTTGGAGTAATATTCCGGCAATAATTGAAATTAATGTTGTTTTTCCGCAACCCGAAGGACCGACCAACATCAAGAGTTCGGATTTTTTCACTTCTAAATCAATTCCTCTAAGGGCCGGGGTATCGATACCATTAGTATGATAAACTTTTTTAATGCCTTTACATTGCACGGCAAACTCCGAAGACATTCCTATTCCCCTTTAAAAACAATAGCAGGTTCAAGAAAAAATACTTTTAAAATACTTAGAACCGCAGCAATCACACTGATCATTATTACAGCAACTGCAGTAATCAATGGCACTTGCCAGGGCATTTTAAAAGCAAGTTCAGATTTGAGAGAAAGAAAATATGTAAGTGAAGCAAGGCCAACTCCCAAGCCGTAACCGACAGAACCGACAATCAAAGCTTGCAAAACAATCATTTTTAATAACAAGAAACTGGAAGCACCCATTGCTTTAAGAGTTCCAAAATAGCGAATGTTATCCACTGTAAAACTATAAAATGTTTGCCCGACTATTGCTGTTCCCACAAGAAAACCAAGAACAATTGCAATCCCAAAATTAATAGGAATGCCAGTATAACGCATAAAATAATCAACTGTTTGTTTAGAAAATTCTTCATTAGTTAAAGCTTTTAATCCAGTGACTTTTGAAATTGCATTTTGAACATTTTTTATTTCAATATTTTCTTTTATCTTGGCAATAATATAAGTTAATTTTTTTCTTTCAGTGGGAGCAAAGTTGATTGCTCGGGAATATGTAGTGTAAACAACTGGATTGGACTGAAAGGTCCTGGCCACTCGCGTTATTCCCACCACAACAGCACGCTTATCATTAATTTCTAAAGTATCTCCGACTTTAAGAGGAATTTTTTCTGCGGGATTTTTTCCGGGTTTGGCAAACTTACCATTTGCCCCCACTTCATCAACAATTATTGCATCGGCGAATCTCAAATCTTCAAGCTTCCCTTGCAACATTAGGGGCGGTCCGCCTGCCAAAGAAGCATCATCTAAACCAATAACATTAGTAAGCTGCAATGTGCCATCATGTAATCTTGCTTTAAGAATTCCTTTATAAAGAGGTACCGCCCAAGAGATTCCGGCAATACCTCTTACTTGTAAAAGCTTGGTATCAATTACCGGTTTAAAATCATCGACATATTGAGTCATCGGATCCATCACCCAAAGATCGGGATAAATAGTATCGGATAGAAAACCATAAGTTCTAGACATCAAGCCGCAAAAAATAGAACTTTGTTGAGTGATAATTAAAGCCGCTAAAAACACTCCTGTAATCATCCCAAAGTATTTACCTCGGTTTCCCAGCAACATTTTTATTGCGATCAGCAACATAGCTATTTTGAGAGATAATAGATGATTTTATGGGGTTGAAAATCTCTTTCTAGGGTCATGCTCAACTCTCTTTTATTTCTTAAGATTTTTACAAATAATTCAAAATCCTTAGCACTTGTTAAGAGTTTTGTTCCGATGGCAGTAAGTAAATCCCTTTCTTGTAAGCCCAGATCTTCCAGACTAAGTGGCCCCTCTTTTGATCGAAAAACCTTTAATCCCATCACTAATCCTCTTTGATCAACTTCTTTCTTGAGAAGAAAAGGTAAGCGTAAGCCATTACTGCCTTCTGGTTTAAGCAGGTCTAGGGTTCTTGAAGAAATTTCGATTCGGTGAATTAATTGCTTATCTAAATCAGTGATTTTTTGCCCGCCCATTGACACTTGCACATCAATATCTCCTGTCGGCTGAATTTGGTACTTTTGCTGTTCACTTGTTTGCATACAGGACGTAAATAAAAGTAAAAACAATGTTTTGAAAAAATTTGTGGACATTAATTATTCCCCTTTAAAATTTTTACGGCACTTTTAGTTTTTTTAATGTTCATATCTCCCACATTGATTCTGGTATCGCCACCTCGCTCATTAATTTTTTTCTCAACAGTAATCATATATTTGCCAGTGGGAATTTTAGTAAAAATAGCTATGCCGTTTTCATCGCTGAAAGTCTGACCAACTAATTCTCCTTTAGTGTTATATAAGTAAATTTTGTATCCATAGAGTAAGTCACCAAGCGATTTAAGGTAGATTGTCAGCTCCGCAGACTCTTCGGGCATTAATTCAATCTTGGCATGATTTTCTGTTTCCGGTGCAAATATTTCTACTACATCAGCAAAAGAAGAAGAGACGGTAAAGATACAAAAAACCCCGAGGAATATTAATATGGACTTGATTATCTTCATGAGATTGTTTCCGAATGAACTTATTAAAAAAGCAAAATAACCATTCGGTTAAAAAAAAACAAGACCTGCTATTTTTATCGATTTTTTTGAGATATAATCAACGATATGCCTTTAAATAAGATAATATCTTTACTGGAAAACTCTTCAGACACAACAAATTCAGTTGCAGAAGTGCTTCTTTCGATTATTGACAGCATGGCTGATGGCGTCTTTGTTGTCAATGAGAAAGGCTTCATGATTTTTCACAATAAGAGTTCTGAAAGAATTTTAGGTTACGGTTTAAGCAATTTACCAATGGATGAAAGAGTAAGGTTAATTGGCAACTACCTACCAGACATGGTTACTCCGTTTCCTTTAGACCGACTCCCTCTGCCGAGAGCGATTAAAGGAGAGGAAATTGATGCCGAAGAAATTTGCATCCGCAACGATCGCCGACCCGATGGGGTTTTTATTAGCGTTAATGCCAGACCGTTGCGCAATAAAAACGGAGAAATAAACGGCGGCATTTCAGTATTTAGAGATATCACTGCACAAAAAAAAGCCAAACTCGAGCAACAAAAATTAGAAGAGCAAATGTTTCGCAGTCAAAAATTGGAAAGTTTAGGAGTTCTTGCCGGAGGTATCGCCCATGATTTTAATAATCTCTTAATGGGTGTTTTAGGAAATGCTGATTTGACACTGCTTGATCTGGAAAAAGAATCCCCAGTTTACGAAAGAGTAAGCAATATTAATATTGCAGCCAAAAGACTTGCCGATTTAACGCAACAACTTCTTACCTATTCCGGTCAAAAACCGATAGTTGAATATCAAATCAATTTATCGACGCTTGTTGAGGAGATGCAAAATCTTCTTAGACCTGCTTTGTCCAAAAAAGCACAAATTGAAAAAAATTTATTGGAAAACATTCCTCCAATTAAAGGAGATCCCACTCAACTGCGGCAAGTAGTAATGAACTTAATTACTAATGCTTCAGATGCAATCGGCAATAACGTGGGATTGATTTCTATAAAAACTGGTTTAGTCGATGTTACTGAAAAATATTTAAAGCAAAGTTATATTTCAGAAAATTTAAAAACTGGACCCTATGTTTTTATCGAAATTAAGGATAATGGCTGCGGCATGAGCAAAGAAACTTTATCCAAAATTTTTGATCCCTTCTATACCACTAAATTTACCGGCAGAGGTTTGGGACTTGCTGCTGTAATTGGTATAGTAAAAAGGCACGGAGGAATTTTAAATGTGGAAAGCACACCCGGCAAAGGAAGTACCTTTACTATTCTTTTTCCGGCATTGGTCAAGCTGGGGATAGAAAATTCAACTTCCTTGTCTCATTTTACAGATGAAGTTTGGCAATCCTCCGGCTTAGTTTTAGTAGTTGATGACGAAGACACCGTGCAGGAAGTAGTGACGGCGATGCTGGAAAAATTCGGCTTTGATGTAATTAATGCTCGTACCGGGAAAGAAGCAATTGATATTTTCAAAACAAAGCAACAAGACCTCAAATTCACCCTTCTTGATATGTCAATGCCGGACATGAATGGCGATGAAGTCTATCGTCAGATCAAAACAATCAATAACAAAGCTAAAATCATTCTCTCCAGCGGCTTTCATCAACTAGACATGATGAGAAGTTTGAAGCCCCATGAAATCGCCACCTTTCTGCAAAAACCTTATAGTTGCCAACAATTGCTCAATACTGTTAAAGAAGCTTTAGTAGAATAATTGTTTATGATGTTTAAATTACAAAAATTTATTGTAGGGGCAGGGCTTGTCCCTGCCCGTTTAACCATATTTGGTATTACGGGCAGGGACAAGCCCTGCCCCTACAATCTAACTATTATCAAGTTACAGACTTTTATTTTGTCTAATTTTTATAGGTACCGTAAAGTCCGCGCTCCAATGCTCCTTAGTTTTGATTATGTATTTTGAATTTTATGTCTTTAATCTTCAATAAATTCTCTGTGTTTTTCCAAGTTCTATTTAAAATAAAAAATTTCTGGACCTATTTTAAAATATATTTCTTCCCTGATGGAAAAAATCATCAATTACATTTTTGGAATGGTACAATTTTGCTTGCCGGACAAAATGCTTCCAATTTAGGTATCATTAATGAAGTATTCTTTTATCGAGATTACTTGAAATATTTCAAGAACAGAAATCCCCAGATAATTATCGATATCGGCGCCAATGTCGGATATTTTACAATTTTTGCAAAAACATATTTCCCTGCTGCAAAAATTTATTCTTTTGAACCATTTTCAAAAAGTTACGAACAATTAAAAGAACAAATAAAATTAAATAATTTTTCCGATGTTTTTACCTTCAAAAAGGCTGTTGCTCAAAAAACAGGAACGGCAGAACTTAATATTGTAGGTGATTGCGGAGAAAATACTTTAGTAAAAAAATCTACAGCTAAAGAAGCTATCCAAATTGAAACTATTTCTCTGGAAGATATTTTTAACAAAGAGAAGATAGCAAGTTGTGACTTTCTTAAAGTTGATTGCGAAGGTTCGGAATATGAAATTTTCTATAACTTACCAAAACATTTTTTTCCCAAAATTAAACATCTGGCTATGGAAACTCACAACTTAGATCAGCAGCAATTGAACCGTGAGGCTCTAGCAAACTTTCTTAAAAATCAAGGTCTTGAAATCATTGTAGAAAATCTCGGTGCCTGCCCTTATCTGTTTGCATCAAGCAAAAGTTAAAGTTTATTGGCATAAACTCTAAATAATTCCAGTAATTAGGTCGATTCTATTAATATCTTGCGGACAATGGTCTAAGGCAATTTATTGTTTATAAGTTATTATATGAGCTCAAGAATCGGAGATGTTCTTTTAAAGCAGGGATTAATTACTGAAGCCCAACTTTCTCAGGCTCAGGAGTATTGCAAACAAAATACCGCTTTAATGAATACTGCTTTAATGAAACTGGGAATTCTGGAAGAAGATTTAATCTTAAAGACAATCAGCAAGCACTATGGAACACCAATAATCCAACTGGAAGATATGACGATTCAGCAAGACGCACTAGCACTGATTCCCAACTATCTTGCTGCAAAGCATTTTCTAATTCCCTACGAAGCTTCCTCAAATAGTCTGAGCGTAGCCATGGCCGATCCTTCCAATATTTCTGCAATCAACGATTTAAAGTTTATTACCAATAGAGAAATTAAAATTGTTATCGCCAAAGAATCGGCAATTAGACAACAAATCGAAAAAAATTACGAAGGAAGTGTGTCCTACGATAGTATTATCGGAGACATGGGAACCGAAGAAGATGTTGAAATTCTAAATACTGTTGATGAAATTGAATTGGAATCATTGCAACGGGCAACAGAAGATGCTCCGGTAGTTAAATTGGTAAATGCCATTCTAACGGACGCTATTAAAAAAGGAGCGTCAGATATTCATATCGAACCTTATGAAAAAGTGTTTCGTGTACGCTTTCGAATTGACGGTATCCTCTACGAAATAATGCGGCCTCCTTTAAAATTAAAAAATGCCCTTACTTCTCGTTTAAAAATCATGGCCGATCTTGATATCGCAGAAAGACGATTGCCGCAGGATGGAAGAATTAAATTAAAACTGGGCAATAAAAGAGAAATGGATTTCCGTGTCAGTGTGCTTCCAGGACTTTTTGGTGAAAAGGTAGTTTTAAGATTATTGGACAAACAAAATTTGCAAACCGATCTGACAAAACTTGGTTTTGACGAAATCCAAATGAAACATTTTAAAGAAGCAATTGAAAAACCTTATGGACTGGTGCTTGTTACCGGGCCAACCGGCTCCGGGAAAACCACGACACTTTATTCTGCACTAACCGAACTAAATCAACCGGTAGTTAACATTTCAACTGCCGAAGATCCGGTAGAATTTAATTTGTTGGGGATCAATCAAGTGCAAATGAATGAGGATATCGGTTTAAACTTTGCCGCAACTTTGCGATCCTTTTTAAGACAAGATCCTGATATTATTATGGTCGGCGAAATTAGAGATTTTGAAACAGCGGAAATTGCTATTAAAGCATCTCTAACCGGGCATTTAGTCTTATCGACTCTGCATACAAATGATGCACCATCGACAATTAATCGTTTATTGAATATGGGAGTGGAACCATTTCTAGTATCTTCGTCGATAAATATAGTGGTTGCTCAACGTTTAGCCCGAAGGATCTGCGAAAATTGCAAAACTGAGCTTAAGGTCAGTCCTGATATTTTAGTTGATCTTGGCATTCCAGCGGCTGAAGCTAAACATTTAAAGGTTTATCACGGCACCGGTTGTTCCAAATGCAGTAATACCGGATACAAAGGGAGAATTGCTCTTTATGAGGCGATGCCGATGACTGATGAGCTAAAAGTTTTTGTTTTAAATGGTGCCTCAGCTGCAGAAATTAAACGAGAAGCAATTAGACAGGGGATGTCCTCGTTGCGATCCTCTGGACTAAATTTTGTTAAAGCTGGAATTACCACTATTGAAGAAATCCTGAGAGTAACAGTTAAGGATTAAAATGGCGCTCTACAGCTGGGAAGGTCAAAATTATCAAGGTAAAAAAGTTAAGGGCCGAATGGAGGCCCAAGGCGTCCAACAAGTTTACAACGCTTTGAAAGCGCAAAAAATTTCTGCTGACACAAGAAAAATAAAAGCAATCAACAAAGGTCTGAATAAAGAATTAAAAATTCCCGGATTGGGAGAGGGAAAAGTCAGCACCCGTGACATTGTAATTTTTACCAGACAATTTGCAACAATGATTAACGCCGGTCTCCCGATCTTAAGTGGTCTTGATTTACTGGCCAAAGGACACTCCAATAAAGCGATGCGAAATAACCTTTCTAAAATCAGAGATCATGTGGCAGCTGGTGGAACTTTAGCCGAGGGCCTAGCCCTTGCTCCAAAATCTTTTGATGATTTATATGTGAACATGGTAGCTGCCGGAGAAACAGGTGGTATTTTGGATGTTATTTTAGAACGTCTGGCAAAATATTTAGAAAAAATGGATAGTCTTCGTCGGCAAGTAAAAACTGCGATGATCTATCCAACAGTTGTTCTTTCCGCAGCTGGCATAGTTACAGCAATCCTTTTAATTTTCGTTATCCCCACTTTTGCCGATATGTTTAAAGATTTTGGTGCCGAACTTCCAGCACCAACTAGAATTGTAATGGCCATATCTGATTTTACAATCCGTTTTTATCCTTTAATTTTTTCACTTTTCTGGGGTTCAATTTGGCTTTTTAAAAAAACTTTAAAAACAAAAAGAGGAAAGGAAATTCTTCATCCGATTTTTTTAAAGCTTCCTGTATTCGGAGAAATTATAAAAAAAGTTGCGATCTCCCGCTTTACCAGAACTCTAGGCACAATGATTTCTTCGGGGGTTCCTATTTTGGAAGGTTTACAAATTTGCGCCAGAACTGCAGGGAATACGGTGCTAGAAAAAGAAATTCTTCAAGTCCGACAAAGCATCAGCTCCGGAAAAACAATTGCCGAACCTTTGGAAAACTCTAAAATTTTCCCTTCAATGGTGGTACAAATGATTGCCGTAGGTGAATCTACTGGGGCTTTGGATGCGATGCTTAGCAAGGTTGCAGATTTCTATGAAGATGAAGTGGAAAACGCCGTGAATGCAATGAAACAATTAATTGAACCAATTATGATTTTAGTTTTGGGACTTTTAATCGGCGGTCTGGTCGTGGCAATGTATTTACCGATATTTAAATTAGGAAGTGTAATCTAGTTTGACAGCTTTCTTTCTTTATTGATCATATTCCGCTAAGGGCCTTAAACGTTCCAATTTAATTTGATCGTTATAAACAATCACAACAATTGCCTTCTGACGGTTTTTGTCTTTTGGAAACTTGATAAACCCCTTAGGATTTCCCAACTTAATCACTTCTGGATAATGTTCTGTATCACTGATAACAAAATCAACTTTTTTTTCTTCCATTATTTTTTTTAAGTCATCTAGAGAAAAAGCGTATTTTGCGACAATCGGCTGCATACTAAAATAAAAAACTTCATTGGAAACCATGGCCGGTTGGTGATAATAGACAAAGTTAATCTTTTGCCGATGCGATAAGCCATACTCCACAATCTCGTTACTTGTTTTTTCAATCGCATGCTTTCTTTTATTAGGGAGAAAATCGTCGCAAACTTGAGCGATATAATCGCTTAATTTATCCAAAGCCAGGCATAAAATTAATATTTGAATAAAAATTAAAGGAAGTAAAGAAAAATTCTTTCGCTGAAAATAAGTTTTACAATTTTGCTTAAGTGAATTTAAAAGATTTCCCAAAAATAAACCGGCAAGCATCGCGATAGCCGGAACGGAAGGAAGAATATACCAACGTAATTTTGAATTAGCTAAATTTTGTAAAAATACCGGCACCACCGCCCAAGTTAAAATAAAAATTACTCGATCATCTTTGCTTTTAAAAATCCGATAAGCGGCATAGGCCAGAGATCCTAAAAGAATATAGGGATGAATCACTACTCTTCTTGCAAAAAACAACTTCCAATAAAACCAATTATGGTTTACATAATGAAATCCCTGTGTACTTCGATAATAAATTTCTGTCATAAAAAGATCGGCTATCAATTTATGAATATATTCCCATTGGCTGAGCATATATAGAGGAAGAAGGAGACAACTGATTCCTACGGTCAGTATTAATTGCCGGGGCACCTTGCGCAGCATAGGCATGAGTTTTTTATTGATCAATAAAAAGAAAAACAAAATAACAAAGGGATAAAATCCTACAATATTCTTGGTAACAGTCGCCAAGCCGACAAAAACTCCTCCGCAAATACCTAAAATATTTAGTTTTCTATACTCTTTTTCCGCTAGCATTTCTTTGGAAAAAACAATTTTGTAAAAATACCAGGAACAGATCAATGCCCAGGTAATTAACAAAAGCATCATCGGATCCTGCACAGTATCGCGAATTCCATGTCCATAAAACAAAATATGTGTGCCGAGCAAAGTTAGAAAAGAAAAATAAGCAACCTCTCTGGAGTGAAAAAGTTTGTACGTAAAAACAAAAACCGTAAGTAAAAATATTATTCCAATGATTCGATCGACGATTCGATATGTAAAATGAGATTCCCCGAAAAAATGAACAACTGCCGCAACTATCCAAAATTTAAATGGCGGTTTATTATAATAGGGCTCATCATTAAATAATTTAGGGTGCAGATAATCCCCTGATTTTACCATATTCTGCACTACGATTGAATGTCTGGCCGAATCTCCGGGATTAAAAGAATAAGTCGAAATATTATATAAACAGAAAAAAGCTGAAATAAAAAAAACAATGATGTAATCAATTATGATTTTAGACTTAAGAAGACCTGACATTCACTAAAAATCCATATATTCGCTGTGTAAGCGCTCAGAATTGTTCCGCAATCGATGCCACTGAAGTTTGCCAAAAGCGGAGCGTATGATGTATACATGAGCATTTTTGCAAACTTCAGTAACGATCAGTGCGGAAAATTGTGAGCGCTTACAAAATTTGATATCATCTTAGGCCAATATAGGAAAGATCTATAATGTTTAACTCAACAACAATCCGTTCGCAGTTCCCGATATTTTCACAAATTCCATCATTGGTATATTTGGATAGTGCCGCCACAACTCAAAAGCCAAAAAGAGTCATTGATGCCATAAGTCATTATTACTCCAATTTAAATGCCAATATTCATCGGGGAGTATATAGTCTCAGCCAAAAAGCTACAGATGCTTACGAACTGGCCAGAGAAAGGGTTGCTGATTTCCTAGGAACTGAAAATTCTAATGAAATTGTTTTTTTACGTGGAACAACAGAAGGTATAAATTTAATCGCCCAAACTTTTGGCCGTTCCAGACTAGCCTCCGGTGATGAAATAATTATTAGCGAACTGGAACATCATTCTAATATTGTTCCCTGGCAAATTCTTTGTCAGCAAACAGGAGCAATTCTCAAAGTAATTCCCATTGATGACCAAGGAGAATTATTAATTGAAGAATTCACAAAGCTTCTTAGTAAAAAAACTAAATTAATTAGCATTACTCATGTTTCTAATGCCCTAGGAACAATCAATCCCATTGAAGAGATTATTAGCCAAGCACGTGCTCAAGAAATCCCGGTGATTATTGACGGTGCTCAAGCAGCACCACATCTTAAAATTGATGTTAAAAAATTGGATTGTGATTTTTATTTAATTTCCGGGCATAAAATCTATGGGCCCACAGGAATTGGCGCACTTTACGGTAAAGCGGAACACTTAAAAAAAATGCCTCCTTATCAAGGTGGTGGAGATATGATTCTTTCTGTGACTTTTGAAAAAACTATTTATCAAGAAGCACCTTTCAAATTTGAAGCTGGAACTCCTCATATCGCTGGAGCAATCGCTTTAGGCGAAGCAATAGAGTTTATCAAAGAAATGGATCTTGATTTAATCAGCAAACATGAAGAGCTTTTGCTGAAAAAGGCAAAAGAAATTTTAGAGCAAATTCCCGGATTGACCATCTTGGGGAACCCCCGCCAAAGAACGGGAGTTATCTCCTTTGCTCTTGATTGCGCTCATCCTCACGATATCGGAACAGTGCTGGATCAAAAAGACATTGCAATTCGCACCGGTCATCATTGTGCCCAACCATTAATGGAGCGTTTAGGAGTTCCAGCTACTGCACGGATTTCATTTGGAATGTATAATACTCTGGAGGATCTTTCTAAATTAGCAGAAGGCTTGCACGACGTAAGGAAATTATTTAGCTAATGGACAAACTAAACGAATTATATCAAGAGCTAATTCTCGATCACAATAAGCATCCAAAAAACTTTGGTAAATTAGCAAATCCCAGTTCTTCGGCTTGTGGCCATAATCCTTTGTGCGGCGATCGAGTAGAAGTATATCTGCGAATTGAAAATAATAAAATTGCGGAAGCTTCTTTTGAGGGCGTAGGTTGTGCAATTTCTCGCGCTTCTGCTTCTTTAATGATGGAATGTATTCAGGGAAAAACTCTTGAAGAAGTGGAAAAAATATTTAACATTGCTCATCAAATGTTTACCAAAGGAATCCCCGAGAAAGAATTAATGGATCTGGGAATGGATAATCTTAAAATATTAGCGCAAGTCCGACGTTTTCCGATCAGAGTAAAATGCGCTTCTCTTGCTTGGCATACACTGCATTCGGCGATGATAAAGAAGGAGGAGCCGGTATCTACGGAATAATAATTATTGTTGCGGTTGCAGAGATTTACAAGATGTGCTATCCGCAGAAATCAGAAATCAGAAATCAGAAATCAGAAA
>CAYOOT010000047.1:0-20360 GCA_964405665.1 uncultured Bdellovibrionales bacterium | reverse complement strand
CCCACAATTACAAATTTCTCTGTTCTCAGTCTCCGCCTCAGCCTTCATCTCAGCCGGTATCTCCCTGATTAAATTGTTTACTTGATGTAAACCTATGTCAGGGAGATACCGACCAAGACAGAGGCTGAGATGAAGGCTGAGACTGAGAACAAGAAAATTTATACTTGTGGGTAATAGTCAGCCATAAAGGGTGCCCCTACACAATTAATGTTTAGCAAATGGCGAAATCAAATACTTTTCCGAATCAAATTTTAAATCCTGACTTTCTTTTGATATTTCAAGATTACTTTTAGCCGCCAATAAACTTCTGCAATTTTCTGAAACATAAATTGTATCCAAAGACAATGTATCTTGAGCATACACCATCAAAGGTCCTTCTTTTCTATAAGGAGAAGTACCCAGACCTACCTGAATAGCATCATAGGTACTGGCCATAACCACAGGAGTTTTTGCTCCTTGCGGGCAGAGAGCCGTTACTCCATTTAAGGTGGTAATCCGATAATCAATTTTTTGTCTAAATTTTTCGGTAATAAAATCCGCACTACCAACTCCGACAGCATTACCATCGCTTTCATCAGTAATATCTTCCACTATTATCCTACAAACTGTCGGCATATAATCCATCCAAGCACTATCATCAGTATATCCTCTTACGGAACGACCGATGATATTTGTATCCATCCCCGCGCCGGAAATATTTTTCCCCAAATAACTCAATAAAAGAACATCAATTTCTTTTAAAGGTAAGCTGGGCATTAGTTCCTTGGATTGCACAAGCAAAGCTTGTTCTTCTTCAAAAAAACTTTCTACTCTAACCGCAGCCAATTTTGCTGTCTCATGGTAAGCATTCTCAATAATTCCTAAGCCACCAAGAATTTTTCCTGATTCTAGAATCTTTGCTGTAGCACTTTTAATTGCTGCACCTAAACCAATGCTAAAAAGGAGGCTATGATATTCTTGAGCGCCTCGAAGTTTTCCTAAACCAATGCCGCAAATTTTTGTTAAGCCGCTTTCAATTGTTCCTTTATAATCAGTGTGCGCTTTTATTCTGTTTAGTAATAAAACTCCATCAGACTCGAAAGCGGATTTAGCAAGAAAAGCCTCTACTCCTTCTTTTGTTTTACCCAAACTGACCACTTCTAAAGAAGCATTAACCGGAGCCCCCATTGTTTCTTCTGAAATTCCATAGTGTTCCAATAAATGAGCTTGCCCTTCGGGGGTGGCACCACCGTGGGAGCCCATTGCCGGAATGATCGTCGGCCGCAGTCCTTTTTCTTTAAAATATTTTACTGCCAGGCCGGTGATTTCAGCGATATTGCTAATTCCTCTGCTGCCAGCGGTAACTGCAACTTTAGCACCAGGAGTTAAATTATTGATTCTCTCAATTTTTGCCAACTGTTTAAAAACTTCGGCTTCCAAGCTTTCCACTTTCGGTCGAGGGAAATTTTGTTTAACTGTTAAAAATCTGGGAATTTCAATATTGTCTTTGGCCAATGATTTGCTTGTTAACATATTGCTGCCGGGTATAAGATAATAAAGAAAGATTATAGCTGAATACTTTTTGATAACAAAGAAATATTTAGCAAACTAAAAAGTTTAGGAATTTAAACCTTCTTTTCCCCTAATAGCTTAAATAGTGGCTCAGGCTTTGCAAAAGGAGTACCGGGCTTTAAATTACTGGGCTTGAAGCGGTCGATTGCTTTTTTCTCAGCCGGGTTTTTGTCGTAAGTGAGAATTTCATAAGTATCATCTTCTTCTTTTCTTTCGGCAATCAACACCTCACCAAATAGCGTATCGCTATAATTAAAAAACTTATGAATTTTTTCTGAAGTTTCCGGCAAAATCGGAGCAAAAAGGATTTTTAAAGAATCAATCGCTCTGATTGCCACATAAACTGTTGTGCCCGCTTTTTTGGGATCCTGCTTGAAAACAGTCCAAGGGGCTTTTTCATCTAAATATTTATTAACATCTCTTGTTAATCTTAAGACTTCTTTCAAGGCATCTCTTAAACGGACTTCTTCATAGGCCTTGGATACTTCTAAAAATCCATCTTCAATATTTTTTAGCAATGTTTCATCCAGGGAATCCAAAGCTTCGGGTTGCGGAATTTTTCCCTCGTATCTGGTATAAGCAAAGCCCAGTACTCGATTGACCAGATTTCCCCATGCGGCAACAAGTTCTCCATCATTTCTGGCAATAAATTCTTCCCAGCTAAAATGCGAATCTTTGGTCTCGGGCATAATCGAGGTGATATAATATCTTAGTGCATCTGTATCGTATTTATCCAAAGTTTCTATTAACCAAACAGCCTGCCCGCTGCTGGTAGAAAATTTTCCACTATCTAAATTTAAAAATTGATTTGCAGGAACATCATAAGGAAGGTTCAGTGTGGAATCGTAGGCCATTAATTCTACCGGCCAGATTACTGTATGAAAAGGAATATTGTCTTTGCCAATAAAATAATAGCCTTTAGCTTCCGGATTTTTCCACCAACTTTCCCAAGCCTCAGGTTGAGGACTATTTTTGCTCCACTCAATTGACGCGCTATAATAGCCGATCACGGCATCAAACCAAACATAAATTACTTTGTTTTCCCAGCCTTCAACCGGCACCCTTATTCCCCAATCAATATCTCTAGTGATTGGCCGAGCACGCAAACTATCTTGGATCATCGCTCTGGTAAAATTCTGCACATGTGATCGCCAATGAGGATTGGAATTTACATATTGCAAAAGCTGGTCTTTGTATTTCCCTAATTCAAAATAATAATGACTTGTTTTTCTCACCACCGGGGTACTGCCACTAATGGTGGAAACCGGATTTTTTAAAACAGGAGTTTCGAATGTAGAACCACAATTCTCACATTGATCGGCCCGAGCACGAGCATAATCACATTTAGGACAATTGCCTCTTACATAGCGATCAGGTAGAAATAAATTTTCTTTTTCATCATAATATTGTTCTTCTTCATAAATATTCAAATCGCCGTTTTGATGAAGTTTTTTAAAGAAATCCTGAGTGATCTTGATATGATTTTTAGTATGCGTATGAGTAAAAAGATCAAAACTAATTCCCAATCTTTTCCAGCCTTCTAAAAAGTTATGGTGATATTTTTTTACTACGGCATAGGGAGTCATGTTTTCTTCCCGGGCCTTGAGAGTAATAGGAGTTCCATGAGAATCTGAACCGGAAACCATCAAAACATTATTGCCTTTTAATCTGTGATAACGAGCAAAAATATCCGCCGGTAAATATGCTCCGGCAATGTGTCCCAAATGCAGATTCCCGTTAGCATAGGGCCAAGCTACAAAAACTCCGATATTTTTAGACATTTTTCCTCTTTTTTATTCTTTCCTGAGTGCTTACTTCAATTTAGCATGGCTTTGCTATAGATCAAAATACCAAGCTCTGCTAGATATACCTTTTAAAATCAAGGATTACTTATGTCACAAGAAAATCAAGAGAATCAATCGAAAAATGAGGCAATAAAAATTTCAGCTGACGTAGATGGAAATGTGGGAGAAACTTCCAAGAAAGAAACAGAACAGAAAAAAGTCGAGGAAAACGATGCTCTTATAACTATCGATCAGTTCAGCAAAGTGGAACTTCGAGTTGGTCAAATACTGGAAGCTGAAAAAATAGAAAAATCAGAAAAATTACTGAAATTGAAAGTTGATTTGGGAGAAGAAAAAGGTCCGAGACAAATTTTATCCGGAATTGCCAAACACTATCAGCCGGAAAATTTAATCGGCAGAAAAATTGTAGTTGTTGCCAATTTAAAACCTGCAAAATTAATGGGGCAGCTTAGTGAAGGGATGCTTTTGGCCGCTTCAGATAATAATGGAAATTTGGAACTACTTTCGCCTGGAACAACAATGACTCCGGGTTCAATAGTTAGATAAGATGTCCTTGGAACTCACCGACTCTCATTGTCATTTATATTCTATCCCCGAAGAGAATATAGAAACAATAATTCAAAATTCTTTCAATGCTCATGTCACCCGTATTGTTTGTGTTGGGGCAAGCGAAGGGATTGAATCCGCAAAAACAAGTGTGCTTCTTGCAGAAAAATTTCCGGCAGTTTGGGCGACGGTAGGAATACATCCTCATGATACAGGCAAATTTACAGAGGTTAAAGATTTAGAACAATTTTGTTCTCACCAAAAAGTAGTCGCTATCGGAGAAACAGGACTTGACTATTTCCGCGATTGGGCACCCAAGGAAAATCAATTAAAAGTTTTTCATGATACTATTGCTCTAGCTTTGAACCAAAAAAAACCTCTGGTCATTCATTCGCGCGAGGCGGCCAATGATTGTTTGGATATACTAAAAAAACAAAATGCCAAAGAAGTGGGCGGAGTTTTTCATTGTTATGCTGAAGATGCTGAATTTGCCAAAAAATTAAAAGATATTAATTTCCTTGTTTCATTTCCGGGCACGATTACTTTTAAAAGTGCAACTAAACTTCGAGAAATTGTCAAAGAAATCCCTTTGGAGCAAATCATGCTGGAAACTGACGCTCCCTATATGGCACCAGAGCCCTATCGCGGAAAACACAGTGAACCAAAACATGTTTTGCAAATCGCTCAAAAGCTTGCAGAGATTAAAGAAGTTAGTTTGGAAACTATTGCTGAAATAACTACTAAAACTGCTTTGAAATTTTTTAAGATAAGTTAATTTATATATTTGGTAATAAGCGGACTGAAGTCCGCTTATTACCAAGACCTTAACTTTATTTCTCTAAATTTCCCTTTTCCTTCTTCTTCTTTCTACTTAAAAACCCAACTTGAATTTGATCCATCGCCTCTGTGATCGGGAAAAAATGAAATAACAAATCAGTTGCTTTTGCCTTTTCCACTTCTCTTACTTCCTTAAATAGCTCACGATAAATAACGGCGCTCAGTAAACGCACTAATCCGGAAATAAGAAAGATCAGCAGAAAAGGAGAAAGCGGTTCCCAATAAAATAAAATTAAATTAATTTTAGGAGGAATTTTTTCCACAAGAAAAGCACCGGCCAGGGAACCAAACAAAACAAATAATGCTTGGATCACTGCTTGATAAGCACAGCAGCGAGCACGTTTTGCCGGAGTAACAGCATCAAAAAGAAAGGTGGAAACGGCCAGATTAAAACCAGACCAAACAAAACCGCTAAAAATTTGAATCAACAAAGCAAACCAAAGTTCTGAGGAAATTAGCCAAAGAATCGGGTTAATCGCTACGCCAAAACTACAAAAGGTAAGTATTTTTTTGCTGCCAAACCTCTCTACAAGCTTTCCCCAATTCTGTAGAGTAATCACTTGGGTAATTGTCGGCGTGGCCATTACTAGTGTGAATTCTCCATAAGACATTTTTAAAACATCAAGAAAATAAATGGGAAAATAAGGAGCAGAAAAAGCCGCGGCTCCTTGAATAGTCGCTGCAAAAAATACAAATCTGGTAAAATTGGCATAACGAATTCTGCTGACGAATTGCCAAAAAGAAAAATAAGCTTCTTTTTTTGAAAGATATTCCGGATCATCATAACGATTGACCCAATACGCCGAAATCAGTTTGTAAATACCGGCTAAAGCAAAAATGCAAAAAAATCCCCAGGATGTTAAATTATGTTGGGAAAAAAATTCCAGAATTCCGCCGGCAAGCATCATTGCCAGAAAAGTACAAAAACCCATTCTTTGATTCCTTAAACCAAAAAATCTTCCCCGATATTCTGCAGGTATCAAATCACCGATAAGGCTGTTCCAAACAGGCACGGTAAAACCGAAAGTTCCATAATAAAAAAGAACTGAAAAAATTAATACAGGGACCGCTTCTTCAGAAGTGTCAAATAAGAAGGGAAGAAGTATTATTGGAATAAAAACTAAAGCCTGAAGTTTTGAACCGGAAATAATCAAAAATTTTCTACTTTTTGTATTTTCTAAAGCCCTTAAACTAAAAAGCTGGCAGAAAGCGGCAAAAAGTGGCGGCAAGGCTGAAAGAATACCTATTTGCAATGTGCTTGCTTTTAAAAAAAGTCCATAAGCGCCTAAATACTGTTCAGTTGAACCAACCATTGCTGAATGCGCCATCGCATCACGCACAGAAACAACTATATTCTTCTCGGTTTTCTGATCAAGTTCTTTTACAAAAGATGGTTTTAGCACAAAATAAATTTAAGCAATTGTTTTATAGCTCTTTTCATAAGTTATACAACATTACTATGTTGCATAACTTATAGAAAAGGCTATATCCTCCGAAGTGTTAACGCAGGAGGATCTCTATAATCGGTGACTATATTTACTTTAATATAGCAAACCATTACTAGCAAAGATAAAATTATAAATGAAAAAATTTTTCTTCCGTTTTTTAGCAGTGAGCATTATTGGCATCCTTGTTTCTGCTTATCTGCTTTTCCATCAAATCGAAATACGGAATGGCTACCAATTTGAAGAATCATTTTGTTCAATTAATCAAGTATTTGATTGCGACTCCATAGCTCTTAGTTCATATTCAGAAATATTTAATATCCCCGTACCTAGTCTGGGATTATTTTACTATCTGTTATTTGCCGTTTTTCTACTAATTCAAAAGAAATCGATTGTTAACGAAAAAGATTTAAAAAAAACGGCGGCAATTGTTTTTTTCTATTCCTGGCTTGCTCTTCCCAGCACTTTATTCTTATTTTCAATTTCCTCTCTTTATCTTAAAAAAGTTTGTCTTTTTTGCAGTCTCTTATATATAGTTAATATTCTCCTTTGCATTTTAAGTTTCCTTAATCCCGATCGACCTCGAGGATTTTTTAAAGGTTTAATCGAAGGTTTAAAAGAATTTTTTAAATTTTTCTTTTCCCGCAGCACTAAAAGTTCCGTGTTTATTTTGATCTCCTTAATTAGCGGTTATCTTATATATATTACTCCCCAAAAAATCCTGATCCCTTATTATTTTGAACCAAGACTAGCAACGATGTTCGATCCTAAAACTTTTGAACCTTTTATAAATCTTTGGAAAACTGCTCCAGTAGAAAAATTAAAATTAAATTTGGAAGGAGAACCTTCAAAAAAAGATTTCTCTCTTGGTAATTCCCAGGCAGCGTTAACCATTGTGGAATTTGCCGATTATGAATGCCCTTTTTGTAAAATAGTAGGGAAACGTTTAAAATCTATCCTCGAGGACAATCCCGGTAAATACCGTTTGATCTATAAAAATTTTCCTTTAGATAAGTCCTGCAATCGGACAATGAACAATAACAAACATCAATTTGCCTGCCAAGCAGCGATGATGGCCCGCTGTGCCGGAATGCAAAGCGATCAGCTTTTTTGGAAAATGAATCAAGCTTTAATTGAACTTAAAGATTTTAACGCAACAACCTTAGATCAGCTTCCTCTTGAAATCGGATTAAATTTAGACTCTTACAAAAAATGTCTTGAGCAGCCCGAAGCCAAAGATAAAATCCTTGAAGATATTGAAGAAGCTATAAATCTAAATATCAAATCAACTCCAACTCTTTTTTATAACAACAAAAGAATTCTCAGTAAAAAATTATATAACTATTTATTGCCCGGATTATTAAAATCTTTATATGAAGAAACTCAAAAAACAAATCCCTAAATTCGATTCGCTTAAAACTGCGATCAAATATCATTTGAAAATTTGGCTAAAACGTTTTTATTATCTTTCGGCAATTGTAATTATTATAATTCTTTTGGGCTTAGTGGGTATTCTCCAGGATGAATCCTTAAATAAAGTGGTGATGATTGTCAGTGTAATTTTATATATCTTGGCACTTCCCATCTCAATTTTTCTCGGTCTGGATAATTTCTTTAAAAATATAGATGTGGATAATTTATATTATCCACTATCAATTGCTTTGCTTTTTGTTTTACTGAATTTTATCTTCCTAGCTTGCTTCCTTGCAAGCTGGAGGATGATGAGACAGAGGTTACAAGAAATTAAAGAAAGTAACTTATACTAAGTTTTTTAGGCGGCTGCTTTTTTCCCTTCAATTTCCAATTCTGTAACAATTCTTTCCAAAATCACCTTACAATCATTAATAGAAAGTGGTGGAACTGCTTGAGAATCCAAAACTGCTTCTACTGGATTATCAACGATAATTAATTTCGAACGAAATAACTGGTCAGCCGCAATTAGATTTTTGTTACTGCCAATATCAATATGATTTTTTATTTCCAACATTCTTTCTGTAAGATTGTTAATAATTCTTCTGGCAAGATTTAAATGTTCCATGCCTTTTGCAGAAATCTGAATTACGTTTGAAGCTAATTTATTTTCAATCCTTTTGACTAAAATTTCATTTTCTTCAACCATTTTCAACATTGCCTGATTATGAGTGCTTAGTTGCTGTCTAAAACCAGTATCACCTTTCTTCGCTTTCTTTTCAGCATTGCTTAAGCTTACTCCGCATCCGAACATGCAAAAGCAAACTACAGCCACACAGACATTGATCATAATCGCTATTTCTCTTTTAAAATGAGAATTTAAAAACTCATTTGCTCCCATTGAGTATGCAGATGCAACTAAAGCGATCAAAAGAATCGCCCAAGAAATAAGCTTACCATCTTCATTCTTGATAATTTTATTAAAACCATTTGATTTCATATAACCTCCAAAGAAATTTAAAATCTACCTACTATTCATGTTTCAAAAGTATTTTGCTTCAATTCAAGCAGGGGGGAAACCTTGTTTAAAGCTAAATTATGCCCCAAGTTATGATGTAACTATTTAAAATTATTCAACTAATAGAATGTTACTTGGTATTCTTTAAATTTATCATTTTGATAGATAAATTTAGCTGAAAAAAACTCTTTTTGCTCCAGCCAAGGAAGGAAAACCTTGTCGCCCTCCCAAAGATTTAATTGTAGAATTTTATCATTTTCGACCCAGACTAATTCACCTTCCGGCGAATCCCTTAATTCTCCCTGAAATCCCTTGGCTATATATATAAACACCAACCAATCGTTTTTCTGATCAAACAAGGGAAAGGCAATCACTCCTTTTAAAACAATATTAGTAAGCATTAGACCTGATTCTTCCAAAACCTCTCTGCGGATGCAATCTTCCGGACTTTCTCCAGGCAATAATTTACCTCCTAAACCATTCCATTTTTGATAATGAAAATCATCCTTCCTTTTATTGCGATGAAGCATTAAAGTCTGTCGACCTCGCCTTATATAACAAAGTGTTGCAATAATCATCAATTCTTAACTATAGTTATCTTTACTCCAGACATCTTATTGGAAAGTACTATATATGATCATCGAAAATATTTTCAAAAATTTTTTTTCACTAGCTATTATTATCAGTATTATAAGCTGTGGAGGCAATAGCCATGAAACGCTACCGGAAGGTTTTCAAGTTATTAACGCGGCACCTGATTTTAGTTCAATTGATGTGGCTATCGGCGTAGATCCAGTGCTAGCCCAAGTTGACTATGGAAAAAGTAGTGGTTACCTCGAAGTCCAGGAAGGAGAAGAAATACCACTGCGCATAAGAACCGAAGATGATGTGTTACCTTCAATCACAGAATCCTTAACAATTGAAAAAGGAAAAAACTATAGCTATTTGGTAGTTGAAGAAGAGGAAGCAATCAAGGGTGTCCTTCTTGATGATGACAACACCGATCCTGACCCTTCACTTTTTAAAATAAGATTTATTAATGCCGGCCTCTCTTCTAGCGGGATAGATATTTATATTACAAAACCTGATCAAGATATCGGCGATAAAACTCCTTTAGTCTCTAATCTGGAATTTGAAAAAGCCTCAGATTATCAATCGATCGACCAAGGAGATTATAGAATTATTATCACTAGAACGGATAAAGATACTATATTATATGATTCTGATGACGTAAGTTTTGGCGAAGGCAGAATTATCACTCTCGTATTCCTGGAAAAACAAGGTGGAGGAAGACCATTTAGGGGGACTTTTCTACAAGATAAGTAAAAGCTTTCAGCTTCCTTAAATTAATTATTCTTTTATAATATCAGCACATTATATTTTTTCGCTAAGATCAATAAGCAGTTTATTTTTTGCTCATTTTTTAGCACAGTATTTGTCACTTAATGCCCTTAAAAAATCATAACTTCCTAAAAAGATAAATAAATTTCATTTTTTCTATCAATAAATGTCAATAATTAAAGGTATTAACTCTAATCTACAAGGGAAGTTTCTGGAATCGAAACTCCCAAAAGCGCTTTCAGCAGAAAGTGCTGTAGTGCTGCCAACTCCAGTTGGTCAAAAGGAGGATCAAAAATTACTACAACCTCCAGAAGCACAGAGGGAGAGAATAAGATTACAAGAATTAGGATTTGCCGGGAGACTAAAGGAGAGAACAATAAGTGCCGTATTGAGCCTTACCTCTAACTCCACAGAATTACTAGCCATGACGGGACTTAGTTTGTATTCAGAAGTTCCACATAGACTGGGAATTACAAAATTACTCGGAATGAAGCAGGAACACGTTAGAGCTTATCAAGTCAAGAAATTATCAGAGTATCAAAAATTCTTCGATGAATTTTCGCCCAATGGTTCAATTCAAGGGGGAAATGATCCTTTATTCAGCAAAACGACCCCAGGAACAACTTTTAACATTCTGAAACAAGTCTTTGGACTTGTAACCTACCCAACTACAGTTTTGATCACAGCAAGTTTAGGGGCAATCGGGACAGTGGTAGAAGATATTGATCGAAATGTTTTTAAAAAGAGGATTAGTTATTCAGAATATCTAAAGCAGGTTGAAGAGACTCCCAGCACAATCAGAGATGCGATGAACCTATCTTTATTTATTGGCATAAGTTTACTAACAGTCGGAAAAGCAAGAGTGCCAACAGGGATGGCGATAAGGTGCCAAAGAGCATTAATGAAAATGCTGCCCTCAACAGGGATGGGCATTGCTGGAGCTCTCGGTGAACAACTAATGAGAGTTGAGGATAACGAGAGAGGCGGTTTTAATAAAAGAATTTTAGTTAGCGATGCAATCCAAGGAGCATTAAGTAGCTCTTTGTTTTCCTTTGGAATGTTAGGGATAAAAAGCCAAGCCTATAAAAATTTTGCCGATATGGCAGATGGTGCTGATGATTTGTTTAATACTGGTGCGGAGACTCACCGACTAGAACTAGATAACAAAAAAATAACATTAGCTGCCAAAGTAACTAGAAGTGCCGGTTTCACTTTAAAATTACTTACAGCAGCTTATGATTTAAAGAACGACTCTCATCGAAAAACGATACTACCCGAAGCTATCAATATAAAAGAAAGCATAAGGAATAAAGTTGAGCAGATATATCACTCTGAGCAAGTTGTATTTGTCTCTCCTAGGAAACTAAGAAAGATGATCGAAGAAAGAACTGGAATGATGCATTTGGCTAAATTTAATGGATTATACGATGAAACAACAAAGAAGTTTTATATTAACAAGCAGCTATCTGAATCAGAAAGAATTGCCACGCTCTCCCATGAGATTAGACACAAATGGGGTGAATTCACTGGAATACAGCAAGCAAAATCTATCAAAGAAAGACTGCTCTTAAAAAGAAAAGTAGAAATAAGAGCCCATTATCAAGAAGCTTTATCTCAAATTACAACACCACTTTCTTTGGAAAAAAAGAAAGAACTTTTTGGACAAATAGTTAAAACTATAAATTCCAACTATTCCGATTCCTTCTTGGAGTCTTCTATCGAATCCGGCTGGTCAGCAAGTAAAAAAAATTTTCCTAAGATTGAACCATTCGTTTCTAAAAAACCTGCTTTGGGGCCTTATTCTGAAAAGATACGAGATTTAATAAAATATATAGAATTATTTTCTAAAACCGGGGATTTTTCACATTTAGAAAAAGCAAGATTAATTAGAGAACAGTTTTCTCTTCCGGCAGGGTTAGACCTGGAAGAAAAATTAAGAAAACCTATGATCGATGCAAAAATTCATTTAGCAGCAATTAATATTTCTGCTTTTGACTTTTCTTGGTTTAGTAATTTTCTAAATTACTTAGTAAGTAATGTTGAAGAGGCCAGTTATGAATTCAATGAACCAATCACTACACCTGAATTATTAGTTGAAGATTCTTTATTGGAAACTAATATTGAACTGACAGCTACCAGTAAAGAACCACCCGCTAGCAGTTCTCCAGTAGATGAGCAGGTGCTGCAAGAAATCAAACAACTATCTTTAGTCGGTGAATGGCTGGTGACGGCATATCAAGAAGTGTTGATCAAGCTTCAACAACAAAGTGATCCCGCATCTTTAGCTTTAGTTCAAAATACTTTGGATTCTTTAAAGTATGCAATTGAGCATCTTCCTCAAGTCCAAGAAGCTTTTCCTCGAACGCTTCTTATTCATCAACTCGCAGCGATAAAAGACTTTATTACACAACTAGCAGAAAATCCTCAAAGAAGAAGTGGCAGATTTATAGAGCCAACAGGTGCTGGTAAAACTACTATTTATGGTACATTAGCCCTGCTCTTTGGTTGGAAAACAATTATCCTAACACAGAGAGAAAATCGTCTTACGGCAATCAAAAAAGAAATGATAGAGGGTGTTGGTCTATCTGAAAATGATATCTCTATTCTAAAAAAAGACAATTTTGATCCTAACTCTCATATTACAATCGCAACTTATGCCGGACATAGAGCAGCTCTAAAGAGAAATGATGGCTATCAAAATACATTGAGTAATTCCCAATTAATTGTTTGTGATGAAGGGCATCGATCTTTAGGAAAAGAAACTACAAGAACTTTGCATAGAATGAATGAAAAACGAGATAGAAAAATGATGCAACAACTCAATACTCAAGCTAATACAAATGCTTGGGCAATGGCTCTAACAGCCACTCCCGATCTTTCCAGAAAATCCGTAGCTAAAGTTTTTCCTCATCTTATCCACAGATCTTCTTATCATGAACTTGTAGAAGCAGGAGTAATCAAACGTTTTAAAGTTATACAGTCACCAGTAACTCTTAAACCAAATGAAGTTCGCCGGGGCATGACAACAGCGGAAGAAATAAGATTGCTTAGACAAAAGCGAGTACATGAATCGTTACTTACATCATTTTGCGAAACTCGCCTTAAAGTTCCTGAAAAACTTTACGCACTTGCTACTTGTCTAACAATTGCCGAATGTGATCGATTAAAGATGATGGCAGAAAAAGATTATGGATTACGTTGTACGATTATTACAAGTCGCGAAATGAAAGGATCAAAACTTGCAAAGGGCGCCAAAAAAACTCCCTTAGAAATTGCCGAAGAACAATTAGCAAATGGCGAAATAGACATGATTATCAGCGCGGAAAAACTACGGGAAGAATGGGATTATTCTCGTCTCAATGCCGTCTTGCAAGTTATGGCATCTCAAAGTCCGGCAAGAGTTCTCCAACCTCCGGGAAGAGCCACTCGCCGCTTTAAAAGTCAAAAATATGCCTATATCTTTGAGCCTTCTTGGATTGGTTTATCAATGGTTAAGGTTGGTGGTGGCACATCTGGCAAAACCAGAAAATCTCGGGAAAAAAATGAAGGGGATTTAATTAAAGATCCTGCCCTTATTCCCAAGCCAACAAATGCCACTCCCCTTACTCTCGTAGATGCGCTTGAATTAATTGGTGAAGAAAATGTTGATTCTGTATGTGAAACACTAGATGGCCAACCTCTAAAACGATTTAGACTCCTGCCTGTTAATGCCAATGGAGAAATAACTATCGACGAAACTCTCTGTGTCGCCTTAAGTCCCTATGCTGAAGTAAAGGGACTAGACTATTCTTCTCTTAGTCGAGCTGTTCAAGATGCCAAATTAACAGCTAGAGGACATGCAAGATTAGCCAGTGGCAGAGCTGTTCCCGTTTATGAAAACGCTGAAATTGAAAAATTAAATTATGTCCAAAATAATTCTGACAAACCTGAGATAAGCGTAGACGAGAAAGGACTCGTAACAACCAAAGAAGGTGTAGTTGGTGTCGCAATTGCTCGTTTTATAGACTATTTCGGCCTGGACTACGACTCATTAGAGAGAAATATTGCCAATGCTTCCATATACCCTATAGGAAAGGCTTTGTCTGGAGATAAAGTTGTAGCCATTTATCCTTATAAAGACGTAGCAGCGCTTCCTTATGTTAAAAATTCCATTAAATACAAAGACAAGACACTAGGTAGTAAAAGAACTATTGTTATCGATCAAACAACTTGTATGAGTTTGAATGGATTTTTAACCAAATATAAACTTGACGATAGAACTTTTAAGAAAGCTGTAAAAGATGCAAAACTTCAGTCTAAAGGAATGGCAAAAACAAACGGCGGACAAATTGTAACAGTATATGATGTAAATGAACTTTTAAATCTTGATTACGTAAAAAATTCTTTAAAACTCAGAAAACTTCCGCCAATCGATCCAAGGACAGGCGAAGTTCTGATCAGGGGGGTAGTATGTATCGCAGTAAAACGATTTGCAGATTTGAATAATCTTTCTAAGGTATTGTTACTTGAAGCAATCGAAAAAGCTAAGATTCGCCCAAAAGGAAAAGCTAATGCCCATAGTAGCAGCGTAAATGTTTATCCTAAGGACAAGGTATTAGCTACTGCATACTGTCATCGTCTTACTCTCCCCAGAATTGAGAATGACAATACTACAGGAATAATTAAAATAGCCGGGCATGAATATATTGCAGTTTCTCGCTATGCCAGTTATCTCCAAGTACAATCTGATGATCTTACTCAAGCTATCGCTAACGCTAATCTTCAATCCCCATATGAAGCAAATGCCAATGGACAAATTGTAAAGTTATATAAAAAATCAGAAGTAGACAAAGTCCCTTTTCTAAGAGCTTTCCTAAAATAAAAATATTTGCGAGACTGTAAATTAAACTGTGTAATTTACAACATAGCCAATCTCCAATACACGTACGGAGCGCGGACTAAAGTCCGCGCTCCGTACGTTTTATGCTTTTTAATTACGTTTATAGAATTTCTAAATACGTAATTACACAATTTAATTTATAATCTCCATCATATAGCATCCAAAAATTCCATTTTATTAATGTCTTCCCCTTTTGCGCTTTTCTTCCTTCTTTTTTTCTTCTTCGTGTCCTTTTCTATTAGCCTAATTGTAACTCATCGCTGCCTACAATTTTCTTGCATTATTTCCACAACTTATAAATTTTCTAAAAATTAAAGATAACCTTTTTCCTGAAAAAATCCATAACAGTAATTATCTGAGATTAAATTTAGAACAGCAGAAAATTGGAGGAAAAGTTAGTGGGCTATTTGCAAAAATCATCCAATGTAACAACACCGAAGGCAAAGACAGAACCAGCTCTTGCGGGAATTAAATTGCCAGCACCCCTGGAAAATAAAATTACAACAGAAATAAATAAAGCTGAAAAGGCTGCCGTTGAGGGAGATATTAAAAAAACAAAATATCATATCTTAACAGCCAAAAAAGAGGCAATTAAATCAAACATCTCTTTAACAAAAGACGAAGAGAAAAAAATTGAAGAAAGTTTGAAAACTGCTTATGAAAATGGAATCCCCAAATTACTTAATGAAGCATCTAAGTGTGCTACAGCTGGTCTTATTAGTCTTACTAAAGATCAGATAAAAATGGCTAGAAAATATGCCACGGAATCGGGTATTACTTTAACTCCAGAACAAGAAGACGGAATAATAAATAATTTGAAAACTGTCTATCAAAAGAATATTTCAGAAGTGCTTAAGGAAATATCAAGAGATGCTAAAAATGGATATGTAGTAAGTGCTAAGTTTAATATAGAAATTGCCGAAAAGTATGCGAAAGAATCAGTTTATGTTCCTTTAACTCCAGAACAAAGGAAAGAAATTGAAAGCAATTTGAAACTTGCCTATCAAAATGGAATTCCAAAAATGATTGAGGAAGCTTCAAAAGCAGCAACAAGAGGATCTTTTAAAGACGCCAGGAATTATGTACAAGGAGTAAGGCAATATCAAAAGGAATTAGGCGGATCTTTATCAGTAGAAAACGAGAGGAAAATCCAAAAAATTCTTGCAATCTTGCCTAAAGAAAACTTACTCCAAGAAACTTTGTCAAAAACTAACAAAAAGTAATTAGAACTTTTCTTGATCTGCAAGAAACTTATTTTTTCCCAGTCTTTGCTTTTTTGGGAGTAACTGATAACTTTTTCTTGGCCTTTACTTTTTGTGGTCTTGATTTACCAAAAGTCCCTTTAAAAATCTTTCCTCTTCTAGAGCGTGAATCACCTTTTCCCATTTTAGTTCCCTTTAAAAAATTAATTTTGATCAACAATCAAGCAGGTTTTACTTATTCCGAGCTTGTTGAACTAAACCGAGACTGTAAATTAAATTGTGTAATTACAACATACACTATCTAATATACGTACGGAGCGCGGACTTTAGTCCGCTTATATCCAAATATTTTAGTATAGCAGAATAAAAATTTAGTATTAAGCGGACTAAAGTCCGCGCTCCGTACGTTTTATGCTTTTAATTACTATATGAAATTTCCAAATAGTTAATTAGACAGTTTAATTTACAGCCTCAAAAAACCTGCCTCTTTAAAAAGAACTTACTGAACTTTTCTAATTTTGTCCAACTCTTGTCCGATCTTAGAATGGGCTTCTTCAATTAATTCTTTTGTCTCCCGATCCTTGCTTTCCAGTATAGGTAATATGGCAATTTTAACAACAACTCCCCTGGTAATCGGTCCAAATTTTCTACAAGCTAACTTCCAGGAATTATCTAAAGCCACAGGTTGCAAAAGGGGTGCCTCTGTCTCAGCAATTAAAATATTTGCTCCCGCTGCATGGAATTTTTTTAAAATTCCTTCTCTTGCCCGGGTACCCTCGGGGAAAATTATTGTGGCAAATTTTTCCTGATCCATTCTTTTGGCTAAAGCTTTAATTTCCGGAATTGCTTGCCGGGGATTAGCACGATCCACCAAGGCACTTCCTCCAGAGCGCAAATTAAAAGAAATACTGGGAATCCATTTCCCCAATTCCTTTTTAGCTACAAAGCGGGGGGATTTTTGAGAGAAGATCAAATAGAGAATCGGAATATCAAAAAGAGATTGATGATTCGCCAGAATAATCAATGGTTTTTGTTGATCGAATTTTGGCAGAGAACCGATCAGTTCAATTTTGACTCTAATTATTTTTAAACATAATACCAGACAATAATTTAGCCAATAAACCGAATGCTGATGGGCCTTCTTCCCGAAAAGATAAGCTAATCTTTGAAGCAATTCAAAAATCAATAAAACACAAAAAAACGAAAGCGCAAATATCGGGAATAGCAGATAGTCTAAAAGATCAACCGAGGGTAATATTATGTTGTTATTATTTTTTGATTTGTTTTCCACTTAACAACACTTCCTCTTGGCCCTTTCCTGCCATTTTTCCAGCAAAAGATGCAATTTCGGAGAAAGATCTTTTGCCAACTCAATGTATTTTAAATTTTCTTCAAAAAATTCATGCCAATTGTCTTTATTATTAAGCTGCAAAGAAAGATGGCGATGTCTTGCTCGATCCAGCTGCAACGCTAAAGAAATCATTTTTATTTCTTTTTTTAAATTTTTGTAAAAAAAAGGGCTTTGGGCATGCAAGGCATCTTGAAAAAATTCTTCTGGAATATTGCTTTTTTCATCCTTTAATTTCTCCAAACTAGTTTCTTTGATATTAGCCAGAAAAGAAATACTAATTAATTGCAGATCCTTTATTTTTGCATCATTAATTAAGATTAAGGCTACGCGTGCCGGTCGAGGATTAAAACTGACTCCTTCTTCTCGAATAAAATCAATTTCTTCTAAACCTTGATGAATAATTGCCATTTCAAAACAGTAATCCAGCAGCTCCGCTCCGTCTACATTGATCAATCGCCTTAAGTTAGCATACAGATTTGGCGACAAATTTTTTATAGTTTTCAACATGTTAAATATGAAAAGGTTGCTGTATGATTCACTAGATTGCATAAATATTTAAAAAAATATATAACCTTATTAATTTTATGTTTAAATATCATCTAAAAAAAGGATTGCTTTTATTTGCCCTTATTCTCTTAGTTTTTGGGGGATCCAGTGCCAATGCTGAATATATTCATCCCAGTGCCACAGTAGTGCAAACTTCTTACTATACTCCTAAATATACTCAATTTGCGATCGGAGAGTATGAGTACAATGTAAAATGGCAAGGAATCTTAGTGGGAAGTTCTAAAGTTAGTGTACAAATGGATTCTGATTTGTATAACGTCACAGCAACTGCAAAATCTGCAAAAGTAATTCGTTTATTCTATAGCTTAAATCATTTGAGCCAAAGCATTTTTCAAAGCAAAGATTTAAAACCACTTAGTTTCTATTCTGTGCAAACCGAAAACTCAAAAACAAAGTCTCGAGAAGTTAAATTCAATAAAAATGGTGATATTGAAGCAAAGCTTTGGAAAAAAGATCTGGCAAAACCGGAAGAGGAAATAAATTTTCATTCAGGCAATGCCACCTTCGATCCCCTTTCTGCCGCCTTTCTTGCAAGGAGTTTGGCAATCTCCGGGAACGAAGAACTTAGTTTTGATGTCTTTAACGGCAAACATCGTTTTTTAATTACCTTCAAGATTGAAGGCAAAGAAAATATTAAGGTCGCTGGTATAAAAAGAGAGGCTTATAAAGTTGTGCCCACAGTAAAAAAATTAACTGATAGCGAAGGGGAAAAACGACTACACTCAGCAACTATTTGGGTTTCCACTGACGATAAACATGATGTTTTAAGATTGGAAAGCAAAGTTTTAATCGGCTCAGTCAGTGCAGAATTAGTCAAGTTTACTCCGATTATGCCGTCACAAGACCCTACGTCTCGAGCTGGTTTGCGCTAGAGTCCTATTTCTTTATTTAAACGCAGGACTTCATTGTTTGCAGCAACGGCAAAATCATCTTTAGAACTTGCATAAATCACAGAACGAGAAACATTGATGATTAAACCTAAACCCTCGGCATTTTTTCCATTGGCAACAACTTCAGAAATTGCACCGCCTTGTGAACCAACTCCGGGAACCAATAAGGGAATATCATTTCCTACTATCGCTCTAACTTCTTTTAATTCTTTGGGATATGTTGCCCCTACTACTAAAGAAATATTTTGATTATAATTCCATTTGGTAACTGCAAGTTCAGCAATATGCAAATAAAGCGGCTTGCCATTAGCAGAAAATTCCTGAACATCTTTGCCTCCGGCATTAGAAGTCCGGCAAAGTAAAATAGCCCCTTTATCTTTAACTTTCAAAAAAGGTTCCACAGAATCCGTCCCCATAAACGGACTGATTGTGCAGGCATCTGCTTTGTAGCGAGAATATGCTTCTTTAACATATTGTTCCGCTGTATTTCCAATATCCCCTCTTTTGCTATCGAGGATCACCGCAATATCAGAATAATTTTTGTGGATATAATTAATTGTTTTTTCTAATTCCACTTCTGCCGCAATCGCTGAGTAAAAAGCAATATTAATTTTATAAGCACAAACTTGCGCAATTGTAGAATCAATAATTGCTTTATTAAATTCAAAAATAGAACTATTTTCTTTTTTAAAAGAGCCAGGGATTTTTTCTAAATCTGTATCCAAACCGACACAAACTAAAGATTTGCTTCTTTCCCAGGATTTTTTTAATAAAATATTAAAAGACATTTTCGATCTTCCTTATTTATTCTTTTCCACTTTCGGGAAACCATTCTTTTCTCCCCAAGAAAAAGGGTTTTTTCGCCAATCTTGTAATAATTCAAGTTCTTGTTGATTGATATATTTCTGAGTTTGGGCCTCTGCTAATAAAAGATCGTAAGTTAAAAGTGAGTTTACTTTACAAGATATTTGATCAAACTGCTTTAATGCTTCACTTAAACCATAGGAAAAAATAGAAAGACAATTTTCTATTTTTCCACCGGCTTCTCTAATATCTTCGATTGCAGTAATCGAACTTCCCCCAGTAGAAATTAGATCTTCTATCATCAATACTTTTTGTCCGGGCAAAAGAATGCCTTCTATTGTATTTCTCAAACCATGATCTTTTGCACTGGCGCGGACATAAATTAAAGGTTTTTCTAGGCGATCGGCCAAACTTGTTGCCGGAGGGATTCCTGCAGTTGCTGTACCGGCAATTACTTCCACATCCAATTTTAATTTAGAAATTAAATCAATAAAACCTGAGGCAATAATTTTTCGATGTTCAAAATTTCCCAGCAACATCCGGTTATCATTATAGATAGGCATATAATACCCGGAAGCCCAAAGAAAGGGTTGTTTAGGATTTAATTTAATGGCTTTTATTTCTAAAGCTACTTTTGCAAGTAATTTGCCATATTCACTCATATTTTTCCCTTAACAATTAAAGCTGTTCGGGCACTTATACCTTAATTAACAA
>CAYOOT010000046.1:11182-20448 GCA_964405665.1 uncultured Bdellovibrionales bacterium | reverse complement strand
TTAAATGTCCAGGAAACTTATTCAGATAATTTCTTAGTAAATTTACATGATAAAAATATTGCAGCAGCAAAACAAAAAAGGATGCCTAGCTTTTATACAGAGGATGGGTTTGATTATGCCCAATATGTAAGTCTAATTTATTATTTACGAGATTTACCAAGTGATGAAGCTGAAGCAAGTCGCCTTGAAATGATCAGCGCACTTAGAAACGGAGCCAGTCTCAAAAGCGCAATGTCCTCTTTTTTAAATAGTTCTCGAAAAAAAGGGTACCAACATCAGCCTGCAAGAATAGAGACAATAATGGCATTGCAATCGGCAAATATTTATCAATCTTTGGCAGAAGCAATAAATAATGGTTTTGATGCCATGGGTGAGGCACTGGGACGTTTTGGATTAGGGGCGTTACAGAATTTATCTTGGTTAAGTGATGAAGGCGATAGACTAGAATATAAAACAATAACTAACACTGAACCTAATAAGGAATACAGAGTTGTATATAAAATTATCAATGGGGTTTTGAGGGTTAATTTTTATTCTTCTATTGTAACAAATCAACCATTGGGAACAGAGATGGTTATTCATAAATCTTCTAATCCTATTCAAGTTCAGGAAGCTCAGAGCTGGCTTGAAAAAAGATTTAGTCGCTCCCGGAGAGGGGTATTATTAAACATAGATGAACATGGTCATGAACGTCGCGTAAATAAAATAGATCACTTAAGAGATTTAAATGCTAAGCCTGCAAAACTTCGGCTTACCGATGATAAAATAGTTAAATTCTGGTTTACCGAAGATGGTAAAGAGTTTCATGTTCGAGATAATGGCACTGGAATAGAACTTAGCAAAATAAATGAAGATGGTAATACTATTTCTCCCTTATTGGAAGCACTTGTAGTTGCTTATGTTTCTACAAACAGTAATTCAGAAGAGCTTCGTCGGAATGCAACAAGCACAAAAACGGAAGTATATTATCAAAAGCAGACTACTGGCCGACCAACTAATAAATCTGTTGTAACAATTTTAGTTGCTGGCACAGAAGTGGAGACACTGGAACTATCAGCAGAAAATATTTCTCCTGAATTAGTGATCGATCTGCCAGTTTGGGCTACACAAAGAGAATCTAGAGATCAGATAAAACTAGATAATTTAACAATAGGTGCCTTAAGTGACGCCCTTGACTCTACATTAAAAGTATTAAAGAAAAATCCTCGGGAAATAGCTCCAGTATTAAATAACCTTTATGCAATAATAGATTTCTTATGGAAGTCAGAAAGGCCGAAAGAGTCCACACTCTTAGAAGATGATTTACTATCTCAAATTAAGAGAAAAACAAAAAATGCAGTAAGAGAATTATTGGCTGACAATGATTTTGAATCTAAGTATTTAATTTTACCTAATGAACTTGCAGTTGCTATTGATCCTGCGGTTACTCAAGGAAAAAAAATAATTTCTCTTAATGCAGACTTATTTGATTTTGATCCCGCAACGGTATCTGTACGAAGAGAGCGTTCAAAGTTGAAAACAGTTTGGACAATAAAATTAAATGATGAAACTGCTTTTGTAAGATGTGGAAATCAATTATTTATTAATCAAGAGAACTTTGATTATTACCAAGAGCGGGCTTTTCCAAAACAAGGATCGGTGTTGTTAAATCTTTTATTTAACTTTTGGATTAACTATGGGGAAAAACCTCAAAGTGAAGTTAAGATCTTAGGAATCGATACTCCCATTACAGAAACGGTACCATCCATTAGTAATCTTAGTGTTGATGATACTTATCAAAAGCTAATTAAGAATGTTCCGGTCAATTTACTACCTAAGTTTGCTGAGGCACTCAGAGTTCAAGCGCTAATCAATCGTGCTCTCCGGCCGGGAGATCTAAATAGAGTCAAAAGAATATCTGCAATATGCCAAATATTTGGAGAGCAATTTCAACTTGATCAAGTAATGACAATTTTTGATAATAGCGATTTTTATTTTGATGTGTTTGAGTTAAATGGGAATCTTTATTTACATTTAGATGAACAAACTCATGACTTAGGTTGTATATATAGAATTGATCAAGAAAATATTGTTTCAAGAGTGTCATTAGGAATGGATTTAATTAAATACTGTAAAAAAATATCTGACAGTATTTATATATTAACAGTCAATGAAGAAGATAATCAAAACAATATATATAGAATTGACAGACAAAATAATCTTAAGAAATTGTTTAGTTCGGATAAGCTTTTTTATGTGTTAGGGCAAATTAAGGGTTGGCTGTATCTGAGTGGCCAAGAAGATAGTGGATTAAGCAGTATATATAGAATTGATCGGGAAGGTAAAATTCAAAAAGTGTTTACCAAAAAAAATGAAAATATCTTTTTAAAAGACAAACAAATATCTGATTCTATTTATTTTAATTCTAAAGATGAAAATGATAGAAATTGTGTGTACAGAATTGATCCGGCAAATAAAATTCAAAAAATGTTTACGAGCAAAAGCATCATTATCGATTTCGAAGAAATATGGGGTAGTCTTTATTTAGTTGCACACGAAGAGAATGCTGAGTACTGTATATATAGGATTGATGAAGAAGAAAATAAACTTCAAAAGATATTTACTACCAAAGATAGAATCTTACATCTAAAAAAAATATCTGATGGTCTCTATTTTTGTATGACAAAAAAAGATGGTACGACTTTATATAAAATTGACAAGTCAAATAATCTTTTAAAAATATTTTGTTGGCCTTATTTTGATCCTAATTTCATATTGTTATCGGAGCAACTATTTGGCCAAATTTATGTGTGTACTGAAGAAGAAAAAACAGATCTTGCTTTATGGCAAAGCGATAAAGATGGCGGTGATGCAGTTTTTGTCAGCAAAATTAGCACAATTAATGGAATCTATAAAGGTAAAATTTATGTTCAACAAGATCGTAATGGAAGATTGCCATTACAATGTTTGCCTGTATTATCAAATGTTACCGATAGAAGTTTAGCAGAACATGAAAAAGAATTCTTACAATCATCCCCGACAAACCATTTAAAACCAGAAGAACTAATACAATTACAAAAAAACATGCTAGCATATAGTTGGAGTAAGCATGAATTAACAGATTTAGGATGGCTTTTGGGACATCTTCCTGGATCTGTAATTAAGAAAATTAATCCTCAAGTGGCAATGATCGTAAATGAGTTTTTTATATCTCAAAACCAAAATATTCAAAGAAGATTTGCAGAAGGTATTATTGGTATTTCTTTAGTTGCTACAACTGATGCGGAGAATAATTACGAATATTATAATAGAATATTAGAGAGGTTTGTTAATATTTTTAAATATAATACCAATGCCGGATATAATTTAGTTCCATTGCTTGCTCAAACACATACAATTAATAAAGAAATATTTTGCAATGGCTATGATTTTCTTGGAAAAGAATTAAAATCAGCAGAACTTCCAGAAGGTTTAGGGTTATGTAAATACTTAAGAGGAGATATTCGACTTGTTTTCTTAAAAGCTAAAAATGAAAAACAAATTGCTTCCGTTTGTCAGTGGCAAGGAAGGCTGGGAACTCTAGCTGGGATCAGAACAAATACTTCTTTATTAGCAAAAGATAAAAGTGAATTAAGCGTAGTGGATCTTTGTAATGCTGTCTCCGAAGATACAATGTATAAAGGAACTGAATCTGCCATTGCCAGAGTAATCAATACAGGTTCCGATAATGATTGGATTAGAGAAAATATACAAAATGGTATTAAAGCGGCAAGAAAGGCTAGAGTTCAGCCAAAGGTTGATATTGAGACAAACGTTATTAAATCAAAAGGAAAGCTTTCTTTAAAAGTTAGCACTAAAGATAACGGCTGCGGAATGAATCTTCATGATATACTTAATTATTTATTACCCTTGGATCGAACTTCTGCTAGTGAAAATGATCCAAAATCAGAGGGATTTTTAGGAAGAGGTTGGTATAAGAATCTTAATTCAGCAAGTAAAGTTAGAGTTGAAAGTGGTGTAAGAGGCGAAAACCGGCATTTTGTTTTAGATGCAGTTAGAGATCAGAATAACAATTGGCAGGCAACTATTTCTGAAGTTGAGGGAGAATTTATTGGAACTGAAACTAGTTGTTATAAAGATTACCCAATAACTAGACTCAATGAGCAAGAAGTAAATACGCGTATTGCTCTGGAGATAGCTTTTATTGAAGAAAATATTGTAAAGTGCGCTGGTAATATTAGTAATTTTTATGCAAAAAGTAAATATCCAGTTAGTTTAACATTTAATAAAATCTTAATTACAGAAACAATAGAAGAATTTGCCAAATTAAAAAGAGAAAAGGCAAGTTCAAAACAGCTAAGATTAATTAAACGTTCCTCAGGAAAAGTTGCAGTATTACAAGCAGGATTTTCTGTTATGGATCTGCAACAAGATCCTGAATTATGGGCAATTGTGCCAGAAGATTTAAAAAAGCTTATTCAAGATATGAATCTAAGTCTAGAACTCTCTAGTAATATCCCACTAAATCGTGAAAGATCTGGTTTGGCTAAAAAAGAAACTTATATTGAAGAACTGCAAAAGAAGGTTTTAGCTTGTGTATTACAAGCGGTAGCTAGAGAAAATGCTTATGCTGCAGTACCTAAAGATTTTCTTTATCGCTCAGAACATTTGACAAGACCTTTAAGCTTTAGAGTAGTGAGATTAGCTGAAGCTATTAATAATAGTCAGTGGAAAGATATCGATATTGATTCGCTAAATTCGATCTCTGCAAATCCCGACGAACTTGCACAACTAATAACTCAAGTGCAAGTATGGATGCCAGATAATCAAAGAATGTCTCTAATGGAGCTTAGAAATAAGATATTTGCGATGGTAAAAGCCCAGAAGAAAGAAGTGGATTTAAGTTCTCTTGTCCCAGCTTTCAGAAATGGTGCATTAGAGGCATTGGGTGATAGATATCGTCGACTAATAGAAAAAGGAGCAAGTGAAGATGTGTGGAGTGAACAAAAAGAGCCACTAAGTGCAGCACAGCAAAAATTTGCTGATTTGCTCTCCCAAATCATGACGCCGTTATTAAGGAGTCGTTTATCATATCCAGCTGCAGAGTATAAAGTAGGTTTCGGCACAACAAATTATCCAAGGTTTGCCATAATGACAAAAAATTCGACTTCTTGGAATATGATAAAAAATTCAAAATTATTAAGTTGGCTTTCTAGATTGGAAAATAATGATTCTCTAAACGATCCCGAAGCAGATTTTAATTTATTATTTGATATTCTTGAAACATTAATTCATGAAGATTCACATGCCTGGGAATCTAAAGAAACCCATAATGAAGCTTTCTATCAAAGAATGCTCAATGGGTTTTTAGATTTATTAAGATTAAGAGTTGTGCCTGAAGATATTTGGAGAGAGATAGATTTGAATTAGAAAGCATTTGAATTCTTAATTCTGAAGTTACTTCTTAAACTCATTTTTTAATTTACTTAAAGCTTTTTCCAGCTTACTGGCATCAACTAAATCCTGGGGTCGGCCTGCAGCTTTTTTTGCAACAAGGAGATCTTCAATACCTGGTATAAAAAAAGAAATCCCGTCGATTTTTATTTCTTTTTTTCTTGACCAAGCAAAGGAAAAATCTAACCCTGGAATTTTTTTTAAGATATCGACTCGATTAGGTTTTATGCCAATAATAAAAAAATTTTCTGTGTCCTCAAAATCACTAATCTTAACTCCCTCTAAAGGAGCCCCAAATTCTTTTAAGGCTATAAAAACATTAGAAGCGTTTTCGGGGGTAGGTTCAACCAAAATATCAATGTCCTTAGTTGCTCGAGGTTCAGTGTAGGAATTAACTGCATGTGCTCCGACAATTAAGAAACGTACATTTTGTTTATTAAAAATTGTTAATAGATCAACCATGTCTTGGGAAAAAGCAGGTAAGGAGGAAGCCACTTTAAGCATCTCCATTTTGATTAGTGCTTTGTTTGCTCCAAGGAACAGCTTGTTTTATCAAAATATTTTTATCGATATTATCGGAATTGATCGGAAGACCCTGCATGGCATATCCTAATAAAGTAACTTCTCTTGTGGCACGCCAAATTTCTTTTAGGCCCAATGATTGCCAATAATCAATTTGCTCATCAACTAAATCTTCACCAAACTTTTTTTTGGTTAATGTTATATCTCTTTTTTTAGTCATATTATTATATTACACGAAGATCAGTTTTTCAGCAAAAGCATAATTTAAATTACAACAATCCCACCCCCAACAATAACCTTTTCTGCTCATGCTCTGCTGTATATTGTAGTTAAATAATAATTTTGTAAAATCATTGCCAGCATATTGTGAACCTCGGTCAGAGTGAAAAACCATCTCTGCCGGTATCATCCTTCTTCTAAAAACAGCCTTGCTAAAAGCATTGCATACAAGTTCAAAATCAATTTTGTCAGATACCTGCCAACCAACTACTAGACGCGAGTATAAATCAATCACTGAAGTTAAATAAGTCGTCCTTGATTCTCTTTATATATAGGTAATATCTCCAACCCATTTGCGATTTGCAGCACTTGACTTAGGGAAGCGATGATACCCTCACCGGATTTGGCTTGGCGATAAGACTCGTTGAATTCACTTTTCATACCACCGCCAAATGTGATGTTGTATGGAATCAGAAAACTGTCATAAATCAGCTTCTCCTCGAATGGCAGTAATACCGCTTCGACTAAAACAGGAAGATAAGGAAACATTTCATCCAATCCAGAGGCAAGACCTTGAACCCCAAAAGCCCTTGGGGGATCATCAGTGCCTAAAAAGATTGAATATTTCTTAAGATGTCGAAATAGGATGAATTTTCCTTCGATTCTGTTGCTCCAACTTGATGCTACCGATAAGTCACGCATCGATAAGTTCCCTGGATTCGTGCTCACAAATGAATCTATCAACTCTGGATGTTTCCAGAGTTCAGTTCTTAATATGGCTCCCTTTTCCAACGGGAGAGCCCCGATCTTTACTTCTTTAGTAAGATCTTCAACCAGCATTCTTTTTTGGTTAACAAAATAAAGGAGGCCCCACCAGATTGTGTAAAAACGTTTGGTATCTTCGGCTACTAATTTCATATTATTTGCCCCCATTCGTTTTATGAAAGATAGTGTCATACGGCTGACCTTTCAATATTGAGTATGAGCATCCGATCTAATGTAAAAAGTCATTTCCAGCCACATCCAATATTTGTTTAGATTGTTGCTTCTCTTGTGAAAACCAGCACAATATTTCAGAAAACAAGTTGGTTGTTTTTACCTGTGACTTCTTGTCTCGTTCTAGGTATGGAAGATTTTCATCAACAACATAGTCTACCAATCCAAAATGCGAAGCAAAGCGATCTAAGAATCGCAATCTAATTATATCTGTTAATCTTTCCTTTGCTGGTTTTGGAAAATGTTTCTCTTCTGGAAGCATCACCAAAGCCATGGGAAATGCCTGAATAAAAAGCTCCGCAAAGTGCGCAGTTGGGAAAAGTTCCTTTGCCTTTTGGTGAAGCATGTAAAGTGAAAATAATGCAGCTTGTTGCACAAATGCACATTCAGGATGCCCATCCGTAAAAGACCAATTGTATTTCTTGAACCAGTATTTTAAGAGCGTTACATAATCCAGAGAGGTAAATCCCTTTTCAAAGATCTGTTGCCCTTTCTTAGTTAACGAAAATTTTCGATTCTTTTTCTTTAACCAACCGCAATCCGTAACGGCATAACGAAGAGCTAGAATGTTTGGGGCGTAATCTTCAGTTGGCACGGTGAACTGACGAGCAGTTAATGGAAAATCATAAAGTGCATTAACTATCTTCTTTGGAAGGTAGCCGTTTTGAGTCGCCTTCGCTTCTCCTACTTCTCCAATCAATCGAATCAGCAAGTTTATTTTTTTCACAATAGGCACGTTATTCAATAAGCTCTGATCGAAATTGCTTTTGAAGCACAAAATCGGCTCAATTTCATCAAATTCACTATACAGCAGAGCATGCATTTGACTTGGTGACAGTCCAAGAAAATCCTCAAGTCCTTCTGAATTTACCTGAGCTTGAAGTTGATTAATCTTGCCTTGAAGTTGCTTAAGTTTCATTATACCTCGATAAACTTCTAGTTTGAAATTTATATAGCTAATTTTAGTGGACTAAAGGGGTTCCACCCCCGAGGTCCGCTCTCCGAAAGCTAATATTACAATAATCCCACCCCCAATAACAACCACCTCTGTTCTCCAATCCCATTTGCACTAAATCTCGCCCAAGTTTTTCCTTTAAATAAAAAATGGATTTTTCCATCACTGGCTTGAGCACCGGCCGGTGGGTTCTGATCCCAGGCACCCTGATTGCTTGCTTGTTTTAGAATTTGATCGAAACTAGTAGAACCGGAATGATTTTTAAAGCGTAGTTCCAAAAGTTTTCCTTTAGTATCTAAAATAGCCTCTATTTCTGAAAAATCCCGGATTTGGGAAATTTCCATGCGGGCTAATTCTTGCCAGGAAAGTTTTCTAAGTGCACTAAAAACTTGTAATCCCACACGTTTTACGAAAACAGCAAAGTGATCTGCTTTGGTATTAAGTAAAGTGAGGTCTCCATCAGGAATTTCCGGTAAATAATCGGCACTGCCGAATTTGGAATAGATATTGGCAATAGAATTTTTAGAAAAGGGTTGGATACTGGCAAATTTATGTTCTCGCACATTATCTTCGACTATTTTTTCATCAACGGCTTCTTTCTTCTCTAAAGTGGCATCACTTAATTGATCTTCAGAAAGCTTTAAATTTGCAGAAGTGTTTTTTTCAGAAGCAGTATTTTTTTTCTCAGCAATTTGTTGCTTTTCCGGTTTAGGTTGTTTTACTTTTATTTGTTGCGGAGTTTGTGCTAAAGGATCTCCCTTTTTAATGCTTTCTTTTTCTGTTTGATTGTTAAATTCCGATTTAAGATTTGTCTCTTTCTTGGGAACAACTTCCAGAGATTTTTCTGTGCTCACTATTTGCTGCTTTTCTTGCTCGATAATTTTAGTGGGTTCCACAGGACTTAATAATTTAACTTTTATTGTATCCTGATTAAGAAAATGATCTGTATTTTTAAAAGTGTTGAGAAAAAAAAGTATCAATAGATGCAAGACCATTGATAGCAGAAATGCTTTAGTAAGACTGGATTGATAGTTTTGCTTTTTAATTATGCCTTGCATACTGGACAATTGTGAGTAAAATTATGATAATTTCTTCTTTATACTAGCAAAACTTAAATTTATGTGTAATGGTCTTTGATGTT
>CAYOOT010000046.1:0-11082 GCA_964405665.1 uncultured Bdellovibrionales bacterium | reverse complement strand
GAATTAGGTTCTTCTCTGGGAGAAGGCATTAAAAATTTCAAAAAAGGCTATCGTGATTCTAAAACGATCGATGCCAATCCTGAAGATAAAAAAGATAAAAAGTAATTCTAAAGTCTAACTAGTAGTAGCCCTGGTACTATAAACCCGTGTGCTAAACCATTTAATTTGGTCTGTATCTTTTATTTTTGAAAGGTAGGGAAAAAACATCACTCTAAATGGAATTTTATCATTGGGACCAATTTTTAGCTGGCTATTACTGGATGAAGATTTTTGCATATCAAGAATTGCTTCGGCACTAAGTGTTTCCACTTTTGCTGAAACAATTTTATTATTGGAATTAACGATTATTCTATCGAGCAACATATTTTCTTGATTAAAAAGTCTACTATCAAGCATTACATCTTCATATACTTTAGAAGTAGCATTATGCAGCATGCCTTTAATTTCTAGCGCCTTAATTCCATTATCCAAATTAATAAAATTTGAATGTAGATCAATCACATCAAGACCAAGTGGCGGAGGGTAGGGGAAATTATTTGATTCAATTCCTAGCATGTCTTTTATTATGGGAGGAGTATGGGATAGATTTTGGCTCCAGGAGAATATTCCCAGAAAGGCAAGTAGAGGAAAAGAAAGAAAGATCATACAAGAATAAATTGCTGAAAAATTAAAAGTTGAAGATCTCTGCAAAAGATTTTTTTTATTGAGATCGGAAATGATTTTTGTTCGTTCTTCACTTTCATTGTAATTTTCTTCGGTTGTTTCAATCCGAAAATTAGCTGGTGTGATCGCGTCAATTTCAGCAAGAGAATTTACAACTGGAGTAGTCGCCGCAATTGGAGCTGAAGTTTCTTTTTTAGCGTTTACAGGTTCCTTCTTAATTTTCGCAAAAAGATTGTTTCGAATAAACTCACTCTGAATATTACTTAGATCAGCTTCGTAATTGGAATTTGTTTGTTGGTCAGGCCAGCTGGCAAAAAATTGAGGTTGATCTTCGCTGATTAAAGATTCTTTGGAAAAATTTGCTTCCTTTACTGCTTCATCATTATCCTGACTTAAATCACTAAAGCTCAGCTGAGTCTGATGGTAATCAATCATTTCTTCAAATTCATCGGGACTGTCTGCAGCAAAGCTTGTTTCTTGGTTAACGTTTTCATCAAAATATTTTTCTGGAAGAGGATCTTGCTTTTGAAAATTTACCGGCTCTGGGCTTTTTGCTTGATGAAAAAAATAATGATCACACCTGGAACAATGGAAGCGAGGATTATCAATCCGGACTACATGATCATCGTCCACTGAGAATCTTGTTTTACATGAGGGGCATTCTATTATCATAGTCAATTACTACTTTATGTTATATGAAGCATTTTCTAATAAAGATTCCCATTGCGCAATGAAATTATAAAATGAGGGAAATTGTGCATTATTTTAAATAATGTTAATTAATTGTAAATGGAGAAACATCAGGCAAAAAGTCCTCATCATTCTGAAAATAGCGATAGCTATATCTATGGAAGAAAGCCCATTCTGGAATTACTCAGCTTCAATCCTGCATCTTTAAAAGAAATCTACATCAGTACAAGCTTTAGTGATCAGCAAATTAAAGAGCTTATAGAGTCAAAAAAAATTAAAAATAAAAGTATTTCGGCCCAAGAGTTGGATAAATTTGTTGGAATGGCAAATCATCAGGGAATTGTTGCAAAGATTATCGCTAAACAAGCAGTTGATTTAAACCAGCTCATTAAATTTTCATTAGGAGAAGAAGGAAATAAGATTTTACTGATTTTGGACCAAATTCAAGATCCTCATAATTTGGGAGCAATTTTTAGAGTGGCAGAAGCTACGGGAATTGATGGGATAATTATCAGTAAAGCAAATTCTAGCCCAATCACCGCTAGCGTAAGGAAGGTTTCAGCAGGAGCAACTGAGTTTTTAAAATATTCATTAGTTGCCAATTTGGCTCAAACGATAGAAAAATTAAAAAAAGAAGGTTTTTGGATTTTAGGAACTTCTTTAGATGAAAAAAGTAAATCCGTACTTGGTTTTGATTTTCCATTGCCAATAGCGATAGTTCTTGGATCTGAGGGAACAGGAATGCGAGCGCTTACTAAATCGCTCTGCGATTATTTAGTCCAAATTCCGATGCAAGGAAAAATACAATCTTTAAATGTTAATCAAGCAGCATCTATTGTGCTATTTGAAGCAATGAAGGTTAGACTAAAATAATTCTACTATTTACATTTGTGTGCTCATTTTGTTAAATATTAAACAATAAGGATTTTAAGATGACAAAAAAACTAGTTCTTTCAGGTGTTCAACCATCGGGTGCTCAAGTGCACATTGGAAATTATCTTGGTGCGATGAAACGTTTTGTTACTTTGGCAAAGGATTATGATACCATTTTTTGTTTGGTAGATTTACATGCCTTAACTTCAGTAGAAGTTTCGGATCACTTAAGAGATTACACTGTTTCTTTAGCGGCAGCATATCTAGCTATTGGATTGGACCCTTCTAAAACAATCCTTTTCCGGCAATCAGATGTACCTGAAGTTTGTGAATTGACCTGGTATCTATCCTGTCATTTTCCCACAGGGTTATTAGAAAGAGCGCACAAAGTAAAAGATTTTCGAGCTAAAGATATTAATTTCAATGCTGGTTTGATGTTTTATCCGATTCTGATGGCAGCCGATATTTTACTTTATCGAGCAAATCTTATTCCAGTAGGAGCGGATCAAAAACAACATATTGAAATGTGCCGCGATGTAGCCATTAAATTTAATACTGCTTATCAAAAAGATGTTTTTGTAATTCCCGAACCACTAATTGATGAACAAACGAGTGTCATTGTCGGTGTCGATGGCCGAAAAATGTCCAAAAGCTATAATAATTATATTGGTCTTTTTGAAGAACCTAAAATGCTCAAAGAAAAAGTAATGAAAATTGTTACTGACTCCAAAGGCGTAGAAGAAGTTAAAGATCCTGCTAGCTGCAATGTTTTTCAATTGTATAAACATTTAGCTACTAAGGATGAAGTAGAAAGCTTGGCAGAACGTTACCGTAAAGGCGGACTTGGTTATGGACATGCCAAGCAAGAGTTATTAACAGTGATTGAACGAGTCATTGCTCCTTTGAGAGACAGTTATAATAACTGGATTAATCGGAAGAATGATTTGAATGATGTTTTACAAGATGGTGCTAAGAGAGCAAGAGCGATTGCCCTGCCTTTAATGGATGAAGTTAGACATACCGTCGGAGTTAGGTAAAAATAATTTTTCTGGACCGCGGACGTCCTCGTCCGCAACCCGGGTCATATTTTAGACAGAAGTCTCAAAGTTAAGCACTAACAAAAATTATTTTAGACTATGAGGATTCCTGCCTCAACACACTCCAGGTTGCGGACGAGGACGTCCGCGGTCCAAGAGAGATATATCCGCTCTCAATATTACTAGGTATTATAGGTGGTTATTTATTAAATAAAGCTTAATCGAACTTTACCCCTAAGCTTTTTGTCTATTCCCCAAAGGAATTCCTTTTTATAAGTTCAAAGTGTTTGTTTTATGAAACAAGACATTAGTATAGCAATCAGTCTTAGCCCTCAGGTGTCCATGGAAGAAGATAATTTATTGATAAAAAGTATTCTTCAGGGAGAGAAGGAAAAATTTAGAGAACTGGTCAACAGAAATAAAGATTTAATCTACTCCTTGATTATCAGACAAGTCGGAAATCCAAGCGATGCTGAAGAATTAACTCAAGAGGTTTTTACCAAGGCTTACTTTAATTTGTCCAGTTTTGAAGGTCGCTCCAAGTTCTCAACTTGGCTTTATCGAATTGCTCTAAACACAACGAACTCTTACTTTCGTTCCAGAGTCTATAAAGAAAAAATTAAAACTCGCAATTTGGATTTAAGTAAACACGATATGCCACAGGAGAAAGAAAATATTTCAGAAGATTTAACTTTATTTCAAAGAGCACTGGCAGAGCTTAAACCAATTTTTCGAGAGGTTTTAGTTTTATGTGGATTACAAGGACATAGTTATGAAGAAGTCGCAGTGATGCTGAATATCCCGGTAGGAACAGTAAGATCAAGATTAAATACAGCGAGGCTAAATGTAAAAGGTGAGCTTCGTAAATTAAATGAAGAATTTTAGGTGCAATATGAATAATAAATTAGAAGAAAACTTCATCGATTATATTGAGGGCACATTAGACAGCGTCAAAAGAGAGGAGCTGGAAAAAGCCTTAGCAAAAGATGCTCAGTTAAAACAATCTTTTTTAGAATATCAGCACATAGTTGAATTAGAACAACATTTAGCAAAAGACAAGCACATATTAAATCCAAATTTCGTTGTTAAGGTTATGGATCGAGTTGAAAAACAGGATTCAGGTTTTATTTGGAGGTTATTTATGAAACTAAATGTTAGAAATTGGAAGCTTGATTTAACTGTCTCTGCAGCATTTGCTACCGTCTGCATTGGGATTTTGGTGCTTAAACAATCAGAATCACTATTCTCTGATTCTCAGCAGCAGCTTGTAGAAAGTCCTGTTATTATAGGAGAAAAGAAAGATATTTCTCCTATGCCACCTAAGAATCTTCCAAAAGAACAAATTGTTACCCAAGAAAATGATATTGCAAAAGGCCCTAAGAGTTTAACAAGATCATTTGAAGAACCTAAAAAGACAGTAAATCAACTAACCAAAATGCAGGTTGAGGGCTATGGAAATTTAGCAAAAGAGAAAGTTTCAGTAGTTGGAGAAATGCAAAATAAATCAGAACAGTCTGCAATTAAAGGGAAGCAAAATCCCATGAACCCCGTTGATTATTCTGAAAATTTTGCAAGTGAGGTCGCTGCCGGTGCTCCTGCACCTATGGGTGGAAAGCTTGGTGATATTGCCAAAGCGAGAAGATCACCAGAACAACATGGATTTAATCATTACAATGATCGAATACTAATTGAACCTGAACCAGACTATTCTGCAAAAATTGAGAACACAGAACGCTATGGCCAATATGAAGAAAATCCAAGAATAAAAGTAATTGCAGAACCTGTATCAACTTTTAGCATTGATGTGGACACAGCAAGTTACGCTAATGCCAGAAGATTCCTTTCCCTGGGACAAATACCACCGAAGGATTCTGTCAGGATAGAAGAATTTATTAACTACTTTGATTATAGCTATCCAAAGCAAACAGAAAAACCATTTGCCGTGCATTATGAAATTGCTCCTTCACCTTTGGATAAATCACGCTACTTATTAAAAGTTGGTGTAAAAGCCAAAGACTCGCTCGGTGATAACAAATGGAACTTAGTATTTTTGGTGGATGTTTCTGGTTCAATGAACTCTCCTGATAAATTGGATTTAGTAAAAAGTGGTCTTAAATTGCTTGTTAATAAGATGAAACCAACAGATCGCATTGCTCTTGTCACTTATGCCGGATCTAGCGGAATAGCTTTGGATTCAACCACTGTTTCTGAAAAAGACAAGATTCTTAATGCTATTGATGGACTTGCTTCCGGTGGCTCAACAAATGGTAGTGGGGGAATCATTCAAGCCTATCAAGTAGCAAAGAGTCATTATCTTCCTGGCTCCGTGAATAGAGTGGTCTTAGCAACCGATGGAGATTTTAATGTGGGAGTTACTAACTTTGATGATTTAATTAAATTGATTGAAGAAAAAAGAGAAAGTGGAATTACTCTAACTTCCGTGGGTGTGGGAAGTGGAAATATTAACGATCGCTTGCTGGAACAACTTGCTGATAAAGGTAATGGCAATTACTTTTATTTAGATAGTTTTCAGGAAGCAAGAAAAGTTTTTGAAGAAGATATTTCTGGGAACATGGAAGTTGTAGCTAAAGATGTAAAATTACAAATTGAATTTAATCCTAAACAAGTTTTGGAATACCGTTTGATTGGTTATGATAATAGAAAACTTAACAAGGAAGACTTTAATAACGATACGATTGATGCTGGGGAAATTGGTTCAGGACATACTGTGACTGCTTTATATGAAGTGGTATTAGCTGGAAGCGATTTGGCAAAAAGCCAGGCTGCTGAGTATCGCTATCAAGCAAATAAACAGCCGGAAATGAGTAAAGAGCCAATTGATGAAATGCCGGGGGAGCTTGCTTTTTTAAAAGTTAGATACAAAGCTCCGGAAGGAAATGTTTCCTCTTTGTTAGAGTTTCCAATTGAGGGATCTAAAGTAAAACACGAAGTTAGCGCAGCCAGTGATGATTTTAAATTTGCTGCAGCAGTTAGTTACTTTGGAACTATTTTAAGAGACAGTAAATTCAAAGGTAACTATTCACTTGGGGAAGTAGCTGACTTAGCCGAAAAATCAAAGGGCAGTGATCAGTTTGGTTACAAACGGGACTTTGTGAATTTGGTTAAAAATGCTCAAGCGCTTAAACGTTAGTGTAGGGGCAGGTTTTATACCTGCCCGGCATTCCGAGATATAATAGTCAACCGTGCACCCATAAAGGGTGCCCCTCCAATTGCAATAAATACAGACACTTAAGGAGATTCGTTCAGTGTCATTACTACGCATCTTGATTAAATGTACGATTTTTCGTACACTACCAAAATGCCAAACACTTTTTCCGAATTCCTTCTAGATCAACCCTGGATGAAGTTAATCTACGCTCTTTCTGTTTCTTCTCGCCCCAGAAGTTTAAGAGAGCTTGCTGATATGACCGGCTTATCAGTATCAACTGTTCAGGATTTAGTAAGAAGATTAAAAGCGGCAAAAATCATTAGTTCTAAACCAGTTGCCAACAAAATTTTCTATTCATTAGAAATTAACAATGAAGAAGAAGAATTGATCCAAGAAATTATCAAAGTTGCTACTCAAGAGAAAACAAGAAAACTGGCAAAAAAATATTCTTTGCGAAGCGAAAAAGTAATTAACTGGATTGATGAAACGATAGAAACTCTGCAGATAGGCAAAAAGAGGTTACATGACACCAATTAAATTACTGCAGCTTATTGAAAAAGAACTAAGAAAATATCAACAGCAATATGCAATTGCTGGAGGACTGGCTGCAAGTTATTATCGAAAACAGCCTCGATTGACTAATGATTTGGATATTGCAATTAATACGGGTTCTATAGAAAACAGTAAAAAATCTGCAATTAAAATCATTGAAAATATCGGCTACAATTCAGCTTTTGGTTGGATTGCCTCAGCAGAAAAAAAGCTAAAGAATCCTGTAGCTTTAGTCATTGGCAGCAAGTCAAAGGATAGTTTTGATGCCACAATTGATTTTCTTCTTCCTGTTTTTCCTTGGGTAGAAAAAGCAATAGTTCGTGCCCAAAATAATTTAATCGATTACGGCTTTAGCACAATACCTACAATGACAATCGAAGATATTATCATTGCCAAGACCTTCGCTTTAAACATTGAAGCCAAACGTTTTCAGGATTTAGATGATTTACAATCAATCTTTTTAGCAAAGAACGAATTGGACTTAAGCTATCTTGTTGCTGAATTTGAAAGATTAAAGATCGCAGTGCCTACTTCCATTAGGGCCAATTCACCAAAATCATTGTCCAGAATTGCAACTGGATAATTTGATTTTATGTAAGATCTTATGTTGAATTTTTGAATAGATCCTCTTTAGAAAATTTGCAACCGAAGTTTCCTGATTATTAATATTTTTACCAAATTCTAAAGACGACCTACTTCTTGCTTCTTTTGTTTTATTTAAAATATTATTTGCACTAAAAGAAGTTTTATTTATTGCATTTTTTGTCTTGCTTCGAGCCTTAACTTGATCATAATTTGTAGTGCTGTTATCAGCCCTCTCCCGTTGTTCAGCGGCTTCCATTGCCTCTAAAAGCTCCCTTGCTGTGGTCTGAAGCTTGGGTATTTGACTAATACAACCTGTGGATAAAGTTTTCACGTTGGAATCAAAAGCCATACAACCTCTTAAGAAAATTAATAAAATAATATAAGTATAAATTTCTTCAAATCAAATAAATTAATGTCTATACGCTTTTATTCTTAACTTCACCAAACAATTTAGACTGTTTAATATTTGGAATCAGTTTATAACTAGAAATTAATTTTTTGCAACGTGCTTCAAATAATTCTGCTGTGCTGTGATCGTAATTTTTTTCCAATGCGGCGATATAAGTTTTCATGCACTCAACATTTTCCCAGAGACTTAATTCACAGGCTAATTTTGCAAGTTGCAATGCATATTCGGGATCCTCAAAATTCTCATATTCGAGATAACTTTCGGCTAAATATAACACTGGATAAGGATCTCGAGGAGAAATTTTCATCGCTCTGGTTAATTGTTCGCGAGCGGGAATTATTCTGCCTAATTCCAACAGTCTTTTACCTTTAAGAAGTACTGCTTCAAAAGGAGCTTTTCCGCTGGCCAGAATTCTGGCAAGAAGTTTTTCTCCGTCTTCATTTTTTTCTATTTGCAAGCTGTAATGAGCAAGTGCCGTATCAATAATTTCTATTCTATTATCATCGAGATTTAATAATGATTTTATCTTTAAAAGTTTTTCTTTTAAATGATCAATAATCATCTGTTCTAAATTAGTTTCTAAACTTAGATGCAAATATTTAGTTAGAACAAGAATATCATCTGGAAAACAGCGTAGTCCTGAATTAAGCATCGTAATAGCCAAATCAGTTCTACCCAGATATGAATAAATTTTTGCCGCCAATAAATAGCAATCTTTCTGTTCTTGTTCTTCCAAACACATTTGTTTTAGTTCTTTTAATGATTCCTTCAGATCCCCACTGCGATAGAGACAATAACTATAGTCCATTCGGGCACAATTTTTTGCAGGATGATTTCTATGTTTATTCAGACCAATTCGATAATATTGAGCAGCAAGCTTGAAGTTTTTATTCAAAAAGTAATCTGCAGCTTTTAGCCAGGTAAATACTGGAAAGCTTTTCCAATGCTTAACCCAGTGATATATAAACTGTGGTTTTCTTGCTATCCAGGCTAAGTTCCTCAAATTACTCATTTTTATTTTTATATCTGCTGACATTTTTATTAAAAATCCAATAAGTATCAATTTAATATATTATAGTTATTCATTGAAGTTAGGAAAGTGTGAAGTAAAAGAAGAAATATATTTACTTCTTTTAAAGGTAAAAGGCATTGAAAGAATTATTAACTTAGTGCATAATGCGCCCTCGATTAGCTAAAGTTATAGAATTATTAGAGGAATCAAGAAATGTACGCTGTAATTTCAACAGGTGGGAAACAGTATCAGGTAAAACAAGGAAGTATCCTGGAGATTGAAACAATTGCCGGAGAAAAGGGAGAAAGTCTTGAACTTTCTGAAGTATTACTTGTTGGCAATGATGATGAAGTAAAAATTGGCAAGCCTAATATCCCAGGTGCCAAAGTTAAATGTATAATTTTAGAACAAAAGCGCGCACCTAAAGTTTTGATATTTAAAAAACTGCGCCGTCATGGAAGACGTCTTAAAAATGGGCATAGACAAAATCTAACCAGAGTTAAGGTTAGTGAAATCAGCTTATAAATTTTAATTTTCAAGGAACAACATGGCACATAAAAAAGCAGCGGGTTCTACAAAAAACGGTAGAGATTCTAAAGGACAAAGTTTTGGTGTTAAAAAATTTGGTGGAGAAAAAGTTCTTGCCGGTAATATCTTAATTCGTCAATGCGGAACAAAATGGCATCCTGGAAAAAATGTGGGTGTAGGAAGTGACTATACATTATTTGCAAAAGTTGATGGAATAGTTGCTTTTGAAAGAATGGGAAGCGAGCGAACTAAAGTCAGTGTTCATAAAGAAGCAGCCTAAATTTTTCATTAGCTGTGGCCTTTCTAAATTTCCCCCCTTTTTCACGCATTAAACTATAAATTATAATTCAATATCTTTAGCAGAAAAAGAAGGGGAGAATGCGTTTTAAAGATGAAGCAAAAGTTTTGGTTAAGGCCGGAGATGGGGGCTCTGGATCTGTGCATTGGCGCAGGGAAAAGTATATTCCTCGCGGAGGTCCTGATGGTGGTGATGGCGGAACCGGTGGTGCAATTATTTTTGTAGCCGATAGTGGTGTAAATACATTAATTGATATTGCATATAGTCCAAGAATTATTGCGCAGGACGGTCAAGCGGGTGAAGGTGCAAGAAAAAACGGTAGTAATGGAGAAGATGTTTTTGTAAGAATCCCTGTTGGAACACAAGTCTTTTTTAAAGATCAATTAGTGGCAGACTTATCAGTTCCCAATTCTCGTTGGGTCGCTGCCCGAGGGGGAGTCGGAGGAAAGGGAAATTCCTTTTTTAGAACCGCAACGAACCAGGCTCCGAATTTTTCCCAAAGTGGGAGAAAAGGAGAGAGTTTCGAATTCCAATTAGTTTTAAAATCAGTTGCCGATGTGGGGCTGTTAGGTTTTCCCAATGTGGGAAAGTCTACTTTAATTTCTGTTATTTCCAATGCTAAACCGCTGATTGCGGATTATCCTTTTACCACAATTACACCGAACCTGGGAGTTGTGGAGTTAGATAGTAAAAGAAGATTTGTCGTTGCCGATATTCCAGGACTTATTCCCGATGCACACTTAGGGAAAGGGTTAGGAATAACATTTTTAAAACACATTGAAAGAACTACCGTATTGCTGCAAATTATAGATATCAGCACAAATCAGGACGGAACAAAAAGCTCTTTCGGTGAAACAGCGGAAATTGAAGATGAAATTTTACTTAATGTTGTTAAAGATCAGTTTAACATTATCGAAAATGAGCTTGCCAACTTCTCAGAAGAGGTTTTAAGACTTCCTCGCTTAGTTGTGTTTACAAAAGCTGATTTAAAAAACACACCCCATGCTTTTGAAATTTCCAAAAAATGGTTACAGAAAAAAGGCTATAATCCACTTTTAATTTCCTCGATTACGAATTTAGGTTTAAGCGAATTAAAAGAACAACTATTTGAACTAATTCAAAAACAAAAAAGCATTGCGCCTGCGCTTGAATAGAAATTTAAAAAAAGGTATTATTTCCTAAATTAAGGATTTACTTAATGCCTAAAAAACTTTTTTTTACTGTTGACTTAGAAGATTTCCGACATTTAAGATGCAAAGAAATAGG